>CAYSHI010000206.1:0-6550 GCA_964430745.1 uncultured Acidobacteriota bacterium | reverse complement strand
AACCCGGCGTAGAGGATGCCCTTGAACACGCGGCCTTCCGCGGCCATACCGTCCACCGTCGGTTGCAGCACCTCGCGCAGCACACGATCTGCGCTGGCCATGTCCACCACCTGGTCGGCCGGCGCAAACGCCCCCATGCCGCCTGTGTTGGGTCCCTTGTCTCCGTCGAACGCGGGCTTGTGATCCTGCGACACGAGCAGCGGCAGTGCGTGCGTGCCGTCGCAGATCGCCATGCACGTGGCCTCGACGCCGTGCATGAACGCCTCGACGACGAGCCGATCGCCGGCGCGACCGAAAACCGAATCCCCCATCGCCGCCTGCACGGCCGCGGCAGCCTGCTCGGCGTCGTCGCAAATGACCACGCCCTTACCGGCGGCGAGTCCGTCCGCCTTGACGACCAACGGATAGCCCCAGGGTGAGTCGGCCACGAAGTCCAGCGCCGCACCGACCTGGTCGAAGATCTCGAACGGCGCCGTCGGGATGTTGTGCCGCGCCATGAAGGCCTTGGCGAAGGCCTTGCTGCCCTCGAGCACCGCGGCCTTGCGCGAGGGGCCGAAGCAGGCCACTCCCTCGGCTGTAAGCCGGTCGACGAGTCCCGCGGTCAGCGGCGCCTCCGGCCCCACGACAACGAGGTCAACATGGTGGTCGAGTACGGCGGCGATCAGCGCGTCGACGTTACCGGCTGCGATATCCCAGCGCCCGGCGAGCGTTTCGATGCCGGCGTTGCCGGGGGCGCAATAGATGGTGTCAACAGACGGGCTGTTGGCGAGCGCCCAGACGAGCGCGTGCTCTCGGCCGCCGCCGCCGACTACGAGTACGTCCATAGGAGTCACCTGTGAAGACGGAGTCAGAGACGGAACAAGAAGCCCGCGGAAGGCGGGCCGCCCCGATTATGTCACGGGATTCTCGAAGGACGCCACCCGGCGGGCCGGGGGCGGCGGTGGGCCGGGGACGCCGGATGCCGTCGACTGCGCGATCCACACCGCGAGGGCCGGCAGCCAGATCGCGAAGCGCACCCAGATCGGCTCGATCCAGACGTTGGAGTCGGGACCGGCGCCCACCAGAATCCAGTACGACAGCGGCGCCAGCAAGGTGACGGTGAGCCAGCCCAGATCCAGCGCCGCGGCCGCCAGCGGCAGGGCCCACAGCAGGTACCATGGATGGATCGTCGGCATGAGAAACAGGGCCAGGATCAGCAATAGATAGTTGGCCCGCATCGGCTCGACATCGCGCCGCCACAGCAGCAGGAAGGCGCCCGCGCCGATCGCCGCCGCCAGGCCCTTCGCCACGGGCTGGGAGCCGGTGAGCGAGCGCAGCACGAAGAACCCCGCGTCGTTGAACAGCCAACGGCCGGTGTAATCGAGCCAGGGCTGCGCCAGCCCGAACCCCGCATCGCGGAAGGGCAGGTACCCGGCGATCACGAGACCGGCGAACAGCGCGATGTGCCAGCGGGGTCGGCGTCGCAGCAGGAACGGCGCCCACATCGCCGGCCACGTCTTGAACAGAACGCCGCCGGCGAGCGCGGCGCTCGACAGGCTCTTCCGGCCGGCAAGCGTGGCCCACACGGCGAGCAACACCGCCGCGGTGGGCCAGCTATCGAAGTGCCCGTTGGATGCGGACTCGAAGGCGGCCAGCGGACTCCAGGCGTACAGCGCCAGCCGCCACCCGGGCAGCTTCCAGCGACGGAGGCAGGCGAGCAACAGGACGATGCACAGGAGGTCGCCGATCGCCGCCGACACCTTGTAGGCGGCCAGGCGCGGGTCGAGGCGGTAGGTGACGGCAAACAGAACCTGGGCGGCGGGGCCGTAAATCGTTCGAATCGCCGGGTAGTTGATGCGCAACCAGAGGGGGTCGCGCAGGGACGCCAGCGACGCTGCCGCCGGCGGCTCGGCGTAGGGGTTGAGGCCGGCCGCCTGAACCCTGCCGTCCCAGCGATAGCGGTAGATGTCGTCGGACAGCGTCGGCGGGACGGCCAGTAGAATGATGCGAAAGCCGATGGCCCCGACGATGATCGCGGCCAGCACCGCGCGGCGGGAGGCCGCGGACAGGCGCCCCCAGGTGCGCTGTAACCACCAGCACGCGAGGGCGTAGACGAATCCGGCCGCGAGAAGGATGATAATGGCGCTGCGCGCCGAGCCGCGCAGGTCGTAGATTCGCACCAACGCCAGGTAACATGCGGCGATCGCAACCCACCAACCGACGAGTATGATCAGCGGGGCCGCGCCGCCGGACCCGCGCCCGGAGCCATGACCAACGCGTTCCTCCAGCTCTCCGTTTTCGAGCGCCTCCTGATCGGCGCCTACTTTGCGGTCCTGCTCCTGCTGGCCGTTTACGGAGTGCATCGTCTGGTCATCGTCGCGCTGTACCGGCACAGTCGCTCGCGTGCGCCGAGCGATCCGGGCCCCCCGGATGTCTGGCCCGGCGTAACTGTACAGCTTCCGCTGTTCAACGAGAGGTATGTGGCCGAGCGCTTGCTCGAGGCGGCCGCCGCCATGGACTACCCGCGAGAGCGTCTGCAGATCCAGGTGCTCGACGACTCCACCGACGAAACGCGCGAGATCGTCGCGGCCAAGGTTGCGGCGTTACGCCGCCGTGGATTCGACATCCGCCACCTGCACCGCGCCGACCGCGTCGGTTTCAAGGCGGGAGCGCTCGCCGACGGCCTGAAGAGCGCACGCGGCGAGTTCATCTGTGTCTTCGACGCCGACTTCATTCCGCCGTCTGACATGCTCCGGCGCGTGCTGCCGCACTTCGACGCCGACGACATCGGCATGGTGCAGGCGCGCTGGGGGCACGTGAACCGTGACTACTCGCTGCTCAGTAGCGCCCAGGCGCTGCAGCTCGACGCACATTTCGTCGTCGAGCACGCGGCGCGCAATCGCTCGGGACGCTTCTTCAACTTCAACGGCACCGCCGGTGTCTGGCGCCGCACCGCCATCGAAGACGCCGGCAACTGGCAGCACGACACCCTCACCGAGGATCTCGACCTCTCGTACCGCGCCCAGGTGCGCGGTTGGCGCTTCGTCTATCTCAACGAGGTCGAGGCGCCCGCCGAGTTGCCGGTGCAGGTGAGCGGACTCAAGAGCCAGCGCCACCGCTGGACCAAGGGGGCCGTGCAGACGGCGCGCAAGTTGCTGGGCGAGATCTGGGCTTCGCCGGCGCCGCTGCGCGTCAAGGTCGAGGCGACGTTCCATCTGACGGCGAACATCAACTACCCGCTCAACCTGGCGCTGGCGGCGCTCATCTTTCCCGCCATGATGATCCGTATGCGCACGGGTTTCGGCGGTTTTCTGCTCTTCGACGTTCCCGTGTTCCTGTGCGGCACCCTGTCGGTGTACGTCTACTACGTGCTGTCGCAACGAGAGCTCGGCCGGCTCGATGCGCGCGTCGTGCGGTCGCTGGTGGGGCTCGTCCTCATGGACACGGGGCTGGCGGTGAACAACACCGTGGCCGTGTTCGAGGGTTTCCGTCGCGACCCCGGCGAGTTCGTGCGCACGCCCAAGTTCTCGCTGCGGCACGCGGGAGAAGGATGGGCCGGCAAGCTCTATCGCGGCCGCGAGGGTTGGCTGTGTTGGCTCGAGGTGGCGATCGGTGTGTACTTCAGTGCGACCGTATTGATCGCCATCCAGCGCGGCATGTGGCCGGCCATCCCGTTCCTGATCCTGTATCAGCTCGGTTACCTGTACATCGGCGGCCTGTCGCTGCTGCAGCGGCGGCAGCGTCGGAGCATGGTCGCCGCGGAGGTCGCCGCGTGATGCCGGTGACGTTCGACGTCGTCGTTGCGGCTGCCGGTAGCGGTACCCGCCTCGGAGCGGATTCTCCCAAGGCGTTCGTGCCGGTGGCCGGCGAAGCGCTGCTCGCGTGGACGATCGCCACTACCGGACGACTCGGCGCCCGCCGCACGGTGGTCACCGTGCCCGCCGAAGGAGCCGAGGCGTGGAGCGAGCGGGTCGCGACGATCGCCTCGGGGCTCGCGGTCGAGGCGGTGCCCGGCGGGGAAACGCGCCAGGCCTCCGTGCTCGAGGGGTTGCTGGCGCTGCAGACGAGTGCCGACCGCGCCGGCGAGGATCCCGCGGACGTCGTCCTGGTGCACGACGCCGCCCGGCCCTGTGCGAGCGACGATCTGTGGCTTCGCGTCATCGCCGAGGCGGCGCGTTCGCAGGGCGCCGTCCCGGTCGTGCCCTCCGTCGACTCCCTCAAGGAGGTGGCCGACGGCGAGGTCGTACGCTCGATCGACCGTGCACGCGTGCAGCGAGCACAGACGCCTCAGGGGTTCGCCTTCGCGCCGTTGCTCGCGGCTCACTTGGCGGCCAGGGAGTCCGGCGAGGAGGCGACCGACGACGCGGCCCTCTTCGAGCGCGCGGGCCGTAGGGTCGTCGCCGTCTCCGGCGAGGAGGACAACATCAAGGTCACCGACCCCGCCGACCTGGAAACCGTCGGCCGGCGACTCGGCGGCACACCCGTGGGCCCCTTTCCGCGCGTCGGCTTCGGCTACGACGTCCACCCGCTCGCATCGGGGCGCCGGCTCGTTCTCGGCGGTGTTCAGATCGACCACGATCGGGGTCTCGACGGGCACTCCGACGCTGACTCGCTGACACACGCCGTCATCGACGCGCTGCTCGGAGCCGCCGGGCTCGGCGACATCGGCCAGAAGTTCCCGGCCTCGGAGGCGCGCTGGAAAGATGCCGACAGCCTCGAGCTTCTCGGCGCCGTGGTCGCCGATCTTGCCGATGCCGGTTACCGTGCCCTCAACGTCGATGCCACGATCGTGGCCGAGCAACCTCGTTTGTTGCCGCATCTCGACCGCATGCGCCGGCTTCTGGCGGAGCGCCTGGGGTTGCCGGACTCCTGTGTCAACGTGAAGGCGACGCGGGGCGAGGGATTGGGGAGCATCGGCCGCGGCGAAGGGATCGCCGCGCACGCCGTGGCCACCGTCGGCCCGGTCTGAGCGGAGAGGAAGCGAAGAGACGATGATGGCGCAACGGCTGAGATTCGCGCCGAGCCCCACCGGATCGCTGCACGTCGGCAACGCGCGCACGGCGCTCATCAACTGGTTGGTGGCGCGGCAGGCGGAAGGCGAGCTCGTGGTCCGCATCGAGGACACCGACGCCGAGCGCAGCGACAAGGCCAACGAGCATACGATCCTCAACGACCTCCGATGGCTGGGCCTCGACTGGGACGAGGGGCCCGAGGTCGGCGGCTCGCACGGCCCCTACCGGCAGTCGGAGCGCACCGAGCGCTACCGCGAGATCGTCCGGCGGTTGCTCGACACCGGCTGGGCTTATCCGTGCTTCGAAACCGCCGAACAGATGGCCGCCTTACGCGAGGAGGCCGTTGCACGCGGCGAATCGCTCGTCTTCCGTGGGGCTCACCGCTCGGCGACACCGGCCGGGGCGGCGGCGCTGCTGGGAAAGGGCGGTGCGGCGCTGCGCTTCAAGGTGCCCGATCGGCCGGTGCGTTTTGTCGACGATCTACGTGGCGCCACCGGCGTGGCGGCCGGCGAGATGAGCGACTTCGTGGTGGCGCGTGCCGACGGCACACCCACGTACAACCTCGCCGTCGTCGTCGACGATCACGACATGCGCGTCGATCGCGTCGTGCGGGGCGAGGACCATCTTCCGAATACGCCGCGCCAGATCCTGCTGTACGACGTGCTCGGGTGGGAGACGCCCGCCTTCGCGCATCTGCCGCTGGTGCTGGGCCCCGATCGCAGTCGTTTGTCGAAGCGGCACGGAGCCACCTCGGTGGCGCAGATGCGCGACGGGGGCATCCTGCCGCAGGCGCTCTGTAATTTTCTGGCGCTGATGGGGTGGAGCCCTCCAAACGAGCAGGAAGTGCTGGACATGGCCGAGCTCGAGGTCGCCTACGATATCGCCGACATGTCGGCCGCGAACTCCGTGTTCGACGAGACCAAGCTCGAGTGGCTCAACGGCCAGCACATGGCGAGGACGCCGCCCATGACGTTACTCGAGCAGTCGCAGCCCTTCCTCGCGGCCGCCGGCCTGGAAGTGCCCGCGACAGGGCCGGCTCGGCAATGGTGGGCGGAGGCCGCCGAGCTCGTCGCCGTCGGCAAGCGACGCCTCACCGAGCTGGGAGAGCCTCTTCGTCAGCTCGCCTATCCGTCGTGGCAAGAGCTCATTGCGGCCGCGGCCGAGGTGCGCGACGACGATGAGGCCACCGCGGTGGTCAACGCCTTCGCCGACGCGAGCAGGGCGGGGGATCTCGATTCCGAGGAGGGCTACCTGGCCACCGTCACGCGCGTCAAGGAGGCCACCGGCGCCGGTGGGCGGCGGCTCTTTCACCCCCTGCGGCTGGCGATCAGCGGCGCCGATTCGGGACCGGAGCTCAAGCGGCTGGTGCCGCTGCTCGAGGCCGGCGCGGCGGCATCGCTGGATCCGCCGGTGGCCGGTGTCGCCGAGCGCATCGAACGCGCTGTGGGAGGGGACGCCGAGTGAGCATCCCGTGAGCGAGTGGCTCTGGGGACGACGCGCGGTCGCCGAGGTTCTCGTAGGCTCGAACCGCGACGTTCACTCGGTTTGCATCGAAACAG
>CAYSHI010000205.1:0-6326 GCA_964430745.1 uncultured Acidobacteriota bacterium | reverse complement strand
TGAGTGCGATCTCATCGGCGTGCGCCAGGGCGCGGCCCGCCAGGGCGAGCCGGCCGCCGCCACGGCCCACTGCCGCGCGGAGCCGTCCTCGCCCACTGAACGCCGCTCCGGTCGCGCGCCCGCGTCCCGCCTGCTCGCCTCCGGAGAATCGAGGGCCGCGCGGGCCGCCTTGTGAGTAGGCCACGGCGGGCAAGGCCAGGAGTAGTGCCAGTCCTGCCGCCAACGAGTACTTCGCCCATCGTGTCTTCATGCCGACCTCCTTGGTTGCGCCGGATCGTTGATCCATGCCCCGCGCCGTCTCGGGCTCGCGGGGCCGCCTCATGTTCTTGTATGACGTAACTCTGGAACGAAACGTCGTCAGCGGTCAGTAAGAGATCGGTAAAGGTTTGTAAACGCAAAACGGGGCGACCCCTACCGGGCCGCCCCTGTCGATCGTTGCTCTCCAGAGAGTCGCCAGACGCTACTGCGCGCTGTACACCACGCGTCCGCCGATGATCGTCTTGAGCACGCGAGTATCGAGAATCTGCTCCTCGCGGATGGTCATGATGTCCTTGTCGAGAACGACGATATCCGCGAGCTTGCCGGGCGTGATCGAGCCTTTGATGTCCTCTTCGAAGGCGGCGAAGGCGCCGTTGATGGTGTAGGAGCGCAGCGCCTCCTCACGACTCATGCTCTGCTCGGGGTAGAAGCGCTGGCCGTTGGCCATCATGCGGCTGACGGTGGCGTAAAAGGAGGGCAGCGGATCGACGCGCTCGACAGGCGCGTCGGTGCCGTTGGTAACGACCGCGCCGCTCTGCATCAGGTCCTGCCACACATAGGCTCCGCCCTCGGCCCGCTCGGCCCCGAGGCGGGGCGTCACCCAGGGAGCGTCGGAGGTGCAGTGGATCCCCTGCATCGAGGCGATGACGCCCAGCTCGCCGAAGCGCGGTACGTCGTCCGGATGCAGGTGCTGTGAATGCTCGATGCGGAAGCGCGCGTCCTCGGCCTGCTCGGGATGTGCCTCGTATGTGCGCTCGTAGATGTCGAGCACCTCGCGGTTGGCGCGATCGCCGATGGCGTGAACGCACAGCTGATAGCCGTTTTCGATCGCCAGGTTGGAGATCTCCTCGATGCGTGACGGATCTCCGGTGTTGTGCCCGGCACTCGAGGGCTCGTCCGAATAGGGCTCGAGCAACCAGGCGCCGCGCGGGCCGAGAGCGCCGTCGATGCTCATCTTGATGGCGCGTACCGTGAGCATGTCGTCGCCGTAGCCGATGACGCGCTGCTCCTGCAGGGTCTCGGCATCGAGGCCGCCGCTGCTCAACATTGCCCAGATGCGCACCTGCAGGGCATCTTCGTCGATGCCGCGCTTCCACAGCTCGATGGTGCCGATCCCCGAGCCGGCGTCCTGAAAGCTGGTGATGCCCTTGCTGATGACCTCCTGGCTGGCCAGCTCCATCTGCTGCCAGGTGCGCGCGTCGCGTTCCTCGTCGGTCATACGGTTCTCGATATTGCGGGTGGCGCGGCCGAGAACGCCCGAAGCCCGCTCGACGAACACGCCGATCGGCTCGCCGTTCTCATCCATGATGATCTCGCCACCGTCAGGCTGGCCGGTATCGGCGGTGACCTCCGCAAGCTCCATGGCGTAGGCGTTGCCGAACGAGGCGTGGCCGGAGGCGTGGCGGAGAATCACGGGATTCTCGCGGCTGACGGCGCTGACGTCGTCATGAGTGGGGAAGCCCCGCACGGTATTGGACTCGTCGAGGTCGGTCATCTTCTCTTGATGCCAGCCGCGCCCCTGGATGAGCTGTCCGGGCTCGGCGTCCGCCACGGCGTCTTCGACCATGTCCACGACGCCCTGCCAGGTCGTGGTATCGAGAAGGTCGAGGTTCATGACGTTGGAGCCGATGCCCATGAAGTGGCCGTGTCCTTCGATCAGGCCGGGGATCGCCAGGTTGCCTTCGAGGTCGATGACCTCCGTGTTCGGTCCGATGTAGGCCTCAACCTCGGCGTTTGTTCCCACCATTTCGATGCGGTCGCCGCGGATGACGATGCCCTCGGCCTCGCGCACGTCGTCGTCGACAGTCACCACCTTGCCGTTGTGGATGACCATGTCGGCGGGCTCGACGTCGGCCGCGGGCCCGCCGTCGGGCGCCGGCGTGCAGGAAACGGCCAGCAGGAGGAGCAGAGCGGTTGTTACGGCGGACAAGCGATGCAGGTACAGCGGGTGTGCAGCGTGGCGAAGCGTCATGGAGTACTCCCGGCTCGTGGATCGTCGGGGATCGTGGCGGCGGCGGGACGCTGGGGGCGCCGGGTGAAGCATTTCTCGTGCCTCATCCTGGCTGGAGGGTAGGGAAAACCCGCACTCCGGTCAATGGGCGCGGGGCCGCAGGCCCCGCGCCCGGTGCGAGACCTCATGTCTCCTGCATTGCGGAAATCGACGCTTCCGGCACCCCTGACCGACGCGACGAGGTCGTGGGATCTAGCGCCTCCCGTCCGCGCGGGATAGGTTGATTGAATACGCCCGGGGAGGGGACAGAGCCATGTACGAAAAAGCGCGCCAGATCCTGCGAAACACACCGCTGATCGATGGTCACAACGACCTGCCGTGGCAGTACCGCAAGCGGGTCGGCAACCACGTTGCCAAGATCGACCTCTCCGCGGACACATCGACGCTCGAGCCGCCCATGCACACCGACGTCGGCCGGCTCCGCTATGGCCACGTCGGGGCGCAGTTCTGGGCCCTCTACTTGCCTTCTTCGTACGAGGGGCCGGGGGCCGCAAAGGTGCTTTTCGAGCAGATCGACGTCATGCGCCGCATCATCGCCGAGTACCCGGACACCTTCGCGTTGGCCACCAGCGCCGACGAGATCTGCTCGGGGTTTGCCGCCGGCAAGGTCGCCTCGGTGCTGGCCATCGAGGGTGGCCACGCGATCGAGAACTCGCTCGCGGTCTTGCGCCAGGCGTTCGTTGCAGGGTGTCGCTATATGACGTTGACGCACAACGACAACATCGCCTGGGCCGATTCCGGCACCGACGAGCCGCGTCACAACGGGCTGACGCCCTTCGGCCGCGAGGTCGTGCGCGAGATGAATCGCCTGGGCATGATGGTCGACCTATCGCATACCTCGCCGGCGACCATGCACGATGCCATCGACACCAGCGAAGCCCCGGTGGTCTTTTCTCATTCCGGGGCACGCTCGGTCTGTGACCATCCGCGCAACGTGCCGGACGACGTGCTCGAGCGCGTTCGCGCCATCGAGGGCCTGGTGATGGCGACGTTCGTGCCTTCGTTCGTTTCCGTCGAGGCGCGCGACCACCGCTACCGCGCCGAGGCCGAGGAGGCCCGCCTGCGGGGAGAAGACGTCGGCGAAGACGAGGTCGGCCGGCTCATCGAAGTGTGGCAGGCAGCCAACCCGGCGCCGTCCGCCGATCTGCGCCAGGTGGCCGATCATATCGACCACCTCCGCGACGTCGCGGGCATCGACCATGTCGGCATCGGCGCCGACTTCGACGGCATCACGATGGTGCCGACGGGTCTCGAAGACGTATCCAAGTACCCGGCGCTGATCGAGGAGCTGCTGCATCGCGGCTACAGCGACGACGACGTCGCCAAGGTCGCCGGGCGCAACCTGCTTCGCGTCATGTACGAGGTCGAGGCCGCGGCGGGCCGCATCGATGCGTTGCGCGGCCCCTCCGAGGCGCGCATCGAGGAGCTCGATAAGCCCTAGATGCGCTCAGCCGAGTAGCTTCTCGGCGTTGATGAAGCCCTCCTCGGGGTCGTGCGTCAGCTTGAAGTCCATCTTGCGGAAGATCGCCGCCATCTTGGTGTTGTTGCGCAGGGTCACCGCGGTGATCCGTTTCATGCCGATCCCTTCGGCGATCTCCAGGCAATAGCGGGTGAGCACGGTGCCCAGGCCGCTGCTCTGGTAATCGTCATGAACGAGGATGGCGTATTCGGCCTCTTCGCGCTCCGGGTCCGCCACCAGGCGTCCGACGGCCACCAGGGACCGGCCCTCTTCGTCTTCGACCTCGGCGACGATCGCCATCTCGCGGTCGTAGTCGATGAAGCAAAAGCGGGTGGCCATCTCGTGCGTGAACTCGCGGATGGGGGCGAAGAAGCGGCTGTAGATGGACTCGGGTGAGCAGCTACTCAGCAGCACGTGCCACATGGGCTCGTCTTCCGGCTGGATCGGCCGCAGCGTCACCGGCGTGCCGTCCTCCAGCTCGATGCTTTTGGTGAACTGCCGAGGAACGGGGCGAATAGCGAGGTGCGAGTACGGCGCCGGCGGGTTCTCCAGGATCTCCTCGTCGACGATGATGCGGGCGTCGAGCGCGACGATGTCGCCGGGCGTTGCCAGCAGCGGGTTGATGTCGATCTCGCTGATGGCGGCGTGCTCGGCGACGAGATACGAGAAGCGAACGAGGGTGTCGACCAGCGCGTCGACGTCGACGCCCGGGCGGTCGCGATAACCCTGCAGCAACGGCCAGGCGCGCAGCGACTCGAGAAGTCGATGCGCCAGGCGCTCGTTGAGCGGCGGCAGTCCGATGGCGAAGTCTTTCATGACCTCCGCGGTCACGCCGCCGGTGCCGACGAGAATCACCGCGCCGAAGGTCGGATCCTTGCGGGCGCCGAGAATGAGCTCGAAGCCGTCGTCGGTGTTCACCATTCGTTGCACCGAGACACCGTCGATGTCGGCATCGGGGCGCTTCTCGGCCACCGACGCGACGATGCGCTCGAAGGCGGCACGCGCTTCGTCGTCGTCGCGCACGTTGAGCTCGATGCCGCCGACATCGGTCTTGTGGGTAATCTGCGGGGAGACGATCTTGAGAGCCACCGGGTAGCCGATGCGCTGTGCGCACTCCACCGCCTCATCGGCGGTGGCGGCGGCTTGCGGTGCTGTGGTGGCGATGCCGTTGGCGTCGAGGAGCGCCTTGGACGCCGTCTCCGAGAGCAGCTCGCCGCCGCTCGAGAGGATCTCGTGCGACCTGTCGTGAGCCGTTTCGCGGTCGGCGGCGAAGTCGAACCGGACCTCCCTCGGCGTCTCGTGCAGAAGCTGGAGGTTGCGGGCGTACGAGACCATGTGCATGAAGGCGTGCACCGCCGGCTCGGGCGTGCCGTACGTCGGCACCCCCGCCCGGGACAGCGCCCGCGCGCCCTCGCGTACGCTGGCGCCGCCCATCCACGAGGCGAGGATGGGCTTGTCCGTGGCCTTGGCCACCTCGGCTACGGCCTCGCCGGCACGCCCCGCGTCGGTCATTGCCTGCGGCGCCAGGATCACCAGAATGGCGTCGACGCCGGGGTCCTCGGCAACCATCCGCGTGGCGTCGGCGTACCGCTCCGGCGGAGCGTCGCCGATGACGTCGACGGGGTTGTTGTGCGACCAGTGTGCGGGCAATACCTCGTCGAGCTTGCCGATGGTCTCGTCCGACAGCGTCGCAATGTCGCCGCGCCGCGCCATCAGCGCATCCGTGGCCATCACGCCGGGGCCGCCGGCGTTGGTGACGATCGCCAGCCGCGACGAGCGCGGGGGCGGGTGGTGCGCGAGTAGCTCGGCGCAGTCGAACATGTCTTCCATCTCGAAGACGCGCTCGATGCCGGCGCGTCGTGCCGCGGCGTCGAAGACCTGGTCGTCGCCGGCGAGCGCGCCCGTATGAGACATGGCGGCCTTGGCCGATTCGGCGAAGCGCCCGGCCTTGTAGGCGACGATGGGCTTGCTGCGCGCGAACGCTCGTGCCGCCGACATGAACTCCCGCGCATCGGTGATCGATTCGACGTAGAGAATGATCGAGCGTGTCTCGGCGCTTTGCCCGAAATAGTCGATGAGGTCGGCGAAGCCGACATCGAGCATGTTGCCCACCGAGACGAAGTGGGAGAAGCCGACGTTCTGCTCGAGTGCCCAGTCGAGTACCGCCGTGCACAGGGCGCCGGACTGCGAAATGAAGGCGATATTCCCGCGCGGCGGCGCCGCGGCGGCGAAGCTGGCATTGAGGTTCAACGACGGCACCATGATGCCGAGGCAGTTGGGGCCGACCACGCGCATGCCGTCGAAGCGGTGTACCTCGTCACCCAGATCCTCCTGGAGCTTGCGTCCCTCGCCACCGAGCTCTCCGAACCCGGCGGACAGGATCATCACGCCGAGCACCCCCGCTTCGCCGCACTCGCGGACGACGTCGATGACGGTGGGCGCCGGCGTGCAGATGACGGCGAGATCCGGAGTGGCGGGAAGCTCCGCGATGGACGGATAGGCGTGGATCCCCTGCACCGGCTTGCCGCGCAGGTTGACCGGATACACGACGCCGGGGAACCCCGATCCCACCAGGTTGTTGAGGGCGCGGTAACCGAC
>CAYSHI010000204.1:0-3339 GCA_964430745.1 uncultured Acidobacteriota bacterium | reverse complement strand
CCAGCCAGCCGCCCTGCCGTTCGGAAAGTGGGGCGCCGCCCACCTCGGTCTCTTCGAGGAACGAACGCAGCTGCTTTCTCATCGCCAGGTCGGCAAGCTTGTCGCCGCCGACCAGCCCGACCAGCTCGGCGCCGAAGAGACGCTCGTGGATCTTCGTCTTGAACTCCTGGAAGCGCTCCTCGTAGTACGCAGCGTTGGCGTCATCGACGTTCTGCAGGCCGATCCTGATGTTGTTGGCAATCATGACGGCACGCAGCGGATCGGTATGCACGTGGGGATTGCCGAACACGTGAATGTCTCCCGCGGCCCGGCTGGGATTCTCGGGAACCTCCAACATCGGCACTCCGCTCGCCACCGACACGTAGCCTACCTCGCCTTCGCGAATCCGCGGGTTACGTGACTTGTCGATCACGGCCGGCATCCACAGCTCCAGATCGAGCCCGGTTTCGGCCAGCAAGTCGGCACGCGAGAGCATGATCGAGTAACTCGGCCGCGCCTGTACGAAGTGCGCGTCCTGCCGCCAGGCGGCTATCGATTCGACCGAACCCCTCTCGCCGAGAACCTCTTCGGCAATCGATTGATAGGCGGTCACCGAGGTAACGACGCGGAGGTCCTGCGCGGCGATGGCGAGGCCGGCGCCGACTGCAAGCACGGCGATGCTCAGTGCCCCGGCGCCACGAAGGAGTGGTGCGATGACGGTTCGCTTTGAGGCGGCGGTTCGCATCAGTATCTCTCGTGCTTGTGGGGGCCGATGGCCCAGGTCAGTTGAAAGTAGAACTTGTGCTCGGGTTCCGGGTCTTCGAACCGGTGCGACAGGTAAGAGTACTGAAAACGGAAGCGCGCGTATTCACTCTGCCACCACTCGAAATACGGTGACGCCCCCCAAACGTCGATACCGGGTGCCTGCGGCAGCTCGGTCCAATCGCCGCGCAGGCCGACGAAGGAGCGGCGGCTCAACTTGTAGACACCGTAGGTATAGGTGCCGATCGAGCTTCTCCGGCCCTCCGGTCCCTCGCGGCGCGTCCACATAAACTCGCCGCGGAGCTCGAAGCTCCGATAGAGCGAGGCTTCCGGGGGGGTCCAGTTGAAGTTCCAGTCGGTGCCGAAGATACCGTTGCGGTAATCGCCGTCGAAGTCCGCCGTGCCCGTTGTCGCGGACAACCCGAGCTCGAAGTACGTTGCCGGGGAGATATCGAAGTAGTTGGTTTCGTGCAGCAGGAACAGCGGCTGCTCGAAGCCGCGGCCGGAAAACGCGAAGTCGTTGTCGTCGTTGACGACCTGCACGATGATCTCGTTGTAATCGCCCAGAAACGCCGGCGGCAGCCACGATGTCGACACGCCGAGCCCGGTGAGACCCCCCTCGCCGAGCATCGCCTGGTGCACGAGCGGACGGTCGGTTTGCGGCAGCGCGTGCTGGTGCCAACGGTTGAGCTTGCCCCAATCGAGGCGCATCTGCCCGCCCTTCACGCCGAGGCCGCCGGGTAGCGCTGTGTATTCTATGAAGCCCTCCTCGAGGCCGATTTCGTCGCCCTCCTGCACGATGATGAACTTGGCGGCGGAATACGGGTCGAGGGACGCCTGCAGCGCCACCTCGAACTCACCGAGGCGGAACTGGTTGCTGTCAGGGTCGCCGCTCTGGTCGCTGACGACGCCGAAGAAATCGCCGGCCGCCGAGATCTCGGGGTTGAGCCGGTTGAGGTTGCGACTTTGACCGGTGAAGCGTTGTTGGCCGCCCTGTGGCGTTGTTTGCCCGCCGGTTCCTGTTTCCGTTCCGGGTTCCTCTCCCAGGATTGTGGCGAGCTCCGCTTCGAGCTCGGCGCGCTCTTCCGGACTCATTGCCTCATCGTCTTGCACGATGGCGGCACCCTCCTCCGCCGGCGCTGCGCCGAGCGTCGCGAGCTGCCGCTCGATTGCGTTGAGTCGGCTGTCATATTCGCTCCGCATCGAATCGATCGTTGCCTCGAGCTCTGCCACGCGTTGCTGAAGCCGGTCGATCTGCGGGGCGTCTTGCGGCGTGGCGGCCGCCGTGCCGGCAACGCCCATGGCCGCGACTACGGCCGCCGCGATAGCGATTGCCTTGCAGAAGAGTCGCATCGTCGGGATCCTCGGGTTGTGTTGTTCAGGTATGAACTCGCTCTGACTTCGCGGCGGCGCCCGAATTCGTCGGGCGCTTACGTCTCATGCTGCGTCATGTGTCAGAAGAGTGGGGCTTGCCGCCCTCGAGGGACGGCGTGGCCGAACGGTGGCGAGAGAGTTGCTACCGGAACGGCCGTTTCAGGACGCGTGGGCGGTGAGCGGCGGCCCGCGGCCGGAGTGAGACGAAAACGTCTCCTCTGTGTCCCAGGCAGTAGCGTTGCATTGCACCGTCCGGGCGCAACAGGGGCGCGACACATCCGGAGCGATCGACAGGCAGCCGGGCAGATGAAGGGAGAAACAGAGTGTGCAGTCTCGGGCCGGGTCCTCGGGGTGCGAGTGTGAGGCGGCTGCGGCCACAGGAAGGGCGAGAAAAAGTGCTCCGATCAGAAGGGCAGTGGGCCCGGGAAGCCGACCGTTCGTCATGTTTCGCCTTTTCCCATGTTGAACTCGTCATTCAGCGTAGAGGTACTGTTGCGAGGGTGTCAATAGATCTGCAATGTCCGGGCGTGAGCCAGATTTCCGTGAACGCCATCGGCCTTGCGTCTCTGGTGCTCGAGCGCCTGTCGCTGGACGAAGACACCGGTGAGGTGCTGTACTACCGTACCCGCCCCTCACGCACCGACCGGGCGCCAAATCACACTTCGTGATCGCTTTTCCGGTTCGGCTGCTGGAGGTACGCTGTCGGGCAGTGGTCGACCCGTTCGAGACAACGCACCAGACCTTGCCGCTCCGACACGACAAACGAGCCCGAGTCCGGACCGCCGAACCCTTCAGAGCTCGGGTGGCGGTCGTGTTGGCCGCTGCCGCGCTGTCGATTGTCCCCCGGCTCGCCTCGGCGCAGCAGCGGGACCCCGCCGTCACCGAGGCCGACGCTCGTTTCCGCTTCGCCGCCACCCGGACGACCACGCCCCCGACGATCGACGCACGCCTCGACGATGACGCCTGGACGGGCGCCCCGGTCCTGACCGGGTTCATCCAGGCCGCTCCGGACGAGGGGCAGGCAGCCTCGCAGCGCACCGAGGTTCGTCTGCTTTTCGACGACGAGTTCATCTACATCTCGGCGTTCTGCTACGACGACGAGCCGGCGAGCATCATCGCCAACGTGCTGAAGCGCGACCAGCCGCACACCAACAACGACTCGTTCACCGTTACGCTCGACACCTTCCACGACCACCGGAACGGCTTCTACTTCGAGACCAATCC
>CAYSHI010000203.1:0-3391 GCA_964430745.1 uncultured Acidobacteriota bacterium | reverse complement strand
GCGCGAAGACGCCGCTTGCCCGCGGCTCGGCGAGCCGGGACATCTGCTCGAGCTCGCTCATGTATCCCGCCACCGCGAGCTCCTCGAGTTGCCCGCGCGCCGCGATCAGATCGGCGCGGATGCCGTCCAGCGGCAGGATATTGGCGCGCGTGAAGATGGCCGCCAGGCGGCCGTCGCCATCGAGCCACACCATCTCTCGACCCCACGCCGCGCCCCGCACCACATAGCGTCGCAGCTCGACGACTTTGCCGTCGAGGTGGAGGTTGTCGCGACCCTTTGCTTCGATGGTGACGGTGCTGGTCGGAGCGCCGGGGATTGTCGTCACCGTCGCCGGCCGGCCGTGGCGCTCCCAATACTCGATCAGCAGCGAGCGTGCCGCCAGGGGCGCGTACCCCGGAACGACGAAGAACGGCGGCGCCAAGGGCACGCTCTGTGCGTCTCCCAGGTTGCTCACCGTGGCGACGCCGTCCTCGATCTCGACGGCGACGTCGACCTGGAGAAAACGGTACGTGCGTCCGATGGCGCGCAGACGGCGTGGGGTGAGATCGGCCGCCATTTCGAGCGTACTTTCGAGCGTTACCTCGCCACCGCGGTCGACGTACGAGAACGAGTCCGACAACCGCAGGCCGTCACCATCGCGTTGTAGCTCGAATTGCTCGGCGCCGATCTCGCGGCCGAGAAGGTGCAGGACAAGGGTCCCCGCGTCGACGGTCCGAGCGCCTTGCCGTGCGGCGAACACGGGCGGACCGGAGGCTGAAGTGGACAAGCGAGGCCGCGGACTGTCGGCGGACAGCGAGGCCGCGGCCCCCAAGGCCAGAAGAATGGCGAGTAGCGAAGCAGCAGCGCCCCACGATGCCCGCGTTCGCGAAGCTGAACGCGGGCCGCCGAGCCGGCGCCCGTGCGAGCCTACTCTTCCTTCCGCCATTCGGCTATCTGGTGGAGCATCACCGGGTTCCCGTCGGGATCGACGACGATGGCCATCTTGCAGACCTCGCGGCCGTCGTGCTCATTCGCCCAGACCTCCTTCGCCACGATGGCGCCGGCGTCCCTCAGGCTCTCGATGTCGGCTTCGATGTCGTCGCTCTCGAGAGAAACGTACGGCTTGGCGTCGGGCATCTGTCCGGAGTGGGGGTCCAGCGCGAGCGTCTTTCCTTCAGGGGTAACGAACTCGCTCCACATGTCGCCGAAATCGAGGCTCTGCTCGAGGCCGAGATGCCCACCGTAGAACTCTTTCATGGCGTCCATGTTCCTGGTGGGGTAGGCGACGAATGCAACCTTCGTGATCATCTGTCGAATGCTCCTGCTTGTCAGCGATTGAGCGCCCGCGCGACGAGCGCTGCCATGTCCGTCTTCATCTTCGCGAGCGATGGTTCATCGATGTACATCATGTGGCCGGATTCGTAGGTTTCGATCGTGACCCGATCACGCAGACCGGAGAAATCGAACTGCGAGAAGGTGAACTCGGGCCAGAAGTACAGCTTGTCGTAGTAACCGTCGGCGATCATCACATGCAGGTGAGGGTTTTGCGCCAGCGAGTTGCGCAGTGTTTCCAGCAGGTTCATGCCCGGCGGCGGATCGTTCCACGGGCGCACGTTCCCCGAAACCGCGTAGTCGAGGTCGGAGCGATAGCCGAGCTCGTCGCGCACGAAGGTGTTGAACGTCTGTGTGAACGGCCCACGTATGGCGGCCATCGCGGCGTCGTACTCGTAGGTTTCTCCGCCCGAGTCATAGTCGTTGCCGGTGAAGCGCGAGTCGAGGCGACCGACCGTCAGACCGTGATCCCGCAGCAGCTCCTTGCGAAAGCGGTTCATGTCGATGCGGAAGTGGATGGCGTCGACGTATTCCTCCGAAAGGCCGGTGTAGCGGGCTACCTTGGCGACGATGTCGGCGCGCTCGCGCTCGCTGAGCTTGTTTCCCTGCAGCAGGGCGACGGCGAACTCGTCGAGGGCGAAAGCCTCGACCTCGTCGAGGAACTCGCGCAGAGGCTTGGATTGGAGGTCGCTGGGGAGCTTCTGGTGGTACCAGGCGGTGGCGGCGGCGTGCGGGATGTTGATGGCGGACTGCAGGATGCCGAAGTTGCCGAATTGCTCACCGATCGACCCCGCCGAAACCAGGATCAACCCGTTGAGGTCCATCCCCATTCGGCCCTGAAGAGATGCCGACAAACCGGCGGCCCGCCGCGTGCCGTAGCTTTCGCCGATGATGAACTTGGGCGAATCCCAGCGGTCGTTGCGGGATACGTACAGGCGGATGAAGTCGCCGACCGCGGCAATGTCCTCTGCAAAGCCGTGGAACTGACTCGCGTCCACCCCCGGAAGCGCCCGGCTGTAGCCTGTCGATACCGGATCGATGAAAACCAGGTCGGCGACGTCGAGCAGGGTGTGCTCGTTGTCGATCATCTCGGCCGGCGGCATCAGCCGGGCCGGTGAGTGATCGCGATGCACGCCGCCGCCGTCGCCGAGCTTGACGCGCCGTGGGCCCACCAAGCCGATGTGCATCCACATCGACGCAGATCCCGGGCCGCCGTTGAAGGAAAACAGCAGCGGTCGCTCGGAAGGATCGGCCACACCGTCCTTTGTATAGGAGATGTAAAAGACGTTGGCGAGCGTCTTACCGGCGGCATCGGTGAGCGGCAGCGTGCCGGCCCGTGCCGTGTACTGGATCGTCTCGCCACCGACAAGGACGCTGCCCTGCGTGACGGAGTCGCCGGGAAAGAACGCGACGTCGGCGCCGGCGGGGTGGCCGTTGGCCTCCTGGGCGAGTGCGGACGTAGGGACGGCCAAGGTGACGACGAGTGCCAGTAGCAGCATCGAGGTTCTTCTCATCGATTCCTCCCGGTTTCGTCAATACGATCGGCGCTATGATCCCACGGCGACCAAGATCACACAGAAAGAGGGAGAGCAAACATGAGCAAGCCGATCGAGATTGTCGAATCAACGGCGGAGAATTTCGACCTGAAGGCTGTTGCGGCAGCCCTCCGCGACAGCCCGGAGTACGCCAGCAACGGCCGCAGCGCCCGAACGCTCGCCAAGGCTCCGGACATGAACGTCCTGCTGACGGTCATCAACGAGGGTTCTTCTCTCGACGAGCACGTGGCGCCGGGCTCGGTCACCCTGACGGTGATCGAAGGAAGAATCGTGTTCATCAGCGACGGCGCCGAGCGCACCGTGGAGACGGGTTGCTCGGTTGTTTTTGCCGCCGGCATGCCTCATTCGGTTCGTGGTGTCGAGGAGGCCGCGTTTCTGCTCGTGATCGGCAAGCCGGGCTAGTGTCCTGTCCCAGCACACTAGTGTGCTGTCTCCAACATAGCTTGACACTTGCAGAGGGAATTGCGGGCGAGATCAAGGAAGGGCGAGGAAGGCGATGCTTCGGCATCGTCGACGAGCCCTGA
>CAYSHI010000202.1:0-2964 GCA_964430745.1 uncultured Acidobacteriota bacterium | reverse complement strand
TTCTTCACCAACAGCGGCACCGAGGCGAACGAGACTGCGGTGCTGCTGGCACAGCTCGCAACCGGGGCGCAGACGATCGTGGCTCTGCGCCACTCCTACAGCGGCCGCTCGGCGGGGGCGCGCTCGTTATCGGGGCAGTCGACGTGGAAGATGCAGCCCAACCAGATCGCCTCGATCGTCCACGCGCCGGCGCCTTATTGCTACCGTTGTCCGTTCAAGCTCACCTATCCCGACTGTGGAGTGGCCTGCGCCGAAGATCTCGAGGAAGTCATCGCTACCTCGACTCCCGGGGTCATCGCCGGCTTTCTCGCCGAGACCGTCCTCGGGGCGGGTGGCTACATTGTGCCGCCGCCCGAGTATTTCCGTATCGCCGCCGACATCGTTCGCCGTCACGGCGGCCTGTTCATCGCCGACGAGGTGCAGAGCGGATTCGGGCGCACCGGCGGTAAGTGGTTCGGCATCGAGCACTGGGGCGTCGAGCCCGATGTCATCACCATGGCGAAGGGGATCGCCAACGGTGCGCCGCTCGGCGCCACGATCACGCGCCCTGAGCTCGCCGACGAGTTCGGCGGGGGGCTGAGCATCTCGACCTTCGGCGGCAACCCCATGTCGTCGGTCGCCTCGTCTGCATCGATCTCGGTGATCGAGGAAGAAGGACTGCTCGAGAATGCGGCTGTCGTCGGCGCTCACCTGAGGGAGCGCCTCGACGAGCTCGCCGACCGCTTCGACGTCATCGGCGACGTGCGCGGCCTGGGCCTGATGCAGGGCATCGAGCTGGTCAACGACCGCGCCTCGAAGGAGCCGGCCGCCGTGGCCGCCGTGCGCCTCATGGAGGAGACCAAGGCCCGCGGCCTCCTGATCGGCAAGGGTGGCCTCTATGGCAACGTCTTGCGCATTGGTCCGCCGCTCAACATCACCACCGAGCAGATCGATGAGGGCATCGAGGCGCTCTTCCAGAGCTTCGCAGCGATGGGCTCGTAACGCATCTCGCCGGCGAGCAGTGCCGCGCTTCGAAGCTCGACCTCGGCAGCCGTGTCGACCCTCGAGGGATTGTAGTCACGGCTGCCGGTTGCGTTGCATCGTCCAGCTTTCCAGTTCGATGACCTGCCGCTGCATCTCGCCGAAAAGCGACGCTTCGGAGCTGATGTTGCGCAAGTTGAGGAGCGTGAAGTACACGACCTCCCCCGTGCTCGCGTCGTACAAGCGCAGGTAGCCTTCCAGCCTCACGGGTTCGGCTTCGCTCAGGGCGTCGACGGAGGTGCCCAGGACATAGTCGGCCAGCTCCAGGTCCAACACCGTGCCGAGGTAGGGCGCACGAAAGACGGCGTCGCGCAGGCTGTTGCGCACGAGTACGAGGTTGAAGGCGTTTTCGTTGGCGCGATTGAGGCCCTCGGCGTACGCCGGTCGGCCGCTGATGGTGCCGATTCCGCCGGTGGCCGGGTTGCGATTGAAGGGGAGCTGGTTGCGCGCCGCGACCTCGCTGATATCCACCCCGGAGACGTAGATGCGCGGCGACTTGATGCGCATCTCGAAGTCCTCCGGCGGATCCGACTTGCCGTACATCTCCAGGAACCACTGGTTCATATCCATCCCCGCCAGCGAGGCGCGGATAGCCTGGTCCCAGGCGTTCTCGTAGTCCCCGATGCGGTAGGCGGCCTCCCATGCCAGCCGATGCGTGCTGGCGTGACCGGGGTTGAGCTGGCTCGCCTTCAGCAGCACGTGGCGCGCCATGAGGAAGTCCTCGCGCATGCCGAAGATACGTCCCTGCTGGTAGTAGGTCTCCCAGTAGGTGTCGTCGGCCTCGACCGCCTGCTCGAGCAGCTCCAACGCTTCGCCGAGCCGGTTTTCCTTGATCATCTCGGTGGCGCGTGCGGTGAGCTCGACTGCCGCTTCCGTGTCTTGCTGTTGGGCCGCGATCGCGGGCACCGTCGCCAAGGTCAGCAGCAGGAATACACCGCCGGTGACGAGGGCCGCGGTTTGCCGTTTCATTGTCCTCTCCCACCTTTCGCCGGGGATGCGATTGCTGCCGGGTGCACCGGTGTCTTGCTGCCGTGTGCACCGCGGTGTTGCTGCTGCGTGCGGCCCGGCTTGGTGCGACACGTTGCACACATTCTTCATTATACGAAAAACCGCTGGCCGGCGACCGAGGCCGCCAGCCAGCGGCGAACTGCTCACGCGTCAGAGACGCGCTGCGTCGACCCGATCAGAAGTCGACACGTGCTCCGAGCTGGAACTCACGCGGGTTCAGCGCGCTGCTCGGGATCAGGAACGAACCCGAACCCGGGCGGCTGCTACCGAACGAGTTGCCGAAGCTGACGGCGTTGGTGGCGTTGAAGATATCCGCCAGCACCGTGATGTTGACGGCCTGTACCGGGATCACGTAACGGAACGACAGGTCGATCCGGGTGATCCCGTCGGTCGTGTAGCCGTTCTCGCGGCCGTTGTACTCTCCCGGCGCCAGGCAGATGTCCGACGGGATGTTGCAGTCGTAGACTCCGGCCGGGGCGAGGGCGCGTTCACCGTTGTCGAGGAACACAGTCGAGGTAACGCTGCTGTCAGCGTTGAACTCTCTCTTCTGCCCCGTCATGTACTGGTAGATGCCGCTGAACATGATCCCGCCGCTGTCCGTCCACGACGTGCCCGGGATTTCCCAGGTCCAGGACCCCGACAGGATGTGGTCACGGTGCCAATTCGCCGGTATGCCGTTCTGCTTGGGGTTGTCCAGGTCCAGATTGAGGTCTTCCCCGAAGATCACGCCATACGGGACACCGTTGTTCGTACCGCCCACCACGTCGAAGTTGTAGCCCGTTTCCGTCCGGAGCTGGAAATCGGTCGAGTCGACCTGGTCGGGCTCGCCGAGGCCGGACTGGCTGGCGAGGGTGTATGCGAACGTGCCGGCGAAGCGACCGATCGGCGAGTCGCCGAAGCGGCGCCGCGCCTGCAGCTGCAGCGCCGTATAGTCGG
>CAYSHI010000201.1:0-10958 GCA_964430745.1 uncultured Acidobacteriota bacterium | reverse complement strand
ATGAGAAAGGAGCTCGGATTGATCGGGCTTGGCGCCTTCGGGCGGCTTGCCGCTGAGCACCTCCGCCACCACTTCGCGATCGTCGCCGCGGACGCGGAAGATCGCTCCGCCGAGGCCGCTGGGCTTGGCATCGGATGGGCTTCCGTAGCCGAGGCCGGCGCCCTGCCGTACGTGCTCCTGGCGGTGCCGGTCCAGCGCTTTTCCGAGGTCCTGGAACAAATCCGAGGCATTGTACGACCCGGCGCGCTCGTGATCGACGTCGCGTCCGTCAAGTCCGGTCCGGTTCACCAGATGGAGAACCTTCTCCCCGACAACGTGGAGATCCTCGCGACCCATCCGATGTTCGGGCCGGAGAGCGCCGGCGAGGGTCTCGTCGGCCATCGCATCGCGTTGTGCCCTGTGCGCACCGAGCGGCTCGAACAAGCGGAGACCTTCCTGCGCGAAGATCTCGGCCTCGAGGTCTACATCTGCGACGCCGAAACCCACGATCGGGAGATCGCCCACACGCAGGCCCTGGCCCAGTTCGTCGGCCGCTCGCTGGCGATGCTCGAGGAAAGCGCCTCGCCGATCCGTACCCCCGGCTACGATCACTTCCGCGAGGTCGCCGATACCGTCGGCCGCGACACATGGGAGCTGTTCACCGCCATCCAGAACCTCAACCCCTACGCCGCCGAGATGCGTGCCGAGCTACTCGGCCATCTGAACGACCTGCAAGAGCGCCTGGCCGGAGAGGCTGGCGGCGCCGCCAACTCCAACGACCCCGGCGATCCCGGCGGCCCCGACTGACGCCATGCTGACGACACGTGAGGATGGGCCGGTTCGCTACTTCTCTCTGGCGCGCTCCTGGGCGGGGCGCTCGATCATGACCTCGGGTGTGTACTTCGTCGACGGCACGCTCATCGACGCCGGCCCCACCAACGCGCAGGTGGATTTCGCCGCCATCCTCGGGCAGGTCGACGCCGAGCAGCTCGTCCTCACCCACCATCACGAGGATCACACCGGCAACGCGGTGTTCGCATCCAATCACCTCGATCGCCTGCCCCTGGCCCACGGCCTGGCGCTGCCGCTCGTGCGCAACCCCAAGCCGCTGCCGGTGTACCGCAGGGTCGCGTGGGGAGACCCGGGAGGCTTCGAGGCCGAGGCACTCGGCAAGGTGCTACACACGCGCGAACACGCCTTCAACGTCATCCACACGCCGGGCCACTCACCCGATCACATCGCCCTTCACGAGCCCGAGAGGAGATGGCTTTTTGTCGGCGATCTGTACATCTCCCCGCGGCTCGAAGTGCTGCGCGACGACGAGGACATCACGGCTTCGATCCGTTCGATGCGCAAGCTCCTGGAGCTGCCCGACTGCGCCTTGTTCTGCCAGCACTCGGGCCCTCACAAGAGTCACCAGAAGTGCCTCGGATCGAAGCTCGATTTTCTTCTCGGTCTGCAAGGCCGCGCCACCGTGCTACATGACGAGGGATGCTCGCCGACGGAGATCGCGCGCCGCCTGAAGATCGAAAAGCCGGTGACGAAGTTGTTCAGCCGGGGCGAGTTTTCGGCCGTCAATCTGATCACCGCACTGCTACACGACGCCGGCATCAACAACGGCGATGGCTGAGGGACGCGGCCGCGGCGGCGCGGCGGAGGTGCAGCCTCTCCCCGAGGGCCTCGTCGCATCCATGTTGGCCTGGTACGACGAGATGCGCCGCGACCTGCCCTGGCGACGAACCCACGACGCCTACGCGATCCTCGTCTCCGAGATCATGCTGCAGCAGACCCGCGTAGAAACGGTGCTGGGTAGATACGAGTCTTTTCTCGCGCGATTCCCGACCATCGGCGACCTCGCCGCGGCACCGCTCGACGACGTGCTTGCCGAGTGGTCGGGGCTCGGCTATTACCGCAGGCCCCGTGGCCTTCACGCCCTCGCCCGAACCGTCGTAGAGAAACACGACGGCGAGATCCCGGAAACGCTCGAAGAGTTGCTCGCCCTGCCCGGCCTCGGCCCATACACCGCGGCGGCCGTCGGCTCGATCGCCTTCGGTATCCCGGCGCTGTCGGTGGACGGCAACGTCGGCCGCATCCTATGCCGCATCGGTGCGATGGAGGACGACCCGAAACGGGCGCCGGTGCGTCGCGAGCTCGAAGCTATGGTCGCCGAAGCGATGGAGAAGCACCCGCCCGGGGAGCTGAATCAGGCAATCATGGAGATCGGCGCACGGGTCTGTGCGCCGCGATCGCCACGCTGCCACGAATGCCCGTGCGCGTCGTATTGCGAGGCTCACGCGCTGGGTATCGAGGAGCTCATCCCGCCGAGCTCAAAGGAAACCGTGCACGCCGTCACCGAATACGCCGCCGTCATCGAGAGCGAAGGCCGCTACCTGCTCCTTCGCGGTCAGCGCCCTACCCTGGTGACCGACATGTGGGAATTCCCGACTCTCGACTCTCGACTCGCCCCTCGCGGCTCAAAGGCCATTCTGAAACGACATCTCGGCGAGCTCGGCTGGCGCGTCAATATCGGCACCAAGCTGGCTGAGATCCGTCACGGCATGACCAACCGCCGCATCACGTGCCGCCTTTACGAAGGGTGCCTCGAAGAATCCGGCAATCGCATCAGCGACGAAGAGCCGCGCCCCATGCCGATACCGGAGCACGGCTGGTTCAGCCTCGCCGAGATCCTCGAGCTACCCCTGGCGGCCTCGGCGCGAAAAACCATCGACGCCGTCCTCGACACGCCCCTCCCATCGACTTGACCCCCTCCCGACCGGCCCTCTACGATTAACCGGTCCCGGGAGCCGTTTCAGGCTCTAGATCTCTGGCGGCCCTATCGTCTAGCTTGGCCCAGGACACCGCCCTCTCAAGGCGGAGACACGGGTTCAAATCCCGTTAGGGCTGCCTTTTACTTTTCGCCTCCCCCGATCTCACGAGCCCTCCCCCGGCAGCACCAGCCGGTAGCGCTCCACCATGATCGTGCCGGCTTCGTCCTCGACGGCCGCGACCACGGTTCGATCGCTGATCCATGACCGCGCCGATAGTTGAACCGTGTCGGGGAGGGCTACCCTGCCCAGGTAGCGACCATCGGCGCCGAACACGTCGACCGCTTGGGGCTCGCTCCAACACGGTGTGATTTCTTCGCCGGGATGTCGCCTCCTGCGGCCCAACGACTCAACGGCCGAGCTACCGAACGGAAGCGACCGTCAGCTCCTGCCGCTTGTTCGGCCGCCGTAGTCGGCGAGTTCCTCCCGCACGACTCGACGGACGGTTTCTTCGACGGGTTCGTACTCGGCTCTCATGAACTCCCGGAGAGCCTGGTTGATCATGGTCTGGTAGTTGCCGCCGCCCGCTGCATGCGCCTGTGCTCGAAACCACTCCAGGACGTCATCGTCAATTCGAATTGTGATGCGCGTTTTTCCTGGTGGCTGCTCGAGGACTCGCCCTCTCTTGCCCTTGCTGAAATCGTATTCTGCCTTCATGACCGTGGCTCTTCGTGCTGCCGTCGTTCGTCCGGCGCGGCCTTGCGCGCCGAGATGAGGCGCAGGCGCTCTCCACGCCAGGTGTAGACGAGGACGAGCACCCGACCCAGCGCATCAGTTCCTATAGTCACGTAACGCTCCTCAGTCGACGAATCATCGGGGATCGTCAGTCCCAAGTCGTCGTCCAGAACCGTGGCAGCATCGGCGAAATCGATGCCGTGCTTCCTGAGGTTCTCCTTGGCCTTGTCTGGATCCCATTCGATCACCGAGGCAATCGTATGCACACTTGTACATATTGCACAAGGCCAGAGATTCAAGCCCCGGTGCCGAAGACGCTGCGCCGAGCGGTTTGAGGATTTCGTAGTGTCCGAGCTTCTTGCCGACCAAGATGATGGCTCACTGCTTGGGGAGTGCGACGGTAGCGTATTTGGGAAGACCCTCGGGGATCAACAAAGGAGCGCTACCCGGATCTGCCCATCGGAAAAGATCGGCCCTACGGCGGCATTGATAATCTGCGACCCGAGTCGATCGCCACCGTCGAGAACTTTCTTTCCTGGCACTAGCTTGCCCACGCGGTGAACAGACCCGGCTACAAGCTCGTCGAGCCAGTTGGAGGCGACGGTGGGTGAGGAGTCCAAGCAGCGGGTGCCGACGGGTCGTTAGCGCAGCCCTTTCTGTCGGTTCCAAGATCGGTGGGGGGAGTGTGCGCAAAACCCTCAGGCGGCCTCCGCACCCACCTCGAACCACCCCGTGCTCACCACCGTCAGTCGCCTTTGCAACCGGTCACTTCCCGTTAGGGCTGCCTTTTTCTCGCCCTTCGTCGGCGTGCCTCTCTCTACTCGTCCGCCTCCCGTAACCTGGGAAGCTGCTTACTAACGCTTCGCAAGGCGACGATGACCAGAGCGGTCGTCCAGGCGAACATTATGATTCCGTTGGCGGCCTCCAGTGCGGACAGCAGCCTCCATTGTCCGTCGAGCACGACGTCGCCGTAGCCGAGCGTCGTGTAGGTAACCATCGAGAAGTACATGGACTCTCCAAAGTCCGGCAGCGCTCTGAGCTGGCGATACGTCACTGCCCACAAGGTTGCCTCGACGAGCGTCGCGGCGAACAGGATCAGCACCAAGGCCGCCACCACCGCCGATCTCACCCAAATCGCGGCTGCGGAAAGCCGCAACGCCTGCGCACGCACCAGCCAGCGAAGTGCCAGCGACATGCCGACCGCGTGCACGAACGTAGTTGCCACAATAAGGACCGCGCATATGGCGATCTGTATCAACACGTCGCGTTTACTCCGAGGGCTTGGGTTGGACGTCGAGAAAATGTTGTCGACTACGGCGATAACAAGACACGGCTAGCGCCTTTTCACCTCGCGTCGCCTCTGCAACGCGGTACCGACGACGAGTGTTGACGTAGAGCGCCGCCAGCGCGGATACTCATGAAAGCTGCTGGCGCCCAATCCGGGTGCCACCTAGATCCCCCCGACAAGCCATGGATTTTTTCGCGAAGCGACAAACTCGGCTGATGTATCTGTTGGCTGCCGCTTTGCTCTTCGTGGCTTCGGGAGTCCTGGCGGCGGCGCCGCACGATCACGATCCCAACGAATGCTGCCGTACCTGTGCGTTCGGTGAGCGGATCGAAGCGCCGGTCGTCGAAGTACGGGCTGAATCACCGCAACTCGAAGCCACGGCGGCCCCGACCCTCACGGCGGCGGTGGATACCAGCATCGGTCTGCTGCTCGCCAAGCCCCTTCGCGGCCCGCCTCTGTCCTCCTAGATCCCGCTCTAGCTCGTCGGCTCGGCCGGCCCCGGCTCCTTCCGCCGGTTCCGGCCATTACCCGCCGACTGTCGGCCATTTCCCGCCGACGGCTTATCGTTTTCGGAGGACACAGTGCAGAGACTTCTTCTTAGAGACATTCGCTTCAGAAACCTGCTGCTCGTAACGCTGGTTGCGGGTTTGGTTTCCCCCCCTACAGTCGCTTCCGCCGCTCCCTGGATTCCGGGCGTGGCCGCCACCGCCGGGAGCCAGGCGGCGGCCCTGATGATGCAGCGGCAGGGCACCGGCACGATCCGCGGCGTCGTCCGCCTGGAGGGTGGCGACATCATGCCCGGCGCCTTGGTCCTGTTGACCATCCTCGGCACGTCGGTTCGCACCGACTCCGCGGGTGAGTTCGTCATGGAGAACGTCCCCGCCGGCACCTACACCATGGTGGTGTCGCGCCCCGGTGTCGGCTCGTTGCGCCAAGATGTAACCGTAACCGCCGGCGAAACCACCAGCCTCGACCTCGCCGTGCAGCTACAGGGGCGCACCGAGCAGGTGACGGTTACCGCCAGCGCCACCGGTGAGACCACCGCCTTCGACACCTTCAACGCGGTGTCGACGCTCGATTCCATGCAGATGTCCACGGACATGTCGGGAACATTGGGCGAGGTTCTGGAGAACGAGCCCGGACTGGCGAAGCGCGGCCTCGGCGCCGGAAATGCACGGCCGATCATCCGCGGATTCGACGGCGACCGGGTGCTTATTCTCGACAATGGAATTCGTACCGGCGACCTGTCGAGCCAATCGGGAGACCACGGCACGACGATTGACCCGGCCAACGTGGACCGTGTCGAGGTGGTACGGGGGCCGGCGACGCTGCTCTTCGGAAGCAACGCGATCGGCGGTGTCGTCAACGCCGTCTCGGCGGAAGAGACCTTCCGCACCACGCGGCACGACGGCACCCACGTGAACGCGACGGCCGACGGGGGTACCGCCAACAACCAGGTCGGCGGCAACGTCAACTTCAACCATGCCGGCGACAACTGGCTGATCTACGGCGGCGGCGGAGCCCGCAAGTCCGACGACTACACCTCGCCCGAGGGTGTGGTCGAGAATTCGTTTGCCGATCTGACCAACTTGCGGCTCGGCATGGGCTATTTCGGTGACAAGGCGTACTTCAGTGCCGGCTACAAAGTCGAAAGAGGTGAGTTCGGTGTGCCGGGCATCGGTGAGCTCCACGGCCACGGCCATGGCGAGGAAGAGCACGAGGGCGAACACGAAGAAGAAGAGCACGACGAGGAAGAGGAAGTCGACATCTCGCTCGACCAGGAGCGGCAGTCGTTCCGCGCCGACTTCGGCCTGACGAACCTGGAGCAACCGGTCGTCGAGTCGATGCGCTTCGTGTTCAACGTCATCGACTGGAACCACCAGGAAATCGAGAACATCGGCGACGAGCAAGAGGTCGGTACGAACTTCGACAACCGCACCTACGTGGCACGGGCCGAGTTCGATCAGCAGCGCACCGGCAGCCTGCACGGCAAGTTCGGCGCCTGGTACAAGAATCGTGACTACGAGGCGGTGGGCGAGGAAGCGCTGTCGCCACCGGTGAAGCAGAACGCGTTCGCCGGCTTCGCGTACGAGGAGCTCGACTTCGAGCGCTGGCGACTGCAATTCGGCGGGCGCTGGGAGTGGAACGACTACGACCCGGAAGAGCGCCTGGTGGCCGAGCCGCACGACCACGAAGAAGAGCTTGAAGGAGAAGAGCACGACGAAGATCACGACGAGGAGCACGAGGAGGAGGCCCCGGCCGCGATCCCGCGGTCGTTCTCGGGCGTCTCGGGGTCGGTCGGCGCGCGGTTCGACTTGCTGACCAACAACGCCCTTGTCGCCAACTTCACCAGCTCGTACCGCGCCCCGGCGCTCGAAGAGCTCTACAACTTCGGACCGCACGTTGGCAATTTGACCTTCGAGATCGGCGATCCGACCCTGGAGCACGAGCGCTCCAACGGGGTCGACCTCAGCCTGCGGCACGACAGCAACCCGGTGCAGGGGAGCCTCAACTTCTTCTACTACGACATCAACAATTTCATCTTCGTCGACCTTCACGACGAAGAAATCGACGGCCTGCGGGTGGGCGAGTTCACCCAGGGTGACAGCCGCTTCCTTGGCGTCGACGGCGACGTCAGCGCGCGGGTGCACCAGCACCTGATCCTCTACGGGAGCATCGGCTGGGTCGACGCAGAGCTCGACGACGGCACGCCCTTGCCCCTCATCCCGCCGGTGCGCGGCCGCATTCGTATCGAGGTGCCGTATAAGGGCCTTCGCGTCGAGCCGGAGATCATCCTCGGTGCCGAGCAGAACAACGTGCCGGAGGGCACCGAACCGTACGACGGCTACACGGTGTGGAACTTCGGCGGTTCGTACACGTTGGTGACTGGCCGCGGCGTCCACGTGTTCTCGGTCAAGGGCTACAACCTGTCGAACGAGCTGTACTTCAATTCGACGTCGTTCCTGCGCCTTCCCGAGATCGGTCGCGGGGTGAAGTTCGGGTGGGCGCTGCGGTTGTTCTGACGCAAGCTCGGTCGGAGAGAGTCGGGTGGGCGCCTGGCGCCCGCCCGCTGACTCCTCCCGCGGCGCGCGTACGGGATCGAGCCGGGGGGCGCGTCGGGCCGGGATCCAGGCTGCCAACATGCCGCGCCTTGCTTCCGGTAATCAGGCGACCTTCGTCGCCGACGGAAACCACCCCTTCGTCACCACCGTCAACCACCTTTGCAACCGGTCAAATCCCGTTAGGGCTGCCAATTTCACCCCGAATCAGCGGGCGCGTGACCATCTCAATAGACCAAACGCGCTTGCTATCCTCCGGCGGATCGATCTATTCTTACCAGTAAGATTCTCTTGTTTGGGTCGGAGCCTTGAATGACCACACTCGCCACAACCAAGATGTCCTCAAAGGGGCAAGTCGTGATCCCGGAGGAGATCCGCAAGAAACTGGGGCTGCAACCCGGAACCCAGCTTGTTGTCGTGGCCGGCGAGGGAGTTGTCATCCTCAAGGAAATCTCGCCGCCGTCGATTTCGCAGTTCGACGAGCTTATTGCGGAGGCGCGCCGCCAGGCCCGTGAAGCGGGGCTCAGGAAAGCCGACATCCGAAGCGCGATCGACGAGGTGCGCGCCGGGCGGTGAAGGTCGTCCTCGACACCAACGTCTTCATATCGGGCATCTTCTTCACGGGACCGCCCTACCAGATTCTCCGCGCATGGCACGAAGCGAGGCTACACCTGTGTGTCTCCGCCGAGATCCTTCAAGAGTACGTCGAGGTTGCCGAACGCCTCGCCTCGCAGTTCCCGCCGATCGACCTCCAACGGATTCTCGCGCTCCTCGCCGCCGAAGCCCACGTCTTCCGCGCATCTCCATTGCCGGGGCCGGTTAGTGAGGATCCGGATGACGACAAGTTCTTCGCTTGCGCCATCGCCGCTGGCTCGCGGCTGATCGTCAGCGGCGATCGCCATCTGCTCCGCGTCTCTGGATACGAACGCATAGAGGTCATGCGCCCCCGCTCGTTCGTCGACGAACATTTGGGCTGACCGCTGGGGTGGAACTAGCTGTTGAGCTCGACAGCTTCCCGAAGCCACTCCGAAAGGTGTTCGTAATCGGCCTGATTAGGGCTGCCATTCTTTTGCGCTCAAGCACGCCTCACGAGCCTTCCCCTGGCAGCACCAGCCGGTAGCGTTTCACCATGATCGTTCCGGCCTCGTCCTCGATGGTCGCGATCACCATCGCACCGTCGATGAACAGCAGCAGCGGCAGCGGACCGCGGGCCAGATGCGCGGGTGGTTCGACCGCGCCGAGGTAGCGACCGTCGCTGCCGAAGACGTCGAGGATCACCTCGCTCTTCCAGCACGGCCTCTCGAACGCCGCGTCGTAGCCGGCCTCGATCGGGTCCTCGACGCAATCCGTGAGGCGCTCGCTGGCTCCGTGGCGCTCGACCCACAGCTCGGCGGAGCGCGCCGGGATGAAGTTACGGAATGCCGGCTGGTGCGCCGGGATCCCGCCGCCGTCCCACTGAAACGACGGATCGCTAGCCTGGCGGTAGCCGCTCACCAGGTGCCGCCGCTCCCATTCGCGATGCTCGGCAGCGATCTGCACCGGCTCCCAGTAGCGCTCGATGATCAGCACCGTGCCGTCGCCGCGATGCACCGCGAAGCGGTATCGATCCGTCGATCCGACGGCCACGCTGCCGGCCCCAGCCACGCCCCAGTCGATGTGGGGTGAAAACGGCACGGTGAAGTCGCGCCCGCCGGCCTGCCGGACGACGCGTGGATCGGGGAGGTCGTCGGGCGGCCACAGCGGCTCGCCAATCAACCCCTCGGCACCCAGCTCCTGCACGCCCCTTTGCGGCTGGCCGTCGGAGCGCTGAACGTCCCTTGCGACGACCGGCACCCACAGCCGCGAGCCGGACCGCATGAGCATCGGCCAGGCGCAACAGCCGAAGTTGGGGATCGACCACGTCGCCAGCGTGCCGCCGTCGGCAGCGTAGGCGTTGACGCGGCGCGAATTGTCGTACACGAAGACGCGCCCGTCGGCGGCCGCCGCGATGTCGAGCGGTGCGACGTACTCGCCGGGCCCCTGGCCCTGCCCGCCGAGATCTCCGAGATAGGCGCCTGAGTGGTCGTACGTGCGGATCGTCGGTGTCGTGGGCTGCGTGACCCAGATGCGCTCGTCGTCGGCGGCAACCGCGGTGACCAGGCCCAGCAGGTACTCGTCGCGCCCCGACTCGACACCGATCGACGCCTCCTCCACCAACCTCGCCGTCCCACCCCACACCGACCCCGACTCGTTGAGGACGATGGTGACGTCCCCCTCGGTTGTGATGGTGCCGACCCACGTGCCGTCGGTCTCTGGGTCTTCTTGCGGAGCGCAGGCCGTCAAGGAGAGGACGCCGACGAACGCCGCGACTGCGAGTCGAATCTTCATGCCATTGAGGCTACTGGGGTCCGTTCGCGGCTTCAATGGCCTAGAACGACACGTAGGCTGCGGGAGTCAGGCGACCTTCGCACCGACCTCGAACCACTCCTTACTCACCACCGTCAACCCCCGTTGCAACCGGTCACTTCCCGTTAGGGCTGCCTCTTTTTCCCTTTTTGGTCGGTCGTCTTACGACGAAGCAACGGCTTTCGAGAGACGGCGCAGGCGGTGAGCTTCCCCGTCCCCGTCTTCGACCCGGAGAATCTGACTCCGCCTGAGACCTGGGATCTCTTAGCGGGATGAGCGTCCCCCTAGCAGCAGACAGCGCACAACGGGCGTTGTGCGAAACTCAGGTCGATTTATCCTGGTACCAGCGCCAGGCTCGCGCCCACGGGATCCTGAACAACCGCATATACGTAACCCCTATCGGCTCCCGTTGTCTCCTTGAGGATCTTTCCCCCATTCTCTCGTACTCGACGGAGACTTTCGGCGAGGGCGCCAACGGGAAGGTACAGCATCCAAATGGGCGGCAGACCTTGGTTCGCACCGCGTGCATGCCGGATTCCCGCCGCGGGGTTCCCATCGCCGCCGAGCATCTTGTAGTCGGCGTAGCTCTCGCTTGCGTCCTGCACCTCAATGTCCTGCGCAGACCAGCCAACCACCGTTTGGTAGAAGTCGCGGGTTGCCGAGGCGTCGGCGACCGTCAGGTCAAGCCAAGAGATGTAACCGATGCTCGTCGCACCGTCGCCGGACGCGGCGCCATCTCTTGGGGGG
>CAYSHI010000200.1:0-3576 GCA_964430745.1 uncultured Acidobacteriota bacterium | reverse complement strand
GACACGCTGCAGGAAGAAGGCATCATGCTCGGCGAGGCCGGGCCGCTCTATTACGAAGAGGGCGCCCCGCCCGATTTCTACACCGATTCCGGCAAGATCGAGCTCTACTCGGCCCGCCTGGCGAGCCACGGGTTCGACCCGATGCCCACCTATCACGACGACGAGCTCGAGGAACCGCCCCCCGGCTACTACCGATTGTTGTTCGGCCGCGCCCCGACGCACACCTTCGGCCGCACCACCAACAACCGGCTGCTCTCGGAGGTACACAACGAGAACGCGGTTTGGGTCAACAGCGACGTGGCTCGCAAATGGGGGCTCGAGAACGGCGAACGCATCTACCTTCGCAACCAGGACGGCGCCCAGTCGACTTTCACGGCGCCGGTCAAGGTAACCGAACGGATCCGCCCCGACGCCGTCTACGTCGTGCACGGCTATGGGCACAAGGAGAAGAAGCTGCGTTTCGCACACGGAAAGGGAATCGACGACGCGGAGCTGATAACCCGCTACAAGGTCGATCCGATCATGGGCGGGACCGGAATGAACGTTAACTTCGTCACCTTCATCCGGGCGGCGGATCTGCCGGCTCCAACCGACGAAGAATTGCCGGAGGGGCCAGGCGCGCAGGAAACCGTAGCCCTACCGCCGACGGGCGAGCCGGAAGCCATGGACTTGCCGCCGACAAGCACCCAAGAAGCCGCGGCGACGGGGGGTGGGGTATGAGCGGCAAGCGCTACGCCATGGCGATCGACACCCGAACCTGCGTCGGATGCAGCGCTTGCGTGATTGCCTGCAAGACGGAGAACGACGTCGCCTCGGGGTTCGCGCGCGTCTGGATCGTGACACGGACCTCAGGCTCCTTTCCGGACCTGCAGATGACGATCCAGTCGGAGCGCTGCAACCACTGCGACGACGCGCCTTGTGTGGCGGTGTGTCCGACCGGTGCCTCGCACTACGGTCCGGGCAGCACGGTGCAGGTGAATCCCGACAAGTGCACGGGCTGCAAGGCGTGCATCACCGCATGTCCCTATGACGCCCGCTTCATCGACCCGCAGACGGGAGTCGCCGAGAAGTGCACGTTCTGCGTTCACCGTATCGAGAACGGCATCCCGACGACGGCGTGTCAGGAGGTGTGTCCGACCGAGAGCATCATCTTCGGCGACCTCAACGATCCGGACAGCGCCATCAGCCGGCAGCTGGGCCGGCGCGTGTATTACGCCTTGTTGCCGGACGCGGGAACGAAACCGCGGCATTACTACCTGACGTGAGACGGAACCGATGAACGAGATCACGACGACGCGTTCCAATCAGCTGATCGATCCGAACCTGCATGTCTGGGGCAGCGAAGTGGCGGTCTACCTCTTCTTGGGAGGCTTGGTCGCCGGGGTCATGGTGTTGATCGGGCTGCGGATGCTGTACCGAGGACCGCGGCACGACTCGCCGATGTTTGCTCTGTTGCCCTGGACGGCCCCCGTCCTGTTGTCGGTCGGGATGTTCTTCTTGTTTCTCGACCTCGAGAATCCCTTCAACGCTCTTCGCTTCTACGCCGTCTTGCGGCCGACGTCACCGATGTCCTGGGGATCCTGGATTCTCGTGGCCGTATATCCGGTGTCGATCCTGCTTGCCTTTGCGAGCACACCGCCGGCCCTACGGGAACGGATGATGGCGCGGCTGAGCTTCGTGCCCAGACTGAGGGAAGTCGAGCGCCTGGTCACACTCCATGTCCGCTCGCTTGCCGTCGGAAGCGTCGTCCTCGGCGCCGCCCTGGGCGTCTATACGGGTTTGTTGCTGGGCACCATGGCTGCGCGGCCGGTGTGGAACTCGGCGATTCTCGGCCCGTTGTTCCTGACCTCCGGGCTGTCCACCGCGGCCGCCTTCATGCTGCTGTACCGCCTCGCCGACGACGAGCGACGCTTTCTCGGTCGGCTCGACATGGGGTTGATCGTCGTTGAGCTGGCGTTGCTGGCGATGTGGCTGATCGGCCTTGCCAGCGGCGGCAGCGCGGCTCGAGCCGCCGCGGGGCTGTTTCTCGGCGGTCCCTACACAGCGGCCTTCTGGACGATGGTCGTGGCGCTCGGTTTGATCGTGCCGTTGGCGGGGGAGTGGATCGAGCACCGACACGGGCTCGTGCCCGGAAGGGCCACCGCAGCACTTGTTCTCATCGGCGGCTTTTCGCTGCGCTGGATTCTCGTTTCGGCCGGCCAGCACGCCGCCTGGGTGACCGAATTGGTAGCGCATTAGAGGAGTGGGTTCATGAGCGAACGTCCCTACTGGAATCCCTACATTGCCGGCGTGCTGCTGGGTCTGACATTGCTGGCGGCCCTTCTCATCGCCGGTAATGGTCTGGGCGCAACGGCATTCCCCAAACGCACGCTTGCGCTGGCCGCCGATAAGGTGGCGCCGGAGTGGGCGGAACGGAACCCCGCCATCGGGGGTTACCTCGAGAGCGGCACGAATCCGCTCAAGAACTGGCTGGTGATCGAGGTCATCGGCGTCGGCCTCGGTGCCTTCATCGGCGCGCTGAGCGCCGGACGATTCCGCACCGCTGTGGAGAAAGGGCCGAGGATCTCGACGCGCGCCCGCCTGGTCTATGCCGCCGGGGGAGGAGTGGTCATGGGGTTCGCCGCCGCGTTGGCGCGTGGATGTACGTCCGGACAGGCGCTCAGCGGCGGCGCGACGCTGGCCACGGGGAGCTGGATCTTCATGCTGATGGTGTTCGCCGGGGGCTACTCGCTCGCCTGGACGATGCGGAGGCAATGGACATGAACGCTCCGATCTTTCCTCTCGATCTCGGTTCCGAGGAGCTCCGCCTGCTGAGCGCGGTCGTTCTCGGGTTTCTCTTCGGCTTCGCCCTCGAGCGCGCCGGCTTCGGCAATGCGCGCAAGCTGGCGGCGCAGTTCTACCTCAACGACATGACGGTCTTCAAAGTCATGTTCACCGCCATCCTGGTGGCGATGGTCGGCCTCTATTCACTCGTCGCTTTCGGGGCCGTGGACATCACCATGCTCTGGATCAACCCGACATTCGTCTGGGCCCAGATCATCGGCGGCTTCCTGCTGGGGGTCGGTTTCATCATCAGCGGACTGTGTCCCGGAACGTCGATCGTGGCCGCCGTCTCCGGACGCATTGACGGGCTCGCCACCATCGCGGGGATCTACGTGGGGACGCTGATGTTCGCCCTGACCGTCGATTGGTTCCCGGCGCTCGAGCGCCTCTACAGTGGCGGCTCCATGGGAGTGTCGTTGTTGCACGAGGTGCTTGGCGTTCCGGCAACGGTTCTGGTACTTGCCATCGTCGTCCTCGCAGGAGTCGCCCTCGTCGGAGCAGAGGCGATCGAACGACGCTTGCAGCGGCAGCGCCCACCGGTGGAGTTGACGCCGGTAGCCACGCCGGCTCTCGCTCGCTCGAAGTACGCCCTCACCGCCGCCTTCACCGTCATCGTGTTGCTTGCGATGGTCTCGAGCCCGGCGCCCGCGGCCCCCGTGCCCGCGGCGATGGCGTCGATCGATGCACTGCAGCTGGCGGATCTCGTCATCGCCGGAGATCCCAACTTGCTGATTCTCGACGTGCGTGCCGACA
>CAYSHI010000199.1:0-21109 GCA_964430745.1 uncultured Acidobacteriota bacterium | reverse complement strand
TCAGCGGCCGGCCGGCGTCCCCGGACCCACCGTTGCGCGCCCGGCCGCGCGAGCGCAGCCCGAAGCGGCACGCTCCGAGGCGGACTCGCTGTATTCCGCCGCTTATACCGACTATCTCGCGGCGAACTATCCGCTCGCGATCAGCGGCTTCGAGGAATACCTGCGATTGTTCCCCGACAGCGAGGTTGCCGACAACGCGCAGTACTGGATCGGCGAAAGTCATTACTCCCGTCAGCAATACCAGCTCGCGCGCACCTCGTTTCTCGAGATCCCTCGAAGGTACCCGAACTCCGAGACGGTGCCGGATGCGCTTTTCAAAGCGGCCCGCTCCCTCGTTGAGCTGGGCGACGGCGCCCGCGCCATCGAGGAGCTCACCCGTCTCGTACGCGACCATCCGTTGTCGGACACCGTTCCCATTGCCTGTTTGCAGATCGAGCGCCTCGGAGCGGAAAAGCCGCTCGGGTGCCCGGGAGATTGAGAGGCTCGCATGAGAGGTAACAAGCAGCGTTCGGCCCGTCTCATCGCCGCTACCTTACTCGCCTTGCTGACCTGGACCGCCGCGACCGCCTGTGGGGCACCGCCGCCACCACCCGAAGACCCACCCGATGAACCCACCGCCGCGGAGCGAGGAGTGCAGAAATACATCCATGTCCCGCTGACGACCGACCTTTCCGTTCTGACCGACAACGAGCGCGCCATGTTGCCGCTGCTCATCGAGGCGGCGGACATCATGGACGAGCTGTTCTGGGTGCAGGCGTACGGCTCGCCCGAGCAGCGTCACGCGCTGCTGACCAGCCACGACGATGCGGCAACCCGCGAGTTCGTGGCGGTCAACTACGGCCCCTGGGATCGCCTCGCCGACGACGAGCCGTTTCTCGACGGCACAGCCCCGAAGCCGAAAGGCGCCAACCTCTACCCCGCCGACGCCACCAAGGAGGAAATCGAAGCGGCGGTTGCACAAAGCCCCGACAGTGGCTTGCTCGACCTCTATACGATGGTGCGCCGGGACGATGACGGACAACTGGTGGCGATTCCCTACAACGAGATGTTCGCCGAGCAACTCGCGGCGGCCGCCGCAAAGCTGCGGGAAGCCGCGGAGCTCGCCGACGATGCTGGCCTCCGTCGCTACCTCGAGCTCCGCGCCGACGCGCTGGAGTCGAACGAGTACCAGCCCAGCGACCTGGCGTGGATGGACATGAAAACCAACACCATCGAGCTGGTCATCGGTCCGATCGAGACCTACGAGGACCAGCTCTTTGGCGCAAAGGCCGCGTTCGAGGCCTTCGTCCTCGTCAAGGACCAGGAGTGGAGCGAGCGGCTGGCACGCTACACGCGCCTGCTGCCGGCCCTGCAACGCGGCCTTCCCGTCCCGGACGCCTACAAGCAGGAGGTGCCGGGGGCGGAATCGGAGCTCAACGCGTACGACGCCATCTACTACGCCGGCGACACCAACGCCGGGTCCAAGACCATCGCCATCAACCTCCCGAACGACGAAGAGGTACAGCTCCAGAGGGGCACGCGCCGGCTGCAGCTGAAGAACTCGATGCGAGCGAAGTACGACCACATCATGGTGCCGATCACGAGCTCGCTGATCGCGGAGGAACAGCGAGCGCTGGTGACTTTCGATGCCTTTTTCGCCAACACCATGTTCCACGAGGTGGCGCACGGCCTCGGCATCAAGAACACGCTGGACGGTAGCGGCACCGTCCGCGCCGCCCTCCAGGAGCAGGCTTCCGCGCTCGAGGAGGGCAAGGCGGACATCCTCGGCCTCTACATGATCAAGGAGATGATCGCGGAGCAGGAGTGGGACGGCGACATGGACGAGCATCTCGCCACTTTCTTCGCCAGTATCTTCCGGTCGATTCGCTTCGGACCATCGAGCGCCCACGGGGTCGCCAACCTCGTCCGCTTCAATTTCTTCGAGAGCATGGGCGCTTTCACCCGAGACGCGGACACCGGCACCTATCGACTCGACTTCGACAAGGCGCAGGAGGCCACCACGGCACTGGCGGACAAGATCCTGCGCCTGCAGGGCGACGGCGACTACGAGGGCGTCGTCCGCTTCGTCGAGGAGATGGGGAAGGTCGGGCCCGTGTTGCAAGCGGACCTCGACCGCCTGGCCGCCGAGGGCATCCCGGTCGACATCGTGTTCGACCAGGGAATGGATGTGCTCGAGGGCACTCACTGAATGACGCCCGCGGATCCACGGCCGACACGGCGCTCGCCGAGAGCGCGCGCCCCGCGGCTCCGTGCCGTGATGCTGGCGCTGCTGTTGCCCGTCACCGCCTGCACGCAGGAGGTCGAGCGCGTACCGGCGATCTTCCGCCCCACCAACGCACACGAGGCCTACCGGCACGGCCTGATGCAGACAAACCTCAGCGGAGCCGCGATGGGCCGGGATTGGATCGCGGCGGCGGAATCAGCACTGATTTCACCCATCGAGGTGACCCTGCCGTTCCGGGAGTCCGGGTACTTCGACGAAGCCGAGGCGAGCGCGGTGGGCTTCATGTTCTCCGTCACCCGCGGCCAGCGCATCGAAGCAGAGCTGCAAATCCACTCCCGCGAGCCCCTGCAGATCTTCGTCGACCTGTTCCGCCTGGTGGACGCTGACCGTCAGGCCCCGGTTCACGTCGCCACGGGCGTGACCATGATTGAGCCGCCGAGCGAGACCGCCGGTACGCCGGTGGCCGCTCCGGAGGCTCAACGTCGACTCCACATCGAACCGCTGCGCGACGGCGTGTACGTTCTGCGGGTGCAACCGGAGCTGTTGCGCAACGCCCGCTACACGGTCCTGATCAGCGCCGACGCCTCTCTTGCTTTTCCGGTCGCGGCCCACTCGACGGCGTCGATCCAGAGCAGGTTCGGCGCCGAGCGCGAAGCGGGCCGCCGGTCCCACCACGGCGTCGATATCTTCGCCCCACGGGGAACGCCCGTCCTCGCCGCATCGGACGGCGTCGTCACGCGAGCGAACACCACCTCGGTGGGCGGAAATGTCGTGTGGGTGAGCGACGCGAATCGCAACATGCGTCTGTACTATGCGCACATGGACACCCATACCGTGGAGCGTGGCCAGCGGATTCAGGCCGGGGATCAGCTCGGCACGGTCGGCAATACGGGCAACGCCGTCACCACCCCGCCGCACCTCCATTTCGGGGTCTATGCGCGCGGCCCGGTGGATCCGTTCCCCTTCCTCGAGCGGCGGCGCACCGAACCCGACGAGATTTCCGTCGCCCTGGAACAACTCGGGAGCTGGTCGCGCATTGCCGAGGATGAGGCCGAGATCCTTGTCGCGCCCAGCCGGCGCGCCGACGTGGTCGGCGCCGTCGCGCGACACACGCCCCTCTATGTCCGCGGCGCCAGCTCCCGTTGGTATCGCGTGGACCTCCCCGACGGAACACGCGGCTACGTCGCGGGCGCTGCTACCGAAACCGCCACGCCGCTGCGTAGCGAAGCGGTCGTGAACGCCATGCGCCTTCTCGATCGGCCGCAGCTTGCGAGCGACGTTATCGAGCATCTCGAGGCCGGCGTCGAGGTCCCCGTGCTCGGCGCCTTCGGCGACTTTCTCTACGTGCGGACACCGGCCGGGCTCAACGGCTGGCTGTCCTACGAGTAGGGCAAGGATGATCGAGTCCGAGGTCTCGGTGATCATCCCGACTCGGGATCGAAGCAACCTCGTTTGCCGCGCTCTCGAATCCGTGTACGGCCAGACAACGCCGCCGCGCGAGGTAATCGTCGTCGATGACGGCTCCACCGACGGTACGGCGGAAATCGTCTCGCGCCGCTTCCCCGAGGCCACGCTACTCACCTCGGGCGGCGCCGGCGTCAGCGCCGCCCGTAATTACGGAATCTCCGGAAGCAGCGGGGAATGGATTGCACTGCTGGACTCCGACGACGAGTGGCTTCCGAGCAAGCTCGAACGCCAGCGAGATGCTCTGGCTCGGCAACCCGGTCTCTACGTCTGCCACACGGACGAGATCTGGGTGCGTCGGGGCGTGCGCGTCAACCCCAAGAAGAAGCACGCAAAGCACGGAGGTCACATCTTCGAGCATTGCCTCCCGCTCTGCTGCATGTCGCCGTCGAGCATGCTGCTGCATCGACGGGTGCTCGACGATGTCGGGCTGTTCGACGAGACGCTGCCGGTCTGCGAGGACTACGACCTGTGGCTGCGGATCACGGCCCGGTATCCGGTGGTTCTCGTCGATGAGGCCCTCGTCGTGAAGTACGGCGGCCACGATGATCAGCTATCGCGACGTTTCTGGGGGATGGACCGTTTCCGCATACGGGCGATCGAGAACATCCTCGCTTCGGCCGCGCTTTCAACGGAGCAACAGGAGGCGGCGCGTCGGACGCTCGAGGAAAAGGTGAAGGTCTACGTATCCGGAGCGCGCAAGCGCGGCAAGCTCGGCGAAGCACGAGCGTACGGCGCCAAGCTGGAAGCTCGCCCCGACCCCGCCGGGCGCGCCTGATCCCGTGAGCGGCCGCCTGCACTTTGTCGTGGCCCTGCGAGCCGAGGCAAGGCCGATCATCCGGCACTTCGGTTTGACGGTGTCCGGATCGCAGGGGCCGCATCGGCTTCTTTCCTCACCGGACGGCGTCCTCAACCTGTTGGTGACCGGGCCCGGCCGAGAGGCGGCAGCGGCAGCGGTAACGCGACTGCGTGAGACAAAGGACTCCGCGTGGCTCAATGTCGGCATCGCCGGTCACGCGGAGCATCGAGTAGGCACGGCGTTTCTGGCGCACAGCATCGTGGATGCGGCCACAGGGCGGGCCTGGTACCCGCCGTTGGTCTTCGACCCACCGTGCCCGACGGCTTCGGTCCGAACCGTCGCCCGCGCTTGTCTCGACTTCCCCACCGACGACCTCTACGACATGGAGGCATGCGGTTTCTATGAAGCCGCCAGCCGCTGCGCCAGCCACGAGCTGGTCCACTGCCTCAAGGTCGTCTCCGACAACCGCGATCGGCCCGCATCGAGTCTGACCGGCGACAGGGTGAGCGAGCTTGTTTTCGGAAACCTCGCGACGATCGCCGCCGCGGCCGAGATTCTGCGCGGGCTTGCCGTCGATGTGGCGCGGACGAGCGCGGAGCCCGCCGGCTTCCACGCGATTCTGTCACGCGCCCATTTCACCACCACACAACGCCGACAGCTTCGGCGCTTGCTGCGCCGGTTCGCCGCGCTTTGCCCCGACGATGACGTCGCCTCGTGGATCGTGGCCGCGGGTGACGTCGACGCCGGAAGTGTCATCTCGCGCCTCGAACAAAACGTGGAACGGAAGGCGCCCTCTTTTCCGGACACACCGTGATCGACACCATCTACATCGAAGAAGAGGTACGCCGCCATCCGCGCGCTCTCGAGGTGCTGCGGCGTTTCTCCTCCGCGACCGTCATCGGCTGCAACCACTACGGCGAGGTGTTCAATCCATCCTCCCAGAGCTTCCGCCTGCAAAAACGCAGGCCGGCGCTGATCGTCGCTCGCAAGCACGGCAAGCTCGTGCTCGACGCCCCTCCCGGGTTCGGCATCGGCGACGAGCGCAATTACTACTTTTCGCACATGCTGAACTGTCTGTACGACTGTCGATACTGCTTCCTGCAAGGCATGTTTCGCTCCGCCCACTACGTTCTGTTCGTAAATTTCGACGATTTCCGCCGCGCCATTGACCACACGATCGAAGCGGCCGGCCATCGAGGCTGCAGTTTTTTTTCCGGCTACGACTGCGATTCGCTCGCCATGGAGAACCTCAGCGGCTTCGCCGCCTCTTTCGTTCCGTTCTTTGCCGCGCGTCCGAGCGCACTGCTGGAGCTGCGCACCAAGAGCGTCGCCACCCGCGCCCTGAAGCGTCTGGAGCCCGCCGCGAATATCGTCGTCGCGGTCAGCCTGACTCCGACGCCCGCGGCGGCGGCCGTCGAGCACGGCGCGCCTTCGGTCGCCGCGCGTATCGGCGCCATGAAGGAGCTCGCCGCTGCCGGATGGACACTCGGTATTCGCCTCGACCCTCTCCTCTGGTACGACGGCTGGGAGGAGGGCTACGACCGGCTCATCGATGATCTTGCGACGTCCATCCCGGCGCGCTCGCTGCACTCCGTCAGCATCGGTCCGCTGCGGTTCCCCCGCATGATGTTCCATCGCATCGAGGCCATGTATCCAACCGAGCCGCTTCTGGCGGGACCCCTGCAGCGTCGTGGAACGCTCGCCTCGTACGGCGTGGAGCGCGAGTTGGAGCTCTCTGAAGGGGTCACGCACAGGCTGCGCAAGGCGTTTCCCTCGCTGGACATCTTCTCGTGCTCGTCAGCCGCAACATGAGATCCGGATCAGGGCCGCGGCCGGCCCTACAAACCGAGAGGTTCCACGCTCGCCCCGCCGCTCGAGATCCGTACCAGGTGCTCCTCCGGCACGGACGCCCATCCCGGGTCGGAATCCAACGGCTCTGACGCGATCAGGTTGCCCTGCGCCCAACGGGCTCCCGCCTCCAGCACGTACAGGGAGTTCGGCTCCACACCGCGCGCGGCGCGCACCGCCACCACGTCGACCCCGTCGGCCAGCAGGAGATTGAGAGAGGCTGCGTCTCCCGTCTCGGCGCAGACCCGGGCGACCTCCGCCACCGTCTCGCGGGCCGCGTCCGCAAGAGAGGCGCCGCGTCGCAGAAAGGTGACGGCCATCAGGAAGAGCACCGCCGAGTCCGAGAGGGTGTCGAGCCGCCGCAACACGTCCTCCTCGATCGCCCCCATGAGCTTCCAGCGAACGGCCTCGAATCCGGTGACGTAGCCATTGTGGCCGCCCGCCCAGCACTCGTATACGAACGGGTGCACAGCGGCGACGCCGGTCGGCATCCCCGGGGTCTGCGAGCGCACCACCGAGAGGATCGGCGCGCCGCTCAACCGACGAGCGAGCGTCGGCAAGTTGCCATCCGACCAGGGCGGCAACTCGCTCGCGTAACGCAGAGGCTCCCGCTCTCCCGCGCGCCACCAGGCAACCCCAGTACCATCCACGTTGACGTGCCCGGAAACCATCTCTTGCGGAAGATACGATTGGCGCTCGAGGGAGTGCGGCGGATCGTAGAGGATCGCGGACAGCGGCAACGGCGATCCCGTGTATGCCGCGAGCCGGCACATTAGGTCGCTTGACCCATATTTAGCTCTTTCTTCACCTAGTTAATCTCTGTAAAGCCTTGCCCGCGTGGGTTTCGCCCCTACCATGGCACGGCACCGGCAGTGTGAAGGGTTTTGGATACCGCGTCCACCCGAACGGTCGCAAGAGCTACGTTCCCCCCGCCGACACGGACGAAAGCACCGCAGCCGAGAATCGGCCCTCCTAGCACCGACGTAACCTCCGGCCCGTTTTCCCTAAGCGACGTGTGTCGAGTCGTGTATCGAGGACAGGCAGGGACAACGTCCCAGTCTCGATCAGGACATGAGAGGCTGATTTCGTCCTGGCGGCGGACCTGCCTTCTGTTTTCACCCAGTAAAAGGAGGTCGTCCCCGTGCTCAAACCATCTGGGTCGAAGTGGGTGCTGTCGACAGTGCTGTCTCTCGTGATCGTGTTGGCACCGTTCACCGCGACCGCACAGGCCGTTGGAGAGGTGTATGTGGCTCAGCCACCGACCGACGCTACGGAAAGCGCTCAGACTGCCATCGACTTGTCCGAACGGCCAAACGCCTCGGAGAGCCTGCAACAAACCCTTCAGCTCCTAAAGACGCCGGGGTGGCATCCGGAGCTTGTGGAGATCTTCGGCCTCGACGAATGGAGCGAGGCAAGATCTCTCCCGGCACCTAGCCCGCCCGCGCTCAGCACGGGTGGGAAGGTAGCAATTATCGTGGCTGTCGCCGTTGCTGTGATAGTTATTGTTGCCGTCTGCGCCGTTAATGCCAACGAAACCGGCTCCTGCTTTTGATCTGACCCGTCAGCTATCTCGACACACGGTATAACGACACATCAGCCGTCGTAGACCACGCGGACACCGGCGAAGATCTGGCGACGCTGCCGCAGATCCCAGTTGCGATAGGTGTTCCGCCACAGGATCGGGGCAGCCGCCCACGAAGCGCCCCGCAGCACCGCGTAGCCGCGCCCGAAAAAGACCGCGCTGTATTCGTCGTACGGAAAAGGCTCGAAGCCGGGATACCGCTCAAAGCTCGACGACGTCCACTGGTAAACCGATCCCAACAAGTCCTGGACACCCCAGGCAGACGCCCGCTCGGGGTATGCGCCGACGCGTGGCGGTGCGCAGCAGAAAGCCACGGCGTGGTCATCTCGTCTGCCGTCGCCCCGCAGTTCTCCGTTTGCCGAAAGTGCCCCGGGCGACGACCCGCCCCAGGGATAGGTCCGCGGTTCGGTCGCCTCCGGTCCCCAGGAGGCCGCTTTTTCCCACTCGGCTTCCGTCGGCAACCGCCCTCCGCTCCATCGGGCGAACGCCTCGGCCTCCCAGAACGAGACGTGCTGCACCGGCTCGGCGGGATCGACCGACAGCTCACTGCCGAACCGCCGCACCTTCCAGCCACCCGAATCGGCCGTCCAACCCTGAGGGTGATGTTCGCCGTGCCGTTCGAGCCAGGCGCGACCGCCCTCGGACCAAAGCTCTGCGCGTCGGTAACCCGCGTCGTCGATGAACCGCATCCAACGACGATTCGTCACCGGATAGCGCTCCATCTCGAAACCGCCGACGCTGACCTCGTGGCGCGGCCGCTCGTTGTCGTACGCCCGCGCCCGGTCGGGCGTTCCCATGAGGAAGTCGCCGGGATCAACCCGCACGCGGCCGAGCTCGTCATCGGCCGCGACGCAACCGAGCCCCTCGGCCGCCGACTCGCCCAACCAGCCCTCTGCGTTGCGCCTGTCGCCGCTTCCTCCGCGATCCGCGAGATCCGGTCGCCAGCCCCATCCTTCTTCGGGCATGTCGAGGGCTTGCAGCATCGTCTCTTGATGCTGGGCTTCGTGCTGCAGCACCATCCGGTACACATAACCATCGCACAGCAACGGATCGGGACTCGCGGGGTCGAGTTCCTCCAGCAGGGCGAGAACGTCGTCACGCACTGCCGCCAACCGCGCACACGCCGCGTCCTTGTCGGGGAGCTCCAACCCGCCGCGCCGGTCCCGCGGAGTTTCGAGCGCATCGAAGCGTTGCTCCAGGCGTTTCGCCGAGAGACCTTCGACGGCGTCGACAAGCCAGAGCTTTTCGAAGTCGGCGATGTGGCCCAGGTCCCACGCCAGGGGGCTCAGGTGGGAGCGAATCTGGCGCCGGAGCTCCTCATCCGGAACGGGCGCGATCAGATCCAACGTGCGGCGTCGGGCGGCCGCCAACTCCGCCTCGAGCTCAACCGCCGTCGCCTTCGCCGCCGGCATGCCGGCCTCGACCAACGTTTTCCCTCGCATCCTTGTCGTCTCCGTTCGGGTGGGCGCTCGCACGTCGCTCACCGCGCTCCAGAGGTTAACGGCATTGCGGTCCACTTTCGAGACAGAGACGAGATCGATGCCCTTGCGGCCAGGTGTTATCGTCTCGCCGGCGAGCGTAGAAACACACGGGTTACTCATGCCGACGCGAGGTCAAGCATGCGCGAGTCCATCACCCTGATCACCGGGGCGGCCGGCGAGATCGGCCACGCTCTGATCGATCGCCTGTCAGCGACCGGGGACACCTCCCTGGCGACCATCGATCTGCAGCCGCTCGACGTCGAGGTCAGCCGGCGCGTGGCGCGTGCCTACACCGGATCGATCCTCGACCGCGGCCTGCTGGACTCGATCCAGGCCGAATACGCCGTCGACCGCATTTATCATCTCGCCGCTCTGCTGTCGACGCGCAGCGAGTTCACACCCGTGACGGCGCACGAGGTCAACGTGACCGGCACCCTGCAACTGCTGGAGTTCGCGATGTCGCAGGCTCGCAGCCACGGGCGACCGGTGATGTTCTTCTATCCCAGCTCGATCGCCGCCTACGGAGTCCCGGCCGACGTCGGCACTCGGGCGCTACGGGAATACGAGTACAACACGCCATCAACAATGTACGGCTGCAACAAGCTGTACTGCGAACAGCTCGGCCGTTACTACGCGCAGCACTACAAGCAGCTCGACGCCGAGTCGCACGCCGGGCGCATCGACTTTCGCGCGCTGCGTTTTCCGGGGCTCATCAGCGCCATGACCATCCCCTCGGGCGGCACCAGCGACTACGCGCCCGAGATGATTCACGCCGCCGCCAAAGGCGAGCCCTATTCGTGCTTTGTGCGACCCGACACGCGCATTCCGTTCATGGCCATGCCGGATGCCGTGGACGCCGTTCTGGCGTTGACGTCCGCGCCGGCGGACGCGCTCGGACAACACGTTTACAACGTCTCCGCCTTCAATCCCTCGGCGGAGGAGATCCACGAGCTCGTCGCCCACGCCTACCCCGAAGCCCGCATCAGCTTCGACGCGGATACGCGCCGCCAGGCCATCGTCGACTCATGGCCCCGGGCCATCGATGACAGCGCCGCGCGGGCGGACTGGGGACTGTCGCCGCGCTACGACCTGACGCCATGCTTCGAGGACTACCTGATTCCCACGATCGCCGGTCTCTACCGCTGAACGGCACCCTCAACGCGGAGAAGCCGCGCCCTTGACGCGGGAACGCCGGCCCATCGCAACCACGACGCCTCGCTCGCACCGGGTTAGAAGCGGAAGCCGAGACCGAACGAGATCTCCACGTTGTGAAGCGTCTGCGTACCGATGCCGAGCAGCTCCGCAAGCTCCTCGTCGACACCCAGGTCGGCTCCGGTGATGCTCATCAGGTGATCCCGCACGTCGGCGCGGAGCGAGACACGCTTGATGTTGAACTTGATCCCACCGCCGAAATTCCAGCCCCACTTCGTCACGTCGACGCCGGCGAAGTCGTTGAGGGCATACGACTGCAGCCCTCCGCCTCCCGTCACAAACGGCTGCACCGGCCCCGGAATGATGATCAGCAGCGCGTTCACTTCGGCGTAGATGACCCGCGCCCCGAGCGAAATCCGGGTGCGATCGTCGATGTCCAGGGTGGCGCCGAGGCCGCTCTTCGCATAGGCGAAGCTCCCTTCAATGCCGAGCGGAAACGTGTAGTAACCGACCCTGCCACCGTAGGTGCGGCCGTTCTCGAGGGTGCTGCTGAGCGAGAATCCGTCGTCGATCAATGTCGTGATGTCACCGCCGACGAGGCCTCCGATGAAGAAGCTGATCTCGGTGTTGTTGGAAGGATCGCCGACGGCGAGATTCTGCCCCTGGTCCTGCGTGTCGGCCGCCTCGGGAGCTTCCTGGCTCTGGATCTCGGTCGTCGTCGCCTGCTGCGCCCCGGCCGCAGGCACTACGAGCAGGACTGCGAGCGTGAGGATTGTCGAGAGGATGAACCGGCGGACTTCAGGCATGGCTCTGCTCCTTGCCTCCCGTTTTCACGGGGACCCGGCAGCCATGCCCCAGCAGCTGCTTTCGAGGCGTGGCGCCTCGAACATGGGCCTGTCTCCATCGCTCGATCGTGCCATGGAAGCGGATTCCTGTGCGCGCATACTACCCTTTTCGTAATCGACACGATACCGTGCTGGGCATTGAGCATCGTCGATGGCCGCAGCTGCTCAATCGCGTCATCGAGCCGCCGGTACCCCCTCACCGTTTCGCGTCGCCGGTTCGGGACGGAAGCGCTCGCCGCCTGCCGCCTTCTCTTGCCGCCGAGCTCCCGCTCTCCTACCCTGGGCTCGCTTGTTCCCGCTGACTCCACAGGAGCCTGACAGCCATGTTCGCATCTGCTCGGCGCGCCGCACTCGCCGCCTTCTTGACGATCTTTCTTCTTGCGCTGATAACCCCGCAGCCGGCTGCCCCCGTGGCGCAATCCGATCCACAGGCGGTCGAGATCGCGCGCGCGACGATGCAGGCCATGGGGGGCGAGGAAGCCTGGAACAACACGCGCTACATCAGCTGGAAGTTCATGGGCGGTAGGCTCCACGTCTGGGACAAGTGGACGGGTCACCATCGCATCGAGCAGGAGACCCGCGACGGCGACCAACTCGTCTCGTTGATCGACATCAACACGGGCGAAGGGCGTGTTTTCCGCAACGGGAGCGAGATCACCGACGCCGAAGAGCTCGACGAGCTGCTGGTTCGGGCGAAAGGCGCCTGGATCAACGACACCTACTGGATGTTCATGCCCTACAAGCTCCAGGACCCCGGCGTCACACTCGAGTATCTGGGCGAGAGAGCCATGGAGGACGGCCGTAACGCCGACGTCCTGCAGCTCACCTTCGACAACGTCGGCAACACCCCGAACAACAAGTACGAAGTGTTCGTCGGCAAGGACTCGGGGCTCGTCGAACAGTGGTCGCACTGGACGAACGCCGACGACGCGGAGGCGCGCTTCACACTCCCCTGGTCAGACTGGCAGCGCTTCGGGAACATCATGCTGGCCACCAACAAGGGGCGGGACCTCGATTGGTCCATCCACGTCTACGACACCTTGCCGGAGAGCGTCTTCACCGAGCTGGAACCGCCGTTTCAACAGTAACGGGAGCGCGACTCATGTCGCGGCGAGGTGCAACCGCATACTCCATTCGAGATATTTGAGATCGAGCGGCTTGCTGATGAAATCGGACGCGCCGCGCTGCAGCGCGTCCCGCGCCTCGTCGTCGTTGGCATAGCCCGAAACGACACACACCCTGCCCGCGTCCAGGCCTTCCTCTCGAATCGTGTCCAGGACCTCCAGCCCACTCATCCCCGGCATACGGATGTCGAGCAGCGTGAAGTCCGGCGCCTCGCGCCGCAGTACTTCCAGCGCCTCCTCACCGCTGCGCGCCGTGAGCACCTCGCAGCCCAGCCCCGAAAGGAAGCGATAGAGCAGCTCGACGACCCCGGGCTCGTCGTCGACCACGAGAATACGCGTCTCTTTCAGATCCAGCCCGTCGAGTTGCTCATCCGCAGGCGTTGTGCGGAAGGACTGCAGCGGCACCTCGAACTCGACGCCCACCAGAAAGCCACCGGAGCTCGGCGACGTCCGCCTCACGAAGCCGCGCAATGACCGCTCGCCGACGTCGGGGTCGGTGAAACACACCGTGCACAACGCGCCCTCCGGAATCTCCTCGTCGAGCAGCGCCCGGATACCTCCGACCCCGACGTCGATGATCCGACCGCTGGCTACGCCGTCGGAGACCTCGTCGAGATGGATCTCCACCGCGGAGGAAAACTCCGTGCGTCGGAAATCAGGCGCCGGGGGGTCTTGATTGGTGTTGTTCGACATGCGTTTACCTCTGCGGGGACCGGGACGATCGTTCGCGGGATTCGTGGGCAGGGCGCGTGCGCTCCCGGCAGAATTGTACGGTGGCCCCAGGGTCGGCGCGAAGCACATTGCGCCCCGGGCGGGGATCGATTAGCCGCCGAACCCCACGCGCGGCAGCAGGCGAGCGAGCCGCCACGCGGCCACCGCCGACAACGCCAGGCAGCCGGCTCCGAGAGCCAGCGAGCCGTAGAGCACGTAGCCGACGCCGAAGAGCGCCGAGTACACCGCCACGCACCCGAGGAACCATCCGAGAAACGCCTCGGTGAGGCCCCCATCGCCGCTCTCGTGCGCGATCTCACAGGTCGCGGCCACCGGCCCCCACCCGGGACCCATGGGGCGGATCATCAGGTAGAACGATTGCAGCGTCGATCGATCGGTCGGTGGGGTGGCCAGGGTAACCGCCAGCCAACCGCACGTCGTGATGATCACGCCAATGACCAACCGCGACGAGGGGCTGAACTCCGGCAAACCCAACGACGTGTGCACGAACTCGAAGTACAGTGCCACGGAGAACGAGATCACCATCGCCGCGATCTCTCCCCAGGCGTTGATGCGCCACCAGTACCAGCGCAGCAAGAAGATGAGCCCGGTGCCGGCGCCGATCTGCAGGAGGATCTGAAATGCCTGCAGCGCGTTCTCCAGCCAGAGAGCCACCATCGAGGCGAACACCACCAGGATGATGGTGCAGACGCGCGCTATGGCAACGTAGTGCGCTTCGTCGCGATCGGGTGCAAAGAAACGCTTGTAGAAGTCGTCGACCATGTAGGACGCGCCCCAGTTGAGATGCGTGCTGACGGTCGACATGTAGGCCGCGGCGAGCGATGCCACGACCAGGCCGAGGAGACCAGAGGGCAGGAAGACGAGCATCGCCGGGTACGCGAGGTCGTGACCCACGATGGAAGGATCGATGCCAGGGAAACGGGTCTGCAGCGATTCGAGCGTCGGGTACACGAGGATCGACGCCAGCGCCACGAGTACCCAGGGCCACGGCCGCAGCGCGTAGTGCGCGACGTTGAACCACAGGGTCGAGTAGACCGCCTCCTTTTCGTTTCGTGCCGCGAGCATGCGCTGGGCAACGTATCCCCCGCCTCCCGGCTCCGCCCCGGGGTACCAGGTGCTCCACCATTGCACCGCGAGCGGCACGATGAGCACCGCGGAGACGGCTGTCCAGTCGGAAAAGTCGGGCAACAGCGACAGCTTCCCCTGCAACTCGGGACTCGACACCAAACCGCTCAGGCCGCCGACCTCGGGGCGTTGCAGCGCAAAGTACGCGGCTGAAAGCGAACCGATCATCGAAACGGTGAACAGCAGCAGGTCGGTCATCACCACGCCCCAGAGACCGGAAGTGGCGGAGTACACGGCGGTGACGCTGGCGGCCACGACCACCGTGGTGTACTTGTCGACGCCCAGTAGCACGCCGGATATCTTGATCGCGGCCAGGGTCACGGTGGCCATGATCATGACGTTGAAGAACACGCCTAGATAGATGGCGCGGAAGCCCCGCAGAAAGGCTGCCGGCTTGCCGGCGTAGCGCAGCTCGTAAAAGCCCATGTCGGTGAGAACACCGGAACGCCTCCACATCTTGGCGTAGAAGAAGACCGTGCACATGCCGGTGATCAGAAACGCCCACCACAGCCAGTTCTGGCTGACTCCGCCGGTGCGCACCATGTCCGTCACCAGGTTCGGAGTGTCTGTCGAGAAGGTGGTGGCCACCATCGACGTGCCGAGCAACCACCAGGGCAGCTTGCGGCCCGAGAGGAAGAACTCGTCCATGCCGGCCCCGGCTCGGCGAGCGAAGTACAACCCGGTGCCCAGCGCCACGATGCCGTAGGCTGCGACCACGAACCAATCGAGCGCGGTGAGCTGCACGCCGACTACCCGCCCAGTCCGCGGGCGATATCGGCCTCGGCGGCGATGTACCCGAAGGCCGCCCAGCTCGTGCCCTCGAGGATGCGCTCGAAGACCTCCGTCGCCGCCTCGACATTGCCCTCTACCAGGTACCAGTTGCCGACACCATAGCCCTGGGTGGCGATGTTCAAGGCGATGTCGGGATCGGCCTCGGCGCGCAGGTCGAGAAGCTCCTCCGGGGGGACCTCTCCCTTGTACATGAGCAATCGCCGGTGGTACGCGTCGTTCTCGAGGACCTCCATATCCGCGGAGATCGGGTCGAGCACCGCCCGAGCGGCTGTCTCGTCACCCAGGCGGCGGTAGGTCATGTAGAGCCAATCGCTGGTGGCAACTCTCAGGTCGTCGTTGTCCGAGTACTCCATACACTCGAGATATGCATCCCGCGCCGCCTCGAAATTCCCCTGAAGGTAGTAGGCGAGGCCGAGGTGGTACCAGATGTTGAAGTGGCCGTTGCTCAGCGGGATGCCGAGCGCATTGGGCGCACCGTCGGGCTCGATCTCGACGGGCCGGCCCGCGGCCAGCTCGGCGGCACGTTCCAGATCGTCGACGGCATTCTGCAGCTGTCGCGTGCTGATGTAGCGATGGCCACGATGCCGCAGCAGCTTGTGCGAGTCCGGGTGCAGCTCGATGCCCCGGGAAAAGGCGGCGATCGCGTCGCGGTAACGGCTCAGATACGCGAGCCGGCGCCCGTACCAGATAACGGAATCTTCGTCGCCCGGAGCGGCCTCGTAATCGGCGATCGCCGCATCGAGGTTGCGCTCGAGCTCGGTGCGGCGCGAGTCGGACAGCAATGGACGAAACAACGGGACGTCAATCAACGAGACGACCTCGGGACCGTCGCTCTCGTCCGGGAGAAGCACGGCCTCCGCGGCTCCGACGTCGGCACCCGGATCGTCCACGTCCGTTGACTCGCCCGCCGGGCCGCCGCCGCAGCCGGTCGCTGCGACGCACCACGAAAGAGCTACAGCCAGCAGAACCGCTCGCGCGCCGCTACCGGCGTCTCCCGCCGTCACGGCGCCGTGCGGCGACAATCGCACCAACGTCGCGCCCCAACTCCCCGAATCGCTCGCCGACCCGAACGACTCCACGTCGGGCCGAGCCTCGAGAAGAGAATGAACGATGCGACGCAGCACGCCCTTCCCCTTGCCGTGAATGATGCGCACGTCGAGCACCCCCTCATCACGGCAGGCGTCCAGATAGTCGCTCACCACGTCCCGCGCGTCGCCCGGGCGGAATTGGTGCAGGTCGAGAATGCCGTCAATCGGCAACTCGACGACACCCTCGAAATCGCTGCCCGACCCCGGCGTCGGATCAGCGCTCTGCGGCCGCGTCGAATCGCGACTCACATGCCGCCTTCGGCCTGCAGTCGCTGAGCGACTTCTTCGACTTCACTCCAAACACGCAGCAGGTTGCCGCTCCATAGCTTGCCGATCTCTTCCTCGGTGTAGCCGCGCTCGACGAGCTCCGCCGTGACGTTGAACGTCTCGGTGGCGTCGTTCCAGCCGACAATACCGCCGCCGCCGTCGAAGTCGGAGCTGATACCGACGTGGTCGATACCGATCAGGTTGACGGCGTAGTCGATGTGATCGACGAAGTCCTGCACGTTCGCGGCGGGATACACCGGATCGATCTCGGCGGCGACTCGCCGCGCGAACTCGGCCTGCGCCGCCTCTTGTGCCTGGCGCTCCTCGTCGGTCATCTCGGCCTGCGCGCCGCGGCCGCCACGGCCGCCGCCGCGCCCGCCGCGAACACCGAGCTCTTCTCGCAAAGCCTGCATCGCGGCGTTCCGCTCCGACGTGTCCTTGACGTAGCCACCCAGCGCGACCATCTGCGCTACGCCTCTGTTCGCCTGAAAAGCCATGAGCTCCTCGTCGCTCAGGTTGCGGGTGACGTCCTGCACGGCCTGGACGCCCGAGTGCGAGGCGATGATCGGAGCCTGTGAGACCTCGATCACGTCCATCGTCGTTTGCCGGCCGGCGTGAGAGACGTCGACCATGATGCCCTGGCGATTCATCTCGGCGACAGCTTGGCGCCCAAGCTCGCTGAGACCACCGTGCAACGGTTGGTCTGCGGGGCTATGAGCGTCGCCGAGCTGGTTGTGCCCGGTGTGCGTGATGCCCATGTAGCCGGCCCCGAGCTCCTTGAAGCGGGCGATCAACGACAGATCCTCGCCCATCGGGTAGCCGTTCTCGACGCCGATGGCGGCGATCAGCCTGCCCTCGCCGGCGATGCTCTCGACTTCCGCCGCGCTCGTCGCCAGACCGATCTCGTCCGGGCGCATCTCTTCCGTCAGCCGATGGATGCCTTCGAACTTCTGCATCGCCGACGCCAGTGCGTTGGCGTAGCCCTCTTCGTTCAGACCCCAATCGTCCTCTCGCGGCTGGCCCACGTAGACGATGAAAAAGGCCGTGTCGAGGCCGCCCTCGCGCATCTTGGGCAGATCGACCTTGCGCTCCGTAGGCTCACCGGGATCATTGACACCGGGGGTGCCGAAGTCGCCCGAAATATCGACATGGGTGTCGAGCGTGATAACGCGCTCATGAATGGCGCGGGCGTCGAGCTGGGGCGCTGCCGCGGCGTCGGCGGCCGCGCTTTCGGCCTCATCATCCGGAGCACCTCCGCCCCCACAGGCGGGCACGACAAGCAGCGCCAAAAGGCACAGAAACGAAGGGAACAAGCGGCGGCGCGAAAGCGCAAAACGGAACTTCATGGTCGTCCTCCCGGGGCGAACGGCGGTCATGGGATTCCCGATGCGGGTAATGAAAGACCGGAAGCTCCGAAATTACAAGCCGTCCGGATGCACACCGCGCAGGATGCTGATCCGGAGCGCATGGAGCACCCGGACACCACCGCCATGCTAACGCGCGAGAAAACTGAACCCGAGTAGGACCGTGAGCTTGTAAGACGAGGCTTGCAGCTCCGGCGGCACGCCGATCGGAGCAAAGGGGTCCCCCTGGTCGATGACGATCTGATCGCTCGCCAATGCCAGGTTGCCGCCGAGCGTGAAGCTCGTCCCGGCGGCGTTGAGCGTCGCGCCCCCCGAGACGTGATAGAAGTCCCACTTGGTGAGGGACAGGTTGGCGCGGGGATTCGTGCTCGCCGCGTTGAAGTCGGTGTGGAAGCCGAAATACCCGAGAACGTCGTCACTGAACACGCGTTCGACACCGACACCGAGGTTGACGACATCGTCGAGCTCCTCGACGATCTTCGGATCGTAGTCGAGCCCCGAGGTTTGCCCCGTGAAGGGTTGCGCGTCGACGACGGTGTAGGCGGACAGGCGCGCGAAGTACTCCAGCGACAGGTGCAGCGATGTCGGCCCGAAAGACCGCCCCGCCCCGAAGGCAACCGACAGCGGCGACTTGTACGTCGCCCCCAGGCCGGTCTGGAAGTTGTTTGCTATCTCCGTCAGGGGATCGCCGTTTTCGTTCACTGCCTGCCCGACCAACGTCAGGTTGTTGCCCACCTTGCCGCTGCCGAACAGGTTCAGGCTGGGTGTCGTGACAGTGACGCCCATATCCCAGTCGGAGAACTTCCCCTGCACGCCGAGCTTCCACAGAACCCGCCAGTTCCAGTAGTCGTAGTCCGTGGCCACGTTGCCGACGGCGGCGCGGTTGTCGGTGCTGAGAATCTGCACGGTATTGCCGGCAAAGCGCCGCTGGCTGCGCACCGCGATGAAGGTGCTGACGCCGACACCGAGGCTGGGGCGCACAGGGTACGACCAGGTCCCACCCATCCAGTACTCCGATAGCTTGGCATCGACCCTGACGGCGTTGCCCAGCAGCTCGACGGTGGGGACCTCGAACTCGTCGCCGGTCAGGTCGACCTGCGCGCCGGAGCGAAACTCGCTGCTCTGCCGTTTCAACACCGAATAGGCGAAGCGGTGCTTGGAGCCCTCCATCGGGATCTCGCCGGCAATCAGCGACGGGGCGATGTCGAATACCCGTTGCCCCAGGTCCGTGCCCGGCCCAACCGCCTCTTCGAGCGTGGTATTGCCGATGCTGATCACCAACCCTGCGAGCAGTAGCTCCGTCTGCTCGACGAGCGACAGACCGCCGGGGTTGTAGTACACCGAGCTCAGGTCCGCGGGGTCACCGACCACGGCGCCGGAGAGCAAGAGCGCCCGGTTACCAAACTGGTCGAACCAGTAGTGGGAGTCCTGAGCCCGCGCTGCGGGCGTGAAGGCGAGGGCCAACGTCGCGGCCACCAGTCCTGCGAGTAATCGTCTGCGCATCAGCTACGGTCCTCCTCGAGATTGGTGGCGTTCGAGCGCATCGCATCCATGAAATCTCCACCGGCAGGACGGTTCGCGGCGGGATCGAACACGACGACTCCAATCCCCACCTCCGCCAATCGTGCCGATGTCTCGGCGAGCGGCTGCGCCTCCCACAGCATAGTGGTCGCGGCGTGCTCGGCATACAGCCGGGCGAGATCGTCCCACGCTTCCTCACTCGGATTCTCGTCGGGTTCGAAGTGCACACTCCGGATGTTGAGACCGTATCGGCGAGCCAGATACTGGTACACCGGATGGGAGGCCAATATCGGGTGTTCGCCGATCTGGTCAGCTGCCCTCGCCAGACGAGCGTCGAGCTCCTCCAGCTCGGCACGGAGCGACGCCATCCCCGCCTCGAAGTCTGCCGCCGCATCGGGTCGTGCCTCGGCGAGCGCCGCGGCGATGGACTCGGCCTGCATGATCGCCTGACGTGGATCGAGCCAGGTGGTGAAAGCGGTTTCGCCGTGGCTGTGCTCTCCTTCCGGTCCGTGACTGTGGGTCACCGCGCTTTCTTCCACGATGACGTCCTCGAAGAACCCCTCCGCCGAGTACACGATCTTCGAATCCGGCAACGTCGCCATCGTCATCCAGTTGGCGTAGCCCGCCCCGTTCTTCACGATCAGGTCGGCCGCCTGGTACTCGGCGATGACGTTGACCTCCGGCTGCCAGTACGCCGGATCGACATCGGCGGGCGCCGGAAACACGACATCGACATGCTCCCCTCCGATGCGCTCGGCGAAGTACATCAGCGGATAGTTGACGACGTAGACACGTAGCTTGCCGCTCGATGTTTCGCCGTTGCCCGTTTCGACCGGCGGCCGCTCGGGGCCGTCGCCCCCACAGGCCGCGATCATCAGCGCAACCAAGGCGACCCCGCCGAGGGCCATCGCGCTGCCGACCGCTCGCTTCGTTGAGGATGATCTCCGCTTCGTCCTCGAGCTCGTCATTGTCATTCTCCCTGTTACCAGTCCCTTTTTCAGCCTGCGCGCATCTGGACCAACGAGCGGATCAGGGCGTGCGATCCCTCGCACTCGCGACCGGATCACGACGGACGGCCCCTCGCACCCGCGACCGGATCGCGACGGACGGCCCGTCACATCCGCACCAGCGCGCGAATCACGACCGCGCCAAACTGTCGCGTCACCAATGTCAGCACGGCGGCGAGCGCTACCCCGGACAGGATCACCACGACCACCTCGGACGCCATGACCATGCCCACGGCCGCGCGCGAGCCGCCGATCTTGAAGAGCGTGTTGATCTCGCGCCGCCGCAGGCGCAGGGAAAGCATGAAGACAAGCGACGCCGAGGCCAGTGTCGCGAGGCCGAGGATCACCGCCCCCGCGATGACGAAGCGCTGCACCGTCAGGACAGTGGCGAGGAGATCGTCCATCACCTCGGTCGGTACGACCACCTGGGCGACGTCGTCGGCCGACTGATAGCGGCCCTGCAGGAGGGCGGAATCCCGCTGGTTCGGCGGCACCGCGATCACCGCGGTGACGGGAAACGCGGAGAGGTCGCCATGAAAATGGAACGAGGCGGCATTGTCGGCGGTGATCTCGTTGTACTGCATCACCGAAGCGTTGGCGACGATCTCGTTGTCGTCGCGCGACAGCACGCCGGTGACGGCCTCGGGCTGCGACAGATCCTGGTGACCATGGCCGATTCCGGCGATGATCCAGG
>CAYSHI010000198.1:0-18559 GCA_964430745.1 uncultured Acidobacteriota bacterium | reverse complement strand
CAAGATCCTGGAGCGGATCATCGAGCCCGAGCGCGTCATCTTGTTCCGTGTGCCTTGGGTCGACGATCAGGGCGGGGTCCAGATCAACCGCGGTTTTCGCGTCGAGATGAACAGCGCGATCGGGCCCTACAAGGGCGGGCTGCGCTTCCACCCGTCGGTCAACCTGTCGATCCTGAAGTTCCTGGCGTTCGAACAGGTCTTCAAGAACTCGCTGACGACGATGCCGCTCGGTGGCGGCAAGGGTGGCTCCGACTTCGACCCGAAGGGCCGGAGCGACAACGAAGTCATGCGCTTCTGCCAGAGCTTCATGAGCGAGCTCTGCCGCCACATCGGGCCGAACACCGACGTCCCCGCCGGTGATATCGGCGTCGGCGGTCGCGAGATCGGCTTCCTCTTCGGCCAGTACAAGAAACTTCGCAACGAGTTCACCGGCGTGCTCACGGGTAAGGGCCTCAACTGGGGCGGCTCGTTGATTCGTCCCGAGGCCACCGGCTACGGCGCCGTCTACTTCGCCGCCGAGATGCTCGAGACCCGCGGTGAGACCCTCGAAGCCAAGACCTGCCTGGTATCGGGCGGCGGCAACGTTGCTCAGTACACGACCGAGAAGATCCTCGATCTCGGCGGCAAGGTCGTTACGCTGTCCGACTCCGGCGGCTACATCTACGACGACGAAGGTGTCGATCGCGACAAGCTTGCCTACGTTATGGATCTCAAGAACGTGCGCCGCGGTCGCATCAAGGAATACGCCGAGAAGTATCCCAACGCCGTATTCACCGAGTTCGATGCCAACCTCGACCACAATCCGCTGTGGGACAACAAGGCCGACTGCGCCTTCCCGAGCGCGACCCAGAACGAGATCAGCGAGGTCGACGCGGCCAACCTCCTCAAGAACGGCATTTACGTCGTTTCCGAGGGCGCCAACATGCCGACGGTCATCGAGGGCGTCAATCAGTTCATCGACGCCGGCATCCTCTACGGCCCGGGCAAGGCGGCCAACGCGGGCGGAGTCTCGGTATCCGGCCTGGAGATGTCGCAGAACAGCATGCGCTATGGCTGGAGCCGCGAAGAAGTCGACGCCAAGCTGCAAGGCATCATGAAGGCGATCCACAAGGCCTCTCTCGAGACGGCCGAGGAATTCGGAACGCCCGGCAACTACGTCAACGGCGCCAACATCGCCGGCTTCCTCAAGGTTGCTGATTCGATGCTCGACCAGGGCGTCGTTTAGGAGTAGGCGAACACGATAAGGCGGCGTTTGCGGCGTTGCGCTTGGTTGGGCTGCCTCCCGCGTAGGAGGTAGGCGGGTCCGATAAGGCGGCGTCTGCGGCGTTGCGCTTGGGCGGGCTGCCTACCGCGTACTCATGTACGCGTCCGGCATCCCTTTCTGCGCGCGCCTTGCATCCGTCACCTTCTCGCACCCGCTGTTAGATTTGGGGCGGGGTGGCCTTCTGGGTCGCCTCGCTCTTTTGCTTTGGGCGGGCGCGATAAGGCGGCGTTTGCGGCGTTGCGCTTGGTTGGACTGCCTCCCGCGTACGGGAGTACGCGTCCGGCATCCCGTCCGGCGCGCGCCTTGCACCCGCCACCTTCTCGCGTCCGCTGGTAGTTCTGGAGCGGGGCGGCCTTCTCCGAGAACGGCAGTGTGACTGATCTGGGCACCCCGCCCGGGTGCTTGCGCTTGCGCGAAACGGCGCATCGGCAGACAGTAGCCGGACTACTGACTGCGATTGAAGAACAACTGACCGATGAGCGGCGCCGACCGACAGACCTACACGGGTAGCTTCCAGGACCTGATGCTGTGGCGGGTCAACAAGGTCCTGCTCGTCTCGAGCCTCTACGATTCGTTCATGCTCTCGGAGGACCGGCTCGTAAACGAGCTGGTTCTCGGCGACTTTCTCGGCCTCGATCTCTACAACGCTCCGGATCTGACGCGCGTGTCCACAGGGCACGAAGCGTTGGGGTTGGTCGAGAGTCTCGGTGGTTACGACGTCATCATCACCGCCACCCAGGTCGGAGACATGGACGCCGGCGAGCTGGCGCGCCTGGTGCACGAAGCGGGCCTGGACATACCGGTCATCGCGCTCGCCTATCATCCGCGTGAGTTGCACGACTTCATCGAGCACCACGATCTCAGCCACATCGAGCGGACGTTTCTTTTCCAGGGCGATATCCACATCCTGTTCGCCATCGTCAAGTACATCGAGGACCGCATGAACGTGGCCCACGACGTCGATGTGATGCGCGTGCAGACGATCATCGTCATCGAAGACAACATCCGGTATTACTCGTCGTTTCTTCCGTCGATCTACACCGAGGTCATGCAGCACACACGAAGCCTGGTGCCCGAGGGCGTGAACCTTTCTCACAAGCTCCTGCGCATCAAGGCGCGCCCGAAGATCCTGCTGTGTGACAACTACGAGGAGGCCTGGAACTACTTCTGGACCTACCGGAAGAACGTCCTCGGAGTGGTGTCCGATGTCGAGTTCCCGAAAGACGGCGTCTTGTGTCTCGACGCGGGCGTGCAGTTCGCGGAGAAGGTCGGCAAATTGATGCCCGACGTTCCGGTGGTGTTGCAATCCGGACGACCGGAGAACGAAGAGCTGGCTCTGAAGGCAGGTCGCTCGTTTCTGCTGAAGGGCTCACCGACGCTGCTGCGCGACCTGCGCAAGTTCATGCTCGCGAACTTCGGTTTCGGAGATTTCGTCTTTTGCCTGCCGGACGGGGAAACAGTCGGACGAGCTCATGACCTGAAGTCACTCGAGCGCGAGCTGCGCACGGTGCCCGCCGAAAGCCTCACCTTTCATGCGGAGCGCAATCATTTCTCGGTTTGGCTCAAGGCTCACACAGAGTTCGGCATTGCCCATCGACTGAGGCCCCGCAAGCTGTCGGATTTCGCAGGCGCAGAGGACTTGCGCACCTACCTGATCGAAGCGATTCGTACACACCGCGAAGAGCGGCGCCGCGCCGTCGTTGCCGACTTCGATCCCGAGCGTTTCAACCCCGAACGCGGACTCGCTCGCCTGGGCTCCGGCTCTCTCGGGGGCAAGGCCCGCGGCCTCGCCTTCGCCAACCTGTTGCTGAACGATCTCGACATCGCCGAGCAATTTCCGGGTGTCCGCGTCGCCGTGCCTCCTGCGGTGGTCCTGGGAACCGACGTTTTCGACGATTTCCTCGACGACAACGATCTGCGGGAGCTGGCCATCACTTCGAACGACGACGGCGAGATCATCCGGTCGTTCCTGGCGGCCGGAATACCGCCGAAGATTCGCGACTCCTTGCGTTCTTTCCTCGACCTGTGCACGTATCCGTTGGCGGTACGGTCGTCCAGTTTGCTGGAGGACTCGCGATATCAGCCGTTCGCGGGCATCTACGAGACGTTGATGGTTCCCAACAACAGCCCGGATCTCGAGACCCGGCTCGAGGAGGTCGTTCGCGCCATCAAGCGCATCTACGCCTCGACCTTCGCGCAGGTGGCGAAGCGCCACCTGCGCTCGACCTCCTACCGGCTCGAAGAAGAGAAGATGGGGGTCATCCTGCAGCGCATCGTCGGGGCGGCGCACGGGCAGAGGTTCTACCCGGAGATGGCCGGCGTAGCGCTGTCGCAGAACTACTACCCGGTGGAGCCGATCAAGGCGGAGGACGGGCTCGCTGCCGTGGCCCTCGGGCTCGGGCCCGGCGTCGTCGACGGTGAGGATTGCCTGCGCTTCTCGCCGCGTCATCCCGAGCGCCTGGTTCAGATGTCGTCGGTCAAAGACGCGTTGGACAACTCTCAGCGTCAGTTCTATGCCTTGAACCTGGACTCGGATGGCGACGCCGTGAGCGCCGAGGCGCACGGCGAGGAGGCGCAGCTTGGTCGATACGATCTGGCGGTGGCCGAAACAGACGGCACGCTGGCCTCGGTCGGCTCGACGTTCTCGCCCGAGAACGACGCCATCTACGACGGCATCGCCCGGCGCGGAGTGCGGTTGGTGAGCTTCGCCCCGGTCCTCAAGTACGAGGTGTTTCCCCTTGCCGCCATCCTCGAGCGGCTCCTCGATGTCAGTGTCGCTGCGGCCGGCGGCCACGTCGAGATCGAGTTCGCGGTCAACCTGTCGACGCCGGAGGGGCAGCCGAAGGAGTTCGGCTTCCTCCAGCTACGCCCGGTGGCCGCGCCTCTGGGTCGGGGTAGGATCGAGATCGGCGATATCGAGGACACCGAGACGATTTGCCGCAGCTTCAGTGTGCTTGGAAACGGAGTGCTCGGCGATCTCCACGATGTCGTCGTCGTCGACCACGAGCGGTACGAGCGCGGCCAATCTCGCGTCGTGGCGCAAGAAGTGGCCCGGTACAATGCGCAGCTCACCCAGGCCGGGACCCCGTTCGTGCTCGTCGGTGTCGGGCGCTGGGGGTCTTCCGATCCGTTCCTCGGCATCCCCGTCACCTGGGAGCAAATCGACGGCGCCCGTGTGATTGTGGAGGCGGGATTTCGCGACTTCAAGGTGCAGCCGTCGCAGGGTACCCACTTCTTCCAGAACCTGGTTGCCAACAACATCGGTTACTTTACCGCCAATCCCGACACCGGAGACGGCTGGGTCGACTGGGCGTGGCTCGCGGCGCAACCGGCCGTGAGCGAGAAGACCTATACGCGCCACTTGTGCTTCAATGATCCGCTTCGAGTCAAGATGGACGGAAACCGCAACGAGGGCGTGGTGATGAAACCACGCGACGGAGAAGACGGTGTCGACGAATGACCGGCGAAAGCGATGGCCGCGAGCTCAGCGCTGACCGGGACCTCGATGGGCCGATTCTGGTGCCGATCACGACGCCGTCGACGCGCTCCACGGTCACATCGTGATCTACCTGGGCAAGATCAGCCGGAAGCGCTTGTCCCGGACCCAGACAGAGGAGCTCATGAGGCTCATGGAGGCCGCCAGTGCGCTCGAGAGCGTCGGTGCGTGATCACCGACTTTCACACCATGGTGACGCGGGCGTTGGACGCCGCGCTGCACGCCGTCACCCAGAAGAGCCGCGAGGCCGCGAGCATCGCCATCGACCGCGCGGGGGTTGCGGAGTCCTCGAGTCCCGGCGCCAGGGGGCAAGGCCGGTTGGCGATCAGCCCTCGTCGGAAGTTTCGAGCCCGGCGGCGACCGCCTCGTTCAGCGTGCGCAGCGTCTTGACGCGCGCGAACCTCTTGCAGTTTCCCTCGACGACGGTCCAGGGTGCGTTGAGCGGGCTGGTCTTGACGAGCATGTCGTCGACGGCGGCCTGGTACTCGTCCCATTTCTCGCGATTGCGCCAGTCTTCTTCGGTCAGCTTGAAGGCCTTGTAGGGAGTCTCCTTGCGTAGCTCGAAACGGCGCAGCTGTTCTTCCTTGCTGATGTGGATCCAGAATTTGGCGACGACGATGCCGGCGTCGACGAGCTGGCGCTCGAAGTCGTTGATCTCGCGGAAGGCACGTCGCCATTCATTGTCGGCGGCGAAGCCCTCGACGCGCTCCACCAGAACGCGGCCGTACCAGCTGCGGTCGAACACGACGATCTGCTTTTCGTCCGGGGGGGCAAGCCGTCGCCAGAACCTCCACAGGTAATGGTGGGTCTTGTCCTCGAACTCGGGAGCGCCGATCGTGTGCACGCGGTAGCCGCGTGGATCGATCTTCTCGGTGAGGCGACGAATGTTGCCGCCCTTACCCGCGGCGTCCCATCCTTCGTAGACCACCACGAGGGAGCGCTTCTCGGCGTAGAGCTTCAGCGCCAACTCTCGCAGGCGCAGCTGCTGTTCCAGTAGCGCGAGCTTGTATTCTTCGCGACTCAGGGTCAGCGTCAGGTCCACGGTATCCAACATCATCGACCCCGTTTCATGGCTGGCGCCTTTCGGGGTCGACGCCGTGTCGCACGAGCTCCTCTTCGAGCCGCGTGATGAGCGTCTCGAAGAGCTTCACGCGCGCCCACCGGCGATCGTGAGCCTCGATGATGGTCCATGGTGCCCATTCCGTCTCGGTTCGAGCCAGTACCTCCTCGAAGGCAGTCAGGTAGGCTTCGTGGTTGCGGTGTTCTTCCCAGTGCCGGTCCTCTATTCGCCACGCCGTGGATTCGTCGGCGGCGAGCTCTTCGAGCCGACGCGACTGCTCCTCCTCAGAGATCTGCGTGAAGAGCTTGGCGACGACGTAACGGTCGTCGGCGAGCGCGCGTTCGAAGGAGTTGGTGTGCTCGAAGAAACGGATCCGGTCGGCCTCCGAGAAGTCGCCACTGACGTGGCCGTTGACGACGACCTGGTGCCATCCGTGATCGAACACGCCCATGTGCCCGTACGTCGGGAGCCTCTTCCAGAAGCGATACAACCAGGGAAGCGGCAGCTCGTGGGTGCGGGGCTCGAGCACGGCGTGGATCTCGTAGGCTCGAGGCTCGAGTCGTTCGGTGAGCTTCTTGATGACGGCGCCTTTACCCGAAACCGCCCAGCCCTCGAACACCAGGATCACGCCGATGCCGGCGTTCGAACAGATGCGCTGCAGCTCGAACATACGTATTTGCAGCCCCGGTATCCGCTCGTGGTACTCGTCCCTTTCGAGCCGTCGATCCGTGTTGATCTTTTCGAGCATCCGTGAAGGCTCCTGACTACCGCGCGTTCATCGTCGACACACGTCGAAATGCGACATGAACCGCTGAATCTCGTTCTCGTCCGCGACGGTACCGCTGAAGTCCGCCTCATCGGCGGCCGCATCGGGGTCGGGATCCGGGCCGAACCAGATCCCCATGCGCACGCGCTCCGTCCCCGGACACTCGAACATCACCATCGCATTGAGGCCTTCGCCGAAGTCTCGTTGGCTGCGGTCGCCGATCTCGCCACGGTAGGCGACCCAGCGCAGCGTACGATCGGCTTCCTCGATGACGCCGCGGCCGACGAACTCGCGAGCATCGACGCGGATCGACGTCTGTTCGAGGATCTGCGACTCGTTCGTGTCTCCGGCGAAGAAATCCCGCAGCTCCTGCTCTTGCTCCCCGACGGACAGGGTCTTGACGTAGATGAAGCCGCGTTCGCCGAAGCGGTCGATGCGCCCGTCGTCGTCGGGTTCCGCGTCGGTCAGGACCACGGTTTCCACGAGGAACGGAATCGACAGTGACACCATCGTGTTGTACCCCTCGGGAAGCTCGTCGGTCGCCAGCATCTCGAGTGCCTGCTCGGTGCGTGCTTGCGGGTCCTCCATGGTCCGTTGCAGCTCGCGAACCTGACTGAAACCCCAGGCTCCGATAGCCACGATCACGGCGACAATCAGCAACACCGCCACCAGGCAGCCGACGCCGATGAACACCCAGGGAGATGTGCCTTTTCGTTCTTCCATGACTCTTACTCAGCGATCGGACCACCCCATGGCCGTCCCGTCCGCGACTCTAGCAGAATCTACGGCGGATTCGATCCACTCCGGAGGGAATGCGCCTGCCCCGGCCTCCCGATATGCGCGTGTTCCGTCCTGCCCGCAGAGGGATCACGCCGGTGCCGGGTACATACGACCCGGCGGTTCAACGGAAGGGCCCGCGGCCCGGCTGGGTGATCTCGAAACCTTCGCGATCCTTTGCCTCCCGGACGATGTCGCGCACATCCTGCAGTAACTGCTTGGCGTCGAAGACGATGCCGTCCTTGATGGTGTATTTGACGCCGCCGACGCGGACGACCTCGTTGTCCATCGTCAGCTTCACCGCGCCGATGCCGTACAGGACCTTGAGGTTGGCGATCGGATTCTCGTCGACGACGACGAAGTCGGCCATCTTGCCGACCTCCACCGTGCCTAGCTGATCGTCGACCCCCAGCGCCTCGGCGCCCTTCAACGTGGCGGCGCGGATGACCTCGAGCGGATGGAAGCCGGCTTCGCGCAGGAGTTCCATCTCGCGCACGAAGGAGAAGCCGTAGAGGTTGTAGGAGTAGCCGGAGTCGGTGCCCACCGCGACGCGACCGCCGCGGTTCTTGTACTCGTTGATGAAGGTCATCCAGAGACGGTAGTTGTTCTTCCAGGCGACCTCTTCTTCGGTGCCCCAGTAAAACCAGTACGAGGCGTGCGCCAGGCGATCGGGTGTGTAGAAGCGCCACAACGACGGCAATGTGTGCTCCTCATGCCACTCGGCGCGGGCGCCGCGCATGAAGTCGCGGGTAGTCTCGTAGGCGTGAAACGTGGGCACCAGGGTGAAGTCGATCTCGAGCAGCTCGTCCATCACCGCGTTCCAGTGGTCGGAATAGGGCGGCGCCGCCTGTTGCCACAGGCGGCCGGCCTCCGAGAAGCGGTCCTGCTCGTTGTTGTAGTTGTAATCGACGGGGTAGTTCTGCAGCGCGCGGTCGGTGAAGAGCGCCTCCGGAAGGCCGTACCAATGCTGCATCGAGGTGAGTCCGAGACGCGCCGAATCGAGTACGTCCATCCACGCCACGTTGAGCTGGGCGTGGTGCATCGTGGTGTAGAGACCGCGCTGTTCGGCCTGGTCGAGCGCCGCCTCCATGAGGTCGGGGCGAAGCCCGAAGAACTTGATTCCGTGGGAGCCGATGTCGGCGATTTCGTTGACCCAATCGCGAGCTTGCTGCGGCGCCGAGATGGGCTCATCCCACCCCTGGCCGAACGACGGGGAGGGGAGGAGTCGCGGCGCGGTGATCTCGTTGGCGTCGGAGCGGCGCTTGTGCTCCAGCATCCAGCCGATGCCGTTACCGCTGCCCGGGTCGGCGCTCGTCGTGATGCCGTGCGCCATCCACAGCTTGAGGACGTACTCGGCCGGGGTCCCCTGCGCCGTGCCGCCGAGATGCCCGTGCAGGTCAACGAAGCCGGGGAGGACGTAGTGTCCCTCGAGCTCCAGTACCTGATCCCCTTCACGCACTGCGGGACGGCGATCCTGTTCGATCGGTGCGCCGGGAGCGCCCACCGACACGATGTCGACGATTCTGTTGCCCTCGACGACGATGTCGACGGGGCCGAACGGCGGCGCCCCGGTACCGTCGATGAGCGTCGCGGCGCGCAGGATCAGGCGATCAAAGGGACCTTCTCCTTCGCTGCGGTCGGGCGCCGAGGGGATTTGCGGCGCCGCGGAGACGGACGCGACGGAAGCAAGCCCCAGGACGCTGGCCAGCAGCGCGATGAAGGGGGCGGTTCCGCGACATACTCGGTGTCTGCGGCCGGTCGCTCGGATTCTTCTTTGCACGGCGTTTGCTCCTTTGACGGTTCGTTCTGACCGCGACCGGATCGGTCTCCGATATCGGCCCGATCTCACTCGTTTTACCGACGCGGGCTCACTTGCCTGCGGGCGTGCCTAACCCTCCTGTTGCTCGCTTTGCATCTCGCGGTACAGCCAGGCCCGTGCCGTGCTCCAGTCTCGCTTGACGGTCGCCGGTGATATCTCGAGAGCCTCCGCCGTTTCCGCGATGCTCAGTCCACCGAAAAAGAGGCACTCCACCACCCGCCCCTGTCGTTCGCTGAGTGACTCGAGCCGGCTGAGGGCCTGGTCGAGGATAATGATCTCGTCGACGGCGTCGTCCGATACCGCGCTGCCCTCCACGAGCGTGACCTCGCGATCACCCCCGCCGCGCTTCGACGCCCTCTTCTGCTCGGCATAGTTGATCAGCACCTGACGCATCGCCTTGGAGGCGACGGCAAAGAAGTGCCCGCGGTTTTCGAACCGCGACGACTGTCCGACTTTGAGATAGGCCTCGTGGATCAGCGCCGTGGTGTTCAGCGTCGGGTTTCCGTGCCAGCTTCGTCGGCGGGCGCGCGCGATCTTCCGCAGGCGCGGATAAACCGACACGAAGACCTCATCCATGGCCTCGGGGTCGCCGCCGGCGGCGGCCACCAGCAGCCGGGTGATCTCCTGTTCATCGTCCATGAGGATTCAGCCTGCGCGCGAAGCGCGCTGTCCGCCGAAGGTCGGTCGGGCACGCGCCGCTCTGGTCGTCGGGGAGCGCGCCTCACGATAACAGGCGAGCGTCGGCGATCAACAAGCCGGGTGCCTCGGGAGGGTCGCGTCCCGTCGCGGGCCGCGAAAACCGGCTTTTTCTCGTTCAGAAATGGTCTTTAAAAGATGATGTTGATCATCAATAGATTCTTATCCATAGCTAAGATGCGAATAGTAGCTATTCCGGACTGTTCTAGTCTGCTAAAAGTGTTCTCTATCACTCTTGAAGAATCGTCTCGGAAGTCGAGAACGGGTCGGCACCCCGCGTTCCGCTCTGACACAGGGAGAGTCATCGATGAAGCTTCACTCGAATTCGCGTCTGCAACCCGGTTTCGTGCTGCTCATCCTCTGCGTCTCGCTGGCTGCTGCGTGCGGAGGGGATGCCAATCCCATGTCGCCGTCGATTCCGCAGCCGCTCGCGTCCGCCACGTTCGGCACTTCCGCCATCTCCGGCCAGCTTGTCGGCGGTGGGTCTTTCGGCTCCTCTTCGCTGGGCGCGGCGCCGCGAGCCAGCGCGATGTCCGGGATCCAGGTTGCCATCGAGGGCACGAACAAGACGACGCGGACCAACGGCAACGGCGAGTTCGTGCTCGCGGGAGTTCCCAGCGGTAACGTCAAGCTCACGATCGTCGGCGCCGGAAACAACGCCAACGTGATGGTTCAGGGCGTCGGCAACAACCAGGTCGTGCAGCTCACCATCCAGGTCCAGCCGGGCTCGGCCACGGTCGTCGACGAACGACGAAACCCGTTGCCCGAGTTCACCGGCATCGTTGTGGCGATCGACCCGGCAGCTCTTGCTTTCAGCCTCGATGGCGGCTCCACAATCCTCACGGACGAAAACACGTGGTGGGACACCGGCGGCGACCTGCACTCGTACGCGGACCTACAGCGGGAGTTCGAGAGCGGGGCGGTCATCAGCGTGCAGGGGCGATGGGTCAATTCCGTGGAATCGGTGCCGCTCGCCACGGTGGTGGTGGCCACCGTCGACAGCGTCGACGTCGAGGAGCTGCGCCTGGCATTCAATCGAGACAAGTGGAGCCTGGGCTGGATCGATAACGGCAGCTCGGGCAACGGCAGCAGCGCCATCGAGGCCCGAATAACCGGTGGTCCGTTCGCTCAGATACTTCCCCAGAGCGTCGAGATGAAGGGCCCGGACTACGTCGTGGTTCCCTTCGCCACCGTCTTCGAGAGCGGCCGCTTCGTTGCCAAGTTCACCAAGGCGCAGGCGATCAGCATTGCCACGAGCGTTCCTGCCGGCAGCACCGTCGAAGTGGTCGTGCGGGGCACGTTGGTCGACGGCACCCCGTGGGAGCTCACCGCGATCATCGAGATCTCCGACGATGATGACGATGATGACGACGACACGGAAGGGAAGCTGGATCCGGTTATCGCCGCTCACGCCATCGCGGACATTCAGGTCGTCATCGATTACATCAACAGTCTCGTTGCCGACGGAGAAATGGCGAGCAACAACGCCAAGCCGCTGATCACTTCACTCGAGTCGGCGATCGGCAGCCTCCAGAAGCTCAACGGCACGCCCTCCATCAACAAGCTGGAGTCTTTTCTCAACAAGCTGGAATCCTCCGAGAAAGCCGGCAAGATTCCCGAGGAGGAGGCCGATCACATCCGCGATCTGGTCGACGACATTCTTGTCTCGCTGCGCGGCGCTGTCTGAGCCGGCGGCGCTCGATTGACAGGAGCCGGGGCCCGAGGGGATCAAGCCTTCGGGCCCTCGCTTTGTCTCCGGGGTACTGCGTCTTGACGTCGGTTTGCGCGGCAGGCAATCTCGCGACGCCCTTGGACTTGCATCTTCTCTTTCCCGCAGACACGTTTTCCGCGTAGAAACGCTGGAGTTCCCTTTGAGCGAAGCAGCAACCGTATCGGCAATGTTGGCCGCCGCCGCCGACGAGGCCGTCGCTTTCGAGGCTCCGGGCAGAGAGCCGCTCACCTATGCCGGGCTGCGAGCCCACATGAGTCGCACCGTGGGCGCGCTCAACGCCGCAGGCATCGGCCGCAACGACCGCGTAGCCATCGTGCTGCCGAACGGCCCCGAGATGGCGAGCGCTTTCGTTTCCATCGCCGCGGGAGCCACTACGGCGCCGCTCAACCCCGCATACCGTCGCGAGGAGTTCGATTTCTACCTGCAAGACCTGGGTGCAGGCGCCCTGGTCGTGGAGGCGGGTAGCGACTCGCCGGCGGTTGCCGCCGCGAACGCTCTGGACGTGCCGACCCTCGAGATCGAGGTGCGCGACGGCGATGCCGCCGGCGTGTTTTCGTTCGTCGGCGGCGACGCTGTCGTCGGCGTCGAGCCGGCGGGCGCCGCCGAAAAAGCGCGTGACGACGCGCCTGCCGCGTTGTCGGCCGAGGCGGCCCCCGATTTCGCTGCACCCGACGACATCGCGCTCGTCCTGCACACCTCCGGAACCACATCACGACCGAAGATCGTGCCGTTGACGCACGCGAACATCTGCGCCTCGGCCCGCAACATCGCGCAGACGCTGCGGCTGACATCGGACGACCGTTGTCTCAATGTCATGCCGCTTTTCCACATTCACGGCCTGATGGCGGCCGTCTTTGCGACGCTGGGAGCCGGGGCTTCGGTTTGCTGCACGCCGGGGTTCAACGCGCTGAAGTTCTTCACCTGGCTCGACGATGCCGTGCCGTCCTGGTTCACCGCGGTTCCGACCATGTATCAGGCGATCCTCTCTCGCGCCTCGCGCAACCGGGACATCGTCGAGCGTGCCGGCCTGCGGTTCATGCGGTCGGCATCGGCGTCGTTGCCCAAGCAGGTGATGGCCGAGGTCGAGGAGTTGTTCCAGGCGCCCCTCGTGGAGGCCTACGCCATGACCGAGGCGGCGCACCAGATAACCTGCAATCCGCTGCCGCCCGGCGAACGGAAGCCGGGAACGGTCGGGTCGGCCGCCGGCCCGGAGGTCGCGATCATGGATGCCGCCGGGACGTTGCTGCAACCCGGCGACACCGGCGAGATCGTGATCCGCGGTATCAACGTCACCCCCGGTTACGAGAACAACCCGGATGCGAACGCGGCTTCGTTCACCGGCGGCTGGTTTCGCACGGGGGACCAGGGCGTCATGGATGCCGACGGGTACCTGACCATCACCGGAAGGCTCAAGGAGATCATCAACCGCGGCGGAGAGAAGGTCTCACCACTGGAGGTCGACGCGGTTCTCATGGGGCACCCGGCGGTGCGGCAGGTAGTGACCTTCGCCATGCCACACGAGAAGCTCGGCGAAGAGGTCGCCGCAGCCATTGTCCTGCGCGAAGACACGCAGGCCGACGAGAGAGAAATGCGTGACTTCTGTTCAGCGCGGCTCGCCGACTTCAAGGTGCCGCGCACCGTTGTCTTTCTCGAGGAGATCCCCAAGGGCCCGACGGGCAAGATGCAGAGAATCGGGCTGGCGGAAAAGCTCGGGCTATGAAAATCGGCATCTACGGCGCCGGCGCCATCGGCGGATACCTCGGCGCACAGTTGGCGCTGGCCGGCGAGGACGTCACGTTGATCGCACGTGGCCCTCACCTCGAGGCGATGCAGGCGCGCGGTGTGAAGCTGTTGATCGACGGGCAGGAGCGCGTCGCCCACCCGCGTTGCACCGCCGATCCGGTCGAGGCCGGCGAGCAGGACTTCGTCATCGTCACGCTCAAGGCGCACTCGGTGCCCGGCGTCGTCGATACGATGCAACCGATGCTGGGTCCCGACACCGCGGTTGCCTGGGCGGTGAACGGCGTCCCCTGGTGGTACTTCTACAAGCTCGAAGGCCGGTGGAGAGACCATCGTATCGAGGCCGTGGATCCCGGCGGCGTGCAGTGGGCGGGCATCGGACCTCAACGCGCGATCGGCTGCGTCGTCTATCCCGCCGCCGAGGTGGCGGAGCCCGGCGTGATCCGACACATCGAGGGCAATCGACTCAGTCTCGGTGAACCGAGCGGCGACAAGAGCGAGCGGGTTCGCGCGCTCGGCAAGGTCTTCGTCAGCGCCGGCTTGCGGGCGCCGATCCGTCGAATCCGCGACGAGATCTGGCTCAAGCTCTGGGGCAACCTGTCGTTCAACCCGATCAGTGCCCTGACGCTGGCGACCCTCGATGTGGTCACGACCGAAGAGGGCACCCGAGACCTCTGCCGGAGGATGATGCTCGAGGCCCAGGAGATCGGTGAGCGGCTCGGGGTGCGGTTCGCCGTCGACGTCGACAGGCGCATCGCCGGCGGTGCCGCCGTGGGCCGGCACAAGACCTCGATGCTGCAAGACCTGGAACGCGGCCGGCCGATGGAGATCGACGCTCTGGTGACGGCGGTGCAGGAAATGGGTCGGCTGGTCGAGGTGCCGACTCCCACGATCGACGTTGTCCTGGCGCTGATCCAGCAACGGGCGCGTCAGGCGGGGTGCTATCCGTAGCCGTCCCCCGCCCCCTAGCCGAACAGGGTGATTCCGAGCACGCGGGCCGCGACCAAAATGGCGCTCAGCGCGGTGAATACCACCAGGCTGAAATAGGCGAACCATCGCGCGGGTGCGCGGGGGTAGAGGATCTTGTCGTCCTTGGGAATGATCGTCAGGCAGTAGTACAGGTTGAGGAAGAAGATCACCGGGGCGACAAAGAACGCCAGCGCGGAAGCGACGAGCACCAGGAAGACCGGGCGTTCGATGCCGGCGATGATCGCCACCGACGTGATCAGCGAGTAGATCATCGTCATGCGGTAGATGTTGTACTCGGAGTACCAGCGGGCCCGATGTTCGGGAGTCAGGCGTCGACGCGCGGTGCCGGGTAACGACGCCGTGCCGCGGAACAGATTCCGACAGCAGGCGCCGACGATGCGTGGCCACCCGTCGAAGTAGTTGAAGGCGGTCGAAAAGGTGGCCGCGAAGGCGCCGATCAGAAAGACGACCATCATCCACGGGCCGACGCTGAGCGTGAACATCTGCGCGATCTCGCCCATCACCGCGCGTCCTTCCACGGGCGAGGGATACAGCCATACGGCGGCCAGCAGCAGGAAAATTACCGCCAGAATCCCCGAGACGGTGTGCCCGAGTCGGAAATCCATCAGGCCGATCTTGAACCAGCGATTGACGTACCGGCGCGCGTGATCGGGTAGTAGCGAAGTGTCGACGCCCAGCGTCTCCTTGCGCGGCTCGAAGGGGTCGAAGGTTTCCGCCAGGCCGAGGATTTCGAGGCGTCGTCGGATCTTGCTCATGCCCACCCCCTTGGCTTTTCCCCACTCCGAGGCTTGCAAGGAAACGTCGATGCCGGTGGGCAGGAGGCCGAGAAAAGCGGCGATGATCAGCCAGGATCCGACGGGTGTCTCGAGGATGAAAAAATGCTGGAACTCGGCGATCGGTGCGGGCCGTACGAGGTAGACGACCACGGTGGAAACAACGAGGATGCCGGCCGAAATCTTGGCGAACATCTCGATGGTGCGATACCGACCGCCGAGGATGATGGCCACGGACAACCCGCCGAGGATGAGCCCGTACACCCAGGTGGGGAGGCCGAGCCCCAGCCATTCGGAGAACAGGTAGTAGAGCACGGCGGACGCCGCGATCAACCTGCCCGCCTGGCCGACGGAGCACTGAATGATGGTCGTGATCAAGACGTACCACAGCGGCCATTTCTTCCAGGCGGTCGCGTACGCCTCGACCATGCTGCGGCCGGTGGCGTTGGTGAACCGGAACGCCATCTCGAAGCCGTAGTACTTGAAGACGTAGGCGATCGGGATGCACCACAGGAGGGAATACTCGAAGCGGCCGCCGGCGGTGGGGGCGGTCACCAGGTGGCTGGTGCCGATGCCGGTCATCATCAAGATGATCCCGGGACCGAAGTAGACGAACATGCTTCCGAGCAGGATGCTCGGGATAACGAGATCCTCGAGGTCGGCCGCCGCCTGCTCCGGCGTCGGATCGGCCAGAGGGGCGTCGCCGAACTCGGCGACGGTCGGATCTGGGTCTGTCATTCTCGGTTTGTTGTTCGACATGGGCCTCGTGTTGGATCGCGGGCGGACTCTAACGACCATCGGCGCTGCTGACAAGCACCGCGCCCGAGAGACAAACGGATACAATCCTTCAAATGAGCGCCACCGAACGGAAATTTCGCCTCACCTCGCTTGCCAAGTCCGGGGGCTGAGCCGCCAAGATAGGTCCGGGAGACCTGTCCGAGATCGTCACTCCTCTGCATGGAATCCATGCGGCGGATGATCGTGTGCTCGTGGGTCCGGCGACCAGCGATGACGCCGGCGTCTATGCGCTCGGCGCCTCGGCATTGGTGGCGACGGCTGATTTCATCACCCCCTTCTGCGACGATCCCTACCGGTTCGGGCGCGTCGCGGCGGCCAACTCCATGTCGGACGTGTTCGCGATGGGCGGCGAGGTCTTGTTTGCTCTCAACATCTGTTGCTTTCCGGAGAACAAGGCGCCGGCCGGGGTGTACACGTCGATTCTCCAGGGCGGGTTGGATGCGGTCCGTTCCGCGGGCGGCGTCCTATTGGGCGGCCACTCGGTGGGAGATCCGGAGCTGAAGTATGGTCTCGCCGTCGTCGGTCGCGCCGATCCGGCGCACCTGCTCACCAACGCGGGAGCCGAGCCCGGCCAGCGTCTGATCCTCACCAAACCGCTCGGCAGTGGTGCTGTTCTCAACGCGTTTCGCGCCGACAAGCTCGACGAAACGGGACTCGAGCCTGTATTGGCGAGCATGGAAAGGCTCAACGCCACGGCGGCCCGCCTGGCGCTCGATCACGGCGCCACCGGTTGCACGGACATCACGGGTTTCGGGTTGGTGGGCCACGCGCTCGAAATCGCTCGGGCGTCCGGTGTCGAGCTCAGGGTGCGCTTCGACGCTCTTCCGGTCTACCCGGGCTTCTACGAGATGACGGCGGCGGGGGTCTCGACCAAGGGCACGCGGGCCAACCGCGCCGCCGCCGCCGCTGATTTCGAGGACGCGGCCGATCTTGACGAGCAGTGCAGCGCCCTCTTGTTCGACCCCCAGACTTCGGGCGGTCTGTTGATCTGTGCTCCGTCCGATAGCTCGAACGCACTCGTCGGCGCCTTGCAGGAAGCGGGCGAGCCCGCCGCCGAGATCGGCGAAGTGGTGGAGGGCACGCCGCGAGTCGTCGCGCTCTGAAAACCCACCCGATACGAGTTTCGATGAAACCTGAGCCGGCGACCCATTGGCGATGAGGAGGGCGGATTCAGGCGGTGAGGAGGACGAACGTTCCCCAGCTTGCCAGGGCCGCGCCGAAGGCTTCGCGAAGGCGCCATGCCCGCGGGGTTCGTTGCTCCGCGACGATCATGACCGTGAGGACCGCCATCCACAGCAGGTTCATGATGCCGAGGGCGAACGACAGGGCCATGAGCGCCCAGCAGCAGCCGACGCAGAAAATGCCGTGATGCGCGCCCATGCGGAAGGGGCCGCCGGGGCCGCCGTGCCAGCGAGTCAGGAAGAAGCTCAGTGGGCTGCGGCAGTGGGACAGGCACGCGTCCTTGAGCGGGGTGAGCTGAAAGATGCCGGCGGCAAGCAGCAACGAGCCCCCGATCATCGCGCCCACGCTGAGATCGACGCGCAAGAGCACGGCCCGTTGCAGGCCGCCCTGCAGCGCGGCGGCCAGGATGCTGTAGCCCAACCAGACTACGAAGTAGCCGGCGGCGAATTGGCTGAGGACCGTGGACGGACGCCTGCCCGGGTAGGCGTCCGGCGCCATCGAGCCGAAAAGCGCCAGCCAGGGCCAGAGCGCCGGAAGCATCATCGCGACCATCATGACGAACCAGAACGCGACCACGACGGCAAAGCCGTCCGCGCCGTCGGGATGGGCGTGGGGCGCGTTCGATCCGGCGCCGCCGGCCAGCAGCAGCCAGGCGGCCACCGTGGCGGCCGCGACCCCTGCACACAGCCGGCGCATGGATGTCATGTGGGCGTTACCGACCAATCGAAGTGCGAGTACAGTCCGTGCGTGTTGGCGTTGTCGAAGCGAATCGTGCCGTCGTCGTATCTCGAGCTGCCGGTCGCGATCATTTGCTCGGGGGGATGGATCTGGTTGTACATGTTGCTGAAGGTCACGGGTCGCGAGCGATCCCTTCCCTTGAGCCCGGTGACCGTGGATTCGAGGATTCCCGCTACGGCGACCTGCTTCGCCTGCTCCGTCTCGCTGATCTCGATAGGCACGTAGCGCGTCTCGAGCTGCTTGCCGACGAAACGAGCCAGGATCGCCCAGGGCCCCCCGGCGCGTCCGGTGAGGATCGACTCGACAGCACGACGTTGCGGCTCTCCGGCTGATTCGTCGATGAGGATCACCTCCGTCCAGTTGCCGTCGATCATGTGAGGCGGGCAATCGTAGGCGATGATGGCCTTTGCGCCGGCGAGGCCGGCGCCGTCGAACTCGCCTTCATCGAAGCGAATCGCCCAGTAGCCGACGCATCGGTCGCCGTCGCAAAGTTGGTCGAAGTGCACATGGCCCGGGCAAATGGCCTGACAACTACAATTCTCGAAGATCAGGCCGCGGGCCCACCACGCGACCGTCGGTTCGGTCGTTCGGCTCATCGCTCGAGCTCACTCCTAGTGTGCTGTCTCCAACATAGCTTGACACTTGTAGCGAGCGCGACGGGGCGAGTCTGCGGAGAGGTGACGACGGCGATGTTCATACATCGTCGAGGAGCCGCGACAAAGGAATCG
>CAYSHI010000197.1:0-13992 GCA_964430745.1 uncultured Acidobacteriota bacterium | reverse complement strand
CTGCAGGCGACCCTCGGCGGTGTCGTTGTCGCCCACCGGCTGGCTCGAGCCGGCCGTGCCGGTGTCGATGCGGTTGCCGGTGATGCCGTGGGTATCGACCAGGTAGGTCTCTGCGTTGTCCGCCCGCTCGAGCGACATGCGATTGTTGACCTCGTCGGAACCCGCGGAGTCGCTGTGGCCGGTGATCACGGCCGTGGCGCGCGGGTTCTGGCGAAGCTGCAGCGCTACGTCATCGAGGATCGCTTTGCAGCGGTTGTCGATGCGCGTGTTGCCCGACGGGAATTCCGAGCAGCTGAAGGTCAGCACCCTGTCCTCGGCCGGCGGCGGCGGAGCGGCGACCGTCAGGGTCATCTCGCAGTCGGCAGTGCCGCCGTAGCCGTCCGTAACGCGTGCCGCTACGGGACCGCTGCCCGGGCGCACGCCCTGGCTGCTCCATGTAACCGTCTCGCCCTCACGCGGATTGATGGAACCCGCCTGGGTGGTCCAGGTGACCGTCGTGCTGTCACCATCCGGATCGTTGACGTCCGCGAACAACCGCACGCTCTCGCCCACGCGTACGCTCGTGCGCTCCGCACGGCAACTGATCGTCGGCGGCCGGTTGACCGGCGGCAGCGCCATCGGCGAGGCGCCCATCAACACGACCGGCTCGCGACGGCTGTTGGTGTAGGACAGCTTGGCCAGCCAGCCACCGGGGCTGGTCTCGACGTTGTCGTCGGGCTGGCCCTGGTCGAGGTTGACCTCGTAGACGCCATCGAGTGCAACGCCGCTCTCATGAGAGATGCGCACGCCGCCGCCGAACACGATCGGGCTCTTGTCCGACATGAACGGCGTCGTCGGGTCGAGATCCTGCAGGTCAGAGCTGATGACGGCGCCGTTCAGCTCGGCGATGAAGGAAATCCAGTAACGGGTCGGCACCTGGAAGCCGATGCCGTAGTTGAACTGGTTGCTGATGTCGAATTCGTCGGGGGAGCCACGGAAGGTCCCTCCGACAAAGCCGGTCAGCCCGACCTGCTCGTTGAACTCGCCGCTGGCGCTCAAGCCGATGAGGAAGTCGACCCTGCCCGTGCCGATGCCGTTGTCGGTATTGGAGGTGGGCAGCTTGAGCTCACCAAGCACGGCGAGACCCGTGTACTCGTCGGGCTCGCCCCAGAAGCGGTACTTGGCGCCGACGAAGATGTCGCCGACGCCGGTCTGCCAGCGCTCGTCCGCGAACGGATGGTCCTGCAGACGCGGCGAGGCGGTGAGCGAATTGGAGATGTTGCGACGATGCACGCCCATGCGAGGCTCGAACATGGCGTACACCTCGAGTCCCTCGGCCGCGCCGAACGCAAAACCACCGGAGAGGCCCGCCGTCTCGACGCTCGACTCACCGGGCTGGTACGCGATGGCGCTGTACGAAGCCGCCACGGCGAACTCACCAGCGCCGAGTACCGACGCCAAAGGCACGGAGAACAGGCCGGTGGTTCCCTTTACTGTCGGGTCCAGGTGAGCCTCCTGCGCGAACGCCGGAACCGAGACCAACAACAGCCCAACGGCTACTAGAGAAGTGATGATGCGTGAATTCACGGCAGCAACTCCTTGCATGATGCTGAAACTGACGGGCGAATCTTGCCGTGTCCGGCGCCGGGAAACCGAGACGCACCGGGCACACAATGCTGCTGCAACAATACGGCCAAGTCGCCTCAAACACAAGGTTTTGAGACCTTTCATCTGTCCTGACTTCGGGCGGGCGCAGTGGTACTCTGGCCCTGTGTCGCGAGTTCTTCGCGTGCGGCTGTTCCCCCGCCAATCACCACGCTTTTGCGCGCCCCTTCATTGCAGAAGAGGAAGATGAACCATGCCTAGATTCATTGGCCGAATCTCGATCCGCTCCCTCGTATTCGCCGCCGCGCTCGTCGGCCTCGCTCTGACCCCCGTGGTCGGTTTCGGCGCCCCCGTGTCGCCGCCCCAGCAGGGTGAGCAGCAGGCCACCCTCGAGCTCAGCCTCGACGATGCGCTTCGTATGGCGCTGCGGCAGAATCTCGACATCACGGTGATCGACTACGATCGTGACATCGCGCGGGAGAACATCGTCACTCAGCGTGGTGCGTTCGACGCCGAGGTGCGGGTAGGCATTCCCGGAGCGACCGCGGTGGTCACGACGGCGGGCGGCGGCTTCGGCGCCGCGGCGCCGGCCGTGGGCGGGCTCGGCTACTCGACCTCGACGACCCCGTCGACATCGTCGCTCGCCGGCGCGGACGTAAGCGAGTCCGACACGACCACCACTCAGGTGCGCGTCGTGCAGCGCTTCGACTTCGGCCTCACCTACGAGTTCGGCTACAACGTTGGCCGGTCGACATCCAACAGCCTGTTCACCAACCTCAACCCGGCGTGGAACAACACGCTCGGGTTCGCGTTCGCCCAGCCGCTTCTTCGTGGTCGCGGCAAGGAAGCGTCGGGGGCGCAACTGCTGCTGGCGCGCGCCAACGCCAATGTTTCGGAGCAGGCGTTCCGATCGCAGGTCAACACGATTCTCTTCAATGTCGTGGAGGCATACTGGGAGCTGGTGTTCTCCGAGCGGAACCTGGCTGTGACCGAGCAATCGCTGCAACTCGCTCAAGATCAGCTCGAGCGTACGCAGGCGCAGGTCGAGGTGGGAATGATCGCGCCGGTCGAAGAAACGCAGGCCGAGGTAGCCGTGGCGCAGCGTCGCAACGAGCTCATCCTCGCGCGCAACGGGCTGGCGAACGCCGCTGACAACTTGCGCGCGCTGCTGAAAGCGGACTCGCTGCCGGGAGGTTGGGATACAGCGCTGGACCCGACGGAGGCTCCGGAGATAGCATTCGAGCAGCCGGATTTCGCGCAGTCGATCGAAACGGCGCTGTCCAACCGCCCGGAAATCGCGACGGCGAGGGCGCAGATCGCCTCGCGCCAGATCGAGGTGAGGGCCACCAACAACGCCTTGCTTCCGTCACTGGACGTGGTCGGCGGATTGTCTTTCAACGGCATCGGCGGCAACGAGATCCTCACCCAGGGGTTTCCTCCGGTGATCATCGGCGAGGTCGACGGCGGCTACGGTGACGCCCTGGGCGAGTTGTTCGGTTTCGGCTTCCCCACCTGGCGACTCGGCGTGAACTTCAGTATGCCGATCGGCAACAACACGGCGAAGGGGAACTACGCGCAGGCGACGCTCAACGAAGACAAGGCGAAGGCCGAGCTCGATCGCGTCGAGCAACAAACCACGTTGGAGGTGCGTCAGGCGGCGAGAGCGGTAACCGACGCCGGCGAGCTGGTGACCTCGACGCGGGCCACGCGGGAGCTGGCCGAGCTGCAGCTCACCATCGAGCAGGACCGCTTCGACGTGGGCATGTCGACGAACTTCGAGGTGCTGACCTTCCAGGACGATCTCGCCCGTGCGCAGGTGCAGGAGCTACGCGCGACGATCGATTACCGCCGCGCTCGAGCGGCGCTGGCCCGGGTGACCGGGGCGATCGCCATGACCTACGGCATGGAGATCCAGTAACCGGTGTAGGCTCCGTGACATTCGCGAAGCGGGTCGGATCTTCCCCCTTGAGCCCAAAGGCCTCGGTTCATATGATGTTGGCAATGAGCAACACGCGGGCATCATCGCTGTTCTTCACTGCGGCAATCGTCGCGGGAGCTGCCCTTGTGTCGACAGGCGCCGTGGCCCAGCAGAGCGCGCGCCCGCCGCAGCGAAGCGTTCCCGCCGGTCAGCAGCTCACGGAGCAGGAGCTTCGTCCGCAGTTCGGCGGGGCCGTTGATCGGGTCATCGTCGACGTCACCGTCTTCGACGACGACGGCAATTTCGTTCCCGACCTGACGGCCGCCGATTTCCAGGTCTTCGAAGAAGGCAAGCCGGTCGACGTGTCCTTCTTCGCGCTGGAGCGTTTCCGCGAGAGCCTGCCGGTCCGGCCCGACGAAAACGGGGTCGAGCCCGTCTCCACCATGGACCAGGAGCTCTCCGACGCGCCGCTGCTTCCCCGCTACATGGTCCTGTTCGTCGACGGCTTCAACACCGCGCCGAACGACTGGGACAAGGTCCGCTTCGCGCTCAACGATTATCTGGACAACCACCTGCAGGAAAACGACCGCATCCTGCTGGCGACGCTCACGCCACGTCGGCGCCTGATGGTCGCGCCCGAGTTCACGCACGATGTCGAGAGCATCAAGCGCGCGCTTGCCGACTTGGTCGCCAACCCGTCGATCAAGGAAAGAGAACGGCAAAACGAGCAGGATCTGCTCAGGGTGCTTTACGAGGACTCCAACAGCCTCGCGGTGCTCACCGACCCCGCCGACAATCAGTCGATCGTCACCGCCGAAGCCAACATCCTGCGCCAGGGAGCCAATATGGCCGAGGTGTTCGCCGGACAACGGAAGGGCGAAATTCTCTTCACGTTGGAGGCCATGACGTCGCTCGCGGCGCACCTTAATCGCACGTTCGATGTGCCCGGCCCGAAGACGATGATCATGGTCTCGGCGGGGATCTCGCAGAATCCGGGAAGCACCTACTACTACATTCTCGACTCGCGCCTCGATCAGGTTTCGGCGCAGACGCGCGCCAACTCCTCGACGGCGGCGGAGCATCCCGTGGCATTTCGCTCGCGCTTCACGCAGACGATCGAGCGGTACCTGTTGCGCACCGTCGGGAGGTTGAACAGGCTCAACTACACGCTGTACACCATCGGCGCCCGCGGTTCGGCAATCGGGGCGATGCCGGACACCACGACAACCTTCCGCACCAACATCTCGCCGGGGATCGCCTCGATCGCTTTTCGCGACGAGGAAGAAGGCCTGGGAATGCTGTCGCGCGGCACCGGCGGTCTGGCGTTCAGCAACTCCTCCAACTTCTACGGCGCTCTCGAGCAGATCGACAGGGACACGGCTTTTCGCTACGTGCTCGGATACTCGCCCCCGAATCGGGCGGAAAACGCCAGCCCGGAGAAGTTCTATCGTATTCAGGTGCGCGTGGGTCGGGACGACGTCGAGGTTCGCGCGCGTCGCGGATACGTCGACGGATAGCCGTCAACCTCGGCCGCCGGAAGCACCGAAGTCCTGAAGCCCGCGGCGGTTTGCCGCCATCTGACACCCGTCGCGAGGAAGAGGCTCCCCATGTACGCCGCAGCGATCCACCAACACGGTGGTGTCGAGCAGGTCAGTCTCCTCGAAGTACCTCGGCCGGAGATCTCTCCGGGCCTCGTGCGCGTGCACCTGCGAGCGGCCGCCCTGAATCACCTGGACCTCTTCGTCGTAGCCGGCATCCCCGGGCTGAGTCTGCCGATGCCGCACGTCTTGGGCGCCGACGGTGCCGGTGTCGTTGCGGAAATCGGCGAAGGGGTCGACAACGTGGCGGTCGGCGACGAGGTCGTTCTCGATCCCGGACTGGGGTCGCCGGACGACGAGGCCTACGCGCTGCTCGGTGAGATGGTGCCCGGCACCTTCGCCGAGCAGATCGTCGTTCCGGCCGAGAACTGTTTTCCGAAACCGGAGCGGCTGTCGTGGCTCGAGGCCGCGGCGTTCCCGCTGGTGACGCTGACCGCCTGGCGGATGCTGGTTTCGAAGGCCCGTCTGGAGGCCGACGAATGGGTGCTGATCCACGGCATCGGTGGCGGCGTCAGTCTGGCGGCGTTGCAGATCGCCAACAACATCGGTGCGAAGTCGATCGTCACCTCCCACAGCGAGAGCAAGCGGCGCCGGGCCATCGAGCTCGGTGCGGCGCACGCGGCCGACTACACGGGCGAAGACGTCGTTGCCGTAACGCGCGAGCTCACCGGCGGAGCGGGTATCGACGTGGTGGTCGACAATGTCGGCGAGTCAACCTTCGCTACCAGCATTCGTGCGTGTCGAAAGGGCGGTCGCATCGTTACCTGCGGAGCGACCACCGGGCCGAACGTTCCCGTCGACGTGCGGCGCGTGTTCTGGAAGCAGATCTCCATTCTCGGCTCGACCATGGGCGACGCGGCCGAGTTCCGCGCGATGCTCGAGGTCGTCGCGAGCGGGGCGATCACGCCGGTCATCGACGAGGTGTTCTCGTTGGCTGATGCGCAGGCGGCGTTGGCCCGACTCGAGAGCGCCGAGCAGTTCGGCAAGATCGTGCTCGATGTGGGTGAGTGATAGCATCGGCCGCGGCGCAGCAATATGAGCCGACCCCCCGTCACAGTGCCGCCACGGCCTGCCGGTATGAGCGACGCTTCCTCCCGGGTTGCCACGTGGGCTGCCTTCGTCAAATTCGAGCACACGCTGTTCTCCCTGCCGCTGCTGTATGCCGGCGCGGTCATCGGAGCGGGCGGTCTGCCCGACCCGCGGACCGCGGCGCTGATCCTCGGCGCCGGCACGGGAGCCCGTACGGTGGCGATGGGGCTCAACCGCATCATCGATCGCGAGATCGACGCGCGTAATCCGCGCACCAAGGTTCGGGAGCTTCCCCGCGGTTCGATGAGACTCGCCGAGGCCTGGGGCATAGTAATTGTGGGCCTCGTTCTGTACTTCGGCTCGTGCGCCCTGCTGTCGACCACTTGTCTTACGCTGTCACCCATCCCGCTCGTCGCATTCGTCCTGTATCCCTACATGAAGCGATTCACCCCGCTTGCGCATTACGGCGTCGGATTGGCGCTCGCGTTCGCCCCGCTGGGCGGCTTCGTCGCCGCCACGGGGAGCACCTCGGACGCCCGCGCCGTCCTGTGGCTGGCGGGGTTTACGCTGCTGTGGGTCGCCGGATTCGACATCGTCTACGCCACCCTGGATATCGAGTTCGACCGAGCGGAGGGGCTGCGCAGCCTGCCGGCACGGCTCGGTCGCGAGCCCGCGTTGCGGGTGGCGATGCTCACGCACGCGCTGGCGGTTGGTTGCCTGATCATGCTGTACCGCGAGGATCTGAGCGGCGCGGTGGCAGCAGCCGGAATCGTGGCCACGGCGGCGGTGCTCGCCGCGGAGAGCCGGCTCGCCGAACGGGTCAACCTGGCTTTCTTTCAGCTCAACATCGTCGTCGGCTTCCTGGTTTTCGGCCTGGTGCTGGCGGGCGTGCAAGGGTGGTGACATCGATGAACGAGCGCGAGACCAACGTTCGGCAGCGAATCCTGGTGGGGGTCACCGGCGCCTCCGGGGCCCCCTACGCCGTGGCACTGCTGCGCCGCCGGCTGGGGGGTGACGTCTACCTCGCGCTGTCGAATTGGGGCCGCATGGTGATGCGCGAGGAGACCGGGTTGAGCGAGGCCGACCTGCGGCCGTTGGTGACGAAGATCTTCTCCGACAAAGATCTCGCCAATCCCTTCTCCTCCGGATCCAACGCATTCGACGCCATGGTGATCATTCCGTGCTCGCTCACCACGATGGCGAAGATCGCCCATGGTATCGGCGACACCCTGATCACGCGCTCGGCGATGGTTGCCCTCAAGGAGCGCCGACGCCTGGTGCTGGTGGTACGGGAGGCGCCGTGGCCGACGAACGCCTTCGAGAATGCCGCGCGGTTATCACGCGACGGCGTCGTCATTATTCCGGCGTCGCCGCCGTTCTACCACGTCCCCGAAACGCTCGATGATCTGGTTGAGCAGTTCGTCGACAAGGTGGTCGGCTCGCTCGGTTTCGAACCCCAACGCAAGTGGCGGGAGGATGTCCTCGGGGCGGACCGGGGGGAGGCCGCGATGACCGCGGAGGAGCGGGCCGCGCTGGGACTTCACGACGTAGAGGCGGAGGGCGACACTCCTGGGACAGGACACTAGCGTGGGTTACCACGACCTGCAGAGCTTCGCGCGGGATCTCGAAAAGGCCGGCGAGTTGCGGCGCATCAAGGTGGCCGTCGATCCGTACCTGGAGATCGGCCATATCTACGATCGGGTCATCAAGCGCGAGGGCCCGGCATTGCTTTTCGAGGACGTGCGGGGCTCCGACTACCCGTTGCTGATCAATCCACTGGGGAGTCCGCGGCGGGTGGAGATCGCTCTTGGTCGCCCTCCCGGCGAGATCGGGGCGGCCCTGCTGGAGCTTGCCGACGCGGCGCAGCCGCCGCAGCCCAAGCGCCTGTGGAAACAGCGCGGCACGATTCGCGAGGTGCTGTGGAGCATGCGATCCAAGCGAGTTCGCCGCGCGCCGGTGCAGGAGGTGGTCGAGGCGCCGGATCTTTCGCGCCTGCCGGTGCAGACGTGTTGGCCCGGCGACGGCGGGCCGTTCATCACGTTCGGGCTTGTCGTCACCAAGGATCCGGAGACCGGCGAGCGCAACGTCGGCCTCTATCGGGTGCAGGTGTACGACTCGGCGACCACCGGGATGCACTGGCAGATCCACAAGGGCGGCGGCTTTCACTACAACAAGGCCGAGCGCCTCGGTGTTCCGCTGGAGGTGGCGGTAGTCATCGGGGCGGATCCCTATCTGCTGATGGCCGCCATCACCGCGCTGCCGGAGGGCATGGACGAGATCTCGTTTTCGGGGCTCATGCGCCGCGCCCCGTGCCGTGTGGTGCGCTGCAAGACGATCGACCTCGAGGTTCCGGCCGAGGCCGAGATCATCCTCGAGGGCATCGTCCCGCCCGGCGAACGTCGCCTGGAGGGGCCGTTCGGCGACCACTTCGGCCACTACAGTCATGCGGCCGATTTTCCCGTCTTCCACGTCAAGCAGATCACGCGCCGCCGCAAGCCGCTGTACCTGTCGGCGACCGTCGGCAAGCCGCCGCAAGAAGACAAACACCTCGGCAACGCCGTGCAGCAGATGGTCGGCCCCCTGATCAAGCTGATCCACCCCGAGATCAAGGAGCTGTGGGCCTACTTCGAGACCGGGTTCCACAATCTTCTGGTGATTTCGATGGACGAGCGCTACTACAAAGAGGCCGTGCGGACGGCGCTCGCGCTCATGGGAACCGGACAGCTCTCGCTCACCAAGTGCGGCGTGCTGGTGGACGGCGATGTCGATGTGCGCGACTTCGACGCCGTCCTGCGGGCCATCCGCGACAACTTCGACCCGGCGAGCGATTTTCTCCTGCTTCCGGGCGTTCCCCAGGACACGCTCGATTTCACCAGCTTCAGCATGAACCTGGGGTCGAAGATGGTGCTCGACGCGACCTCCGGCGCGCGTTCGACGTTGCATGGGGCGCCGGGAGCCGATGCAGCGGCGGTGGCTGCCTCCGCCGGCGGCGAGATGCCGCGCATCGAAGGGAGCTTCGTGGGCCTGGTGGTTCCGGAAGTCGAGGCGGCATCCGGGCAGACGGTTGCATCGCCGAGGCCCGTATCTTCAAGCGGTTCCTCGCCGAGCGCCCCCTCGCAGAGAGTCCCTGACCCTCGGACCATCGACTCGCGCATCCTGAGTTACGAGCTGCTGGAAGACTGCCTGCTCGTCGTGCGCGTCGACGGCGGCGGCCGGGAGGTCGTCGAGCGGCTCGTGGCCGCTCCTCTCGGCCCCGTCAAGATCGTTGCCGCCGTGAGCCCCGACGTGCAGCTCAGCGACCGCGACTCGCTGCTGTGGGGCATCTTCACGCGTTTCGACTGCGCCCGCGACGTCGTCTTCACGGAGGTGAAGCACCGAGGCGCCTGGACAACGGCCCACGGCGTGATGGGGATCGACGCGACGTTCAAGCCCGGCTACCCCGCCGCGCTCGAGATGGATGCCGACATCGTCGCGAAGGTCGACAGAAGATGGAGTGAATACGGGATAGACTAATCGAGGGACCCTCGGCCCTCGCGGCAGCCTGCCGCCTGCGGCCCATCAGCTGGTAGACCAAGCACTTTGCAGAGGAAGACTCCGCAGCCCACCACCTCGCCGCGCGCCGTCTGACAGTCGCGCAGCGGACAGCCCACCGCCACCTCGATGTCCTTCGATCGCAGCGAATTCCGTAACCTCGACGATCCCGCCCTCGATCGTATCGCCGACAAGCTGGCCGCCGGCGAACGCCTCGACCGAGAGGACGGCCTCGCCGTCCTCGCATCCGAAGATGTGATCGGCACGGGGCGGCTGGCCAACGCGGTCAAGGAAGCCAAGTCGGGCCCCTACGCGTTTTTCGTCCTCAACCGGCAAATCAACCCGACCAACATCTGCGTCATCTCCTGCAAGTTCTGCGACTACGCTGCCAAGGCGGGCGACGACGACGCGTACGAGATGACGATGGAGGACATTGTCGAGAAGGTGCGCGAGCCGATCCACGAGGTGCACCTCGTGGGCGGGCTGCACCCGACCTGGCCGTTCGAGTATTACGAGGAGATGCTGCGTGCCATTCGTCGCGCCAATCCCGTCGCGCAGATCAAGGCGTTCACCGCGGTGGAAATCGAGTTCTTCGCCAAGATCGCCAAGATCTCCGTCGAGGAGGTACTCGACCGGCTCGTCGCCGCCGGCCTCGACACCATGCCGGGCGGCGGCGCGGAGGTGTTTTCCGAGCGGGTCCGCGAGGCGCTCTACCGGGAAAAAATGGGTGCGCGCGAATGGCTCGATATCCACAGGGCCGCCCACGGCAAGGGTATTCGCACGAACGCGACACTGCTGTACGGGCACATCGAAACCCACGAGGAACGCATCGACCACCTGATGATACTGCGCGACCTACAGGACGACACCGGCGGCTTCTACTCGTTCATCCCGCTGGAGTTCCAGCTCGGCAACACCAACCTCGTGGCTCGCCAGGCGACCGCGCTCGACGGCCTCAAGACGATCGCCGCCTCGCGCCTGATCCTCGACAACTTCCCCCACATCAAGGCCTACTGGGTGATGCTCGGCGAGGAGACCGCTTCGATGGCGCTGCGGTGGGGCGCCGACGATCTCGACGGCACCATCGGCGAGGAGAAGATCGCCCACGCCGCGCTGGCCACCAGCCCGCTCGGCCTGACGGGCCACCGAATGATCAAGTTGATGCGTGAGGCCGGGCGCGTGCCGGTGCAGCGCGATGCCCGCTACCGCGCATTGACGGTATTTCCCTCGCCGCCGGCTCCCACCCATTGGTCGCAGCGCGGCCCCCGGGACGTCGGCGCGGAGATTCCGCTCAAGGTCGACCCGGCGCTTGCCGACCTCAACGCGGTGAGCCTCGAGAACACCGAGCTGTATTCCTGGGATCTCGCGAACCTGACTCCCGATGAGGTGGCGGCACGCGGCACGGCGTTGCAGCCGGGGGCGCTTGCCGGCTTCGAGTCGGTCGGCGCCGGTTCCGGCGCCGCTCCCTCGCCGGCCGAGAGCGGGGCGTCGCGATGAGGCGACTGCGTATCGCTCACATCTCCTACCTCAACTCCGCGCCGTTCTTCGTCGGCATGGAGGACGAGCGCATGGAGATGGTCGATCTGAACCCGCGCGCGCTCGGGCAGGCCGCGGAGCGCGGCGAGATCGATGCCGGCCTGATGTCCATCGCCGACACGTTTCGCATGCCGCATTTCGAGCCGCTCGGCGATCTCGGGATCTCGCTCGACGGGCCGGCGCATTCGGTGCTGCTTTTTTCGGCCGCCCCGGTGCGCAAGCTCGGCGGCACGACCCTCGGCATCACGGGTGAGACGAGCACGTCGTATCCGTTGCTGCGGCTGCTCATGGACGGTTGCTTCGAAGCTCATCCGGCTTCATACGTGCGGCGCCGACAGGGCCCGGACCCGGCCGACGCGGGCATTCTGCTGATCGGCGATGCGGCTCTCGAACGCGCCGCGCGGAGCGGGCTCGAGCCCGGACGGCGCGACTACTCGCGCGGCGTCCTGGAGCTCGGCAGCGGTCGGTTCGAGGAGCCCTTTCAACACGTACTGGACCTGTCCGCGGCGTGGAAGCAATGGCAGGAGCTGCCGTTCGTTTTTGCCCGTTGGATGGTGCATCGTGAGGTTTCGCGTGAGGATCGGGTCATGCTGGTGGAGACGCTGCTCGCCAGCCTCGACAACAACATGCGCCGGCTGCGGCAGGTCGCTGCAGACAACGCGGGGCGCGCCGGCCTAACGCCCGACGGTGCCTACGCGTATCTGATGGGCTTCAACTACCGGTTCGGCGAGGGCGGCGAGGAGGCGATTCGTCGCTTCCGACACCTGCTGGAGTCGACGCAGTGGTGGGAGATCGCGCCGCCGGTGGGGTTGGAGAAGGGAAACGCATGAGCTCCGGCGACCTGGTATTGAAGGCCGGAGCGCGGGTGCGCGAAGCGCGCGACACGGGAGGCGCGGGAGCCGGCGCTCCGGGGCTGGTCCTCGAGAGGCTGCTCGATCCTGAGGCGACACGCGACATCAGCCTGCGGTCGATCGCCGACAAGGTCGATGCCGGGGAGCGGGTCAGCCCGGAGGAAGGCCTTTGGTTGGCCACCGAGGCGCCCTTGTTGGCACTCGGCGAGATGGCGCGGATCTGGCGAAGGCGACACAACCCCGAGCCGCGCGTGACCTTCGTCATCGACACCAATCCCAACTACACGAACTATTGCGACGCCGACTGCCTCTTCTGCGCCTTTTACCGGAAGCCCGGAGATGTCGAGGAGGGGTACGCTCACGACGTCGACGAGCTCATGGCACTGGTCGGGCGTTCGGTAAGCCTCGGGGCCACCACGGTGTTGTTGCAGGGCGGACTACACGACGATCTGGAGCTCTCCTATTACGTGGATGTCGTCAACGCCTTTCGGGAGCGCTATCCGGAGGTCCACCCGCACCTGTGGTCGGCGCCGGAGATCGGCAAGATGCGAGAGGTGTCCGGACTGAGCTACGACGACATCTTCGCGGAGCTCTTCAAAGCCGGCCAGCGGACCATGCCGGGAGGCGGCGCCGAGTTGCTCTCCGACCGCGTGCGCGCTCGAATTTCCCCCAAGAAGCAGAGCGCCGTCGAGTGGCTGGAGATCCATCGAGCCGCCCATCGGCAGGGCCTGCGAACCACCGGCACGATGATGTACGGGCACGCCGAGCAGGCGCCCGATGTCATCGAGCACCTCGAGTGCTTGAGGGCGTTGCAGGACGACACCGGCGGGTTTACGGCCTTCATCCCGTGGTCGTACAAATCGGGGAACACACCGATGCAGGGGCAGTTTCCCGAGTTCCCGGGGCCGGCCGTTTATCTGCGGGTACTGGCCTTGTCGCGCATCTATCTGGATAATTTCGAACATGTGCAAGCCTCATGGTTCTCGGACGGGAAGAAGGCGGGCCAGGTGGCGCTGCACTTCGGCTGCGACGATTTCGGCGGGACCTTGATCGAAGAGAACGTACTTTATGAAGCGAACCACGATGTCAGTACGACGACTGATGAGACCATCGACATCATTCGCGAGGCCGGCTTCACACCGGCCCGCCGGCGAACACCGCTCTACGACGTGGTCGAGACGTTTTGAGCGTCTCGGCTTCGTAGCGCTCGCGCTCGTCGTCAACCTCGCCTGCGGGGGGGCGCCCGTGAGCGGTAACCCCCCGATTGCCACTGACGCGCCGCGCGTGTCGATCGAGACCGACCACGGCACGATCGTCATCGGCTTGTACGAAGATTTGGCGCCGGTGACGGTGGAGAATTTTCTCGCTTACGTGGACGCCGGTTTCTTCGACGGGACCGCGTTTCACCGGGTCATTCCGGGCTACATGATCCAGGGCGGTGGGTACATTCCGCGCGGTGGCGGCCAGTTCCAGAGAAAGGACCGGCGCCCGGCGATTCCGCTCGAAACCGAGACCGGCCTCAAGAACCTCCGCGGCACGGTCTCGATGGCCCGCGGCGGCATGCCGGACACCGCCAGCTCGGAGTTCTTCATCAACCTCGCCGACAATCAGCGCCTCGACCGGTTGGGAGAGGTCGAGGTCGGCTACGCCGTGTTCGGCGTCGTGCTCGAGGGCATGGATGCGGTCGACGCCATCGCGGCGGTCGAGACGCAGGTCGTGCCTTCCTTCCCCAACGAGCGCGCCACCCCGGTCGGCGACGTCATTATCCGCTCCGCGCGCCGGCAGAACTGACGCCGGCCTGGTAGCGGGCGCACGCGTGCCCGCGAATCCGCGCCTGTCTCGCCGAAGCCTTGTCGCTAGGCGGGCACGCTAGGGGCAGCGATACCCTTTCGCGTGAGGTGCGCGGGGAGAGGGAGCGGCTTCGCCGGATTCTCATGGCGCGCAG
>CAYSHI010000196.1:0-6697 GCA_964430745.1 uncultured Acidobacteriota bacterium | reverse complement strand
ACCTCGCACCCCGCACCCGGCGACACGGAGCCCGACTTCACGCTCGAGACGGTGGAGGGCGAGTCGTTCACGCTCAGCGAGGCGTATGCGGAGCAACCCGTCGTCATCGAGTTCGGGTCGTACACGTGACCACCCTTCCGGCGGCGGGCCGCCGCTGTGGAAGAGGTGAGAGACGCCCACGACGACGAGATCCTCTTTGTGGTCCTGTATCAACGTGAAGCCCATCCGGGGGAGCTTTCGTTCGAGGAGATCGATCAACCGGAGGAATACGACGCGCGACTCGAGCTCGCGAAGAAGACGTGCGGTGAGCTGTCAATATCCACACTGGTGGTCATCGACGGGATGGACAACGCCGTGCGCGACGCTTATGGGAGCTTGCCGAACAGCGCCTACGTCATCGACAAGGGCGGTGAGGTTCTCTACAAAGAGGCCTGGGCCCGGCCGGACGAGTGGGGAGCGCTGTTCGAGGAGCTGTTCGGCGGCGGATAGACAACTGCTTTCGAACGAGCACCGGGCGCCGGCTGCGGGCCGCGGTGTCGTCGCGGCACCCGCGAGTCCCTCGGAGTCGCGTGCGCTCTAGCCGGAAACCGAGCAGGAACCGCCGCCGAGTACGCAGAACTTCGCGCAGTGCGGATGGTTCAGGCTGACGGACCCGAGCGCCTCGTCCAGGTCGCGTCCGATCTCGAATCGCGGATCGTACGGTAACAACGTGCAGGCGAGCACCACGGGCGCCTCCGCTCCCTTGCGCTTGACCACCATGCGAGACGTGGCGCACATCATGCTGCGTTGCTTGACGCCGAGGATGCCCCAGCAATCGGCGGTGATCTCCGGCACGTCCACGCGATCGTCCATCTCGGGGAACAAGACCAGGGACCGGGGGTCGCCGGCGTCGACCGGTAGTCCGGCCGACTTGAACAAGCGTCGGTAACCGGCGCGCTCGGTGGCTTCGTCCTCGCCCCAGCAGGTACGCCCGGCCACGGCCAGGTCGAAACCGTTGTCGGCGAGCCAACGGGCGCCCGCCACGGCCTTCGCGAAAGAACCCGGACCACGCTCGGAGTCGTGCAGCGTCTCGCTGTGATGATCGATGCTGACGCGGAATCCCAGCCGCTTGCCGTGAGCTTCGCGAAGCTCGAGCAGACCCTGCTGCATCGCCGGGCGCATCATCGGCTGCATGCCGTTGGTCAGCACGAGGACGTCGTAGCCGCGCCCCAGGACTTCGCCCAGCATGTCGAGCACTTCGGGGTTCATGAAGGGCTCGCCGCCGGTGAAGCCGATCTCTCCGGTCAGCAGGCCGAGCGTATCGATCTCATCGAGGAACCTTTGAACGTCGGCAAGGCCGAGATACTCGAGGCTATCGTTGCTCGGACTCGACTCGATGTAGCAATGACCGCACTCGATGTTGCAGAGAGTGCCGGTGTTGAACCACAGAGTGTCGAGGTGCTCCAGCGCCACGATGGCGCGTTGCTCCCCTTTGGCCGTGACGAACGGGTCGCGAAACTTCGCCGGATCCAGTGTGGGGGCGGCGGGCTGGGCCTGAGAGATCATGGCATCAGAGCCTATTTCATGAGAGGGCGCCGGGGCGCGTTCGTCCGTCGGGCGACTGTAAGTCCGAGGACGGGCCCATGCGGGCGATGAACCATGTGCCCACAACGGCCGCTACCGGGGGCATGAAGATGACCCAGTTCTGAGCTTCGAGGCCACGGCCAAGAAGAAGAACGCTCAGCGCCACGAACGCCCACATGATGCACATCGTGGCGAGCTTCGCCTTCATCGGCATCGGAGCGGAGCCGTCCAGATAGCCGAGAAACGGCGCGAACAGGCGATTGCGAATGAGCCGCTCCTCGAGCCACGGGCAGCTCCGAGCGAACAGATACGTCGCGAGGATCAAGAAAACGGTCGTCGGCAGCCCCGGCACGAAGACGCCGAGCCCCGCCAACCCCACGCACACCACGCCGGCAGCGGCCAGCAGCAGCCGGTAGGGCGAAAAGCGGCGCAATCGCGCGAAAAAGCTCAATTGAGAGTCGTGGGTCTGCACCGTTTGGCTCCAGGGCGGGACGAGCGACGAGACATCGGCTCCGCCGGGTCGGTGTTCGCCTCGAATCCTACCGAGCCGGAGGCAGGAAGCCAAGTCGGCGGCGGGCACCCCGTGCCGAGCATCAGGTGACCACGGCCGCTGCGGGCGGCGGAGACGTGCCGGAGTGGCGTGAGCGCCGGCTCGCCAGCAGCCATTCGACGGCCTCTCTTCCCTTCCGAATGCCCGTCGCCGCGGACTTGGCGAAGGCGACACCATCGAGGCCATTACCGGCCAGGAAGATGCCCGGCGAATGTGGAAGCGCCGCGGCTACGCGTTCGACGCGACGTGGGTGCGCGAGGTCGTACTGCGGGATGGCGCGATCCCAGTTGGCAACGCGGGTGTAGATCGGCGGCTCTCGCAGGCCGAAGAGACGCGCCAACTCGGCCTGAGTAAGCGCGGCCAGCTCTGCGTCGTCGGCGGCTGCCACCTCCGGATCGACGCCGCCACCGAGCATGGCGCGCACGAGCAGGTGCCCATCGGGGCAGCGATGCGCAAAGAGCTGCGAATCCCAGATGCACCCGAGGATCCGGTATCCCTGATCGCGCGGGATGAGGACGCCGAATCCGGTGGGGAAGCTCCGAGCCACCTCGGGCCCGAATCCCATGGCGACGACGACCACGGGCGGCGTGCGGATCTCACCGAGGGCGGCCGCCACCTGTGGATTAACGCCTGCGATCAGCTCCGCGTTGGCGAACGACTCGCCTGCAAGGACAACGGCGTCCGCCGGCACGGGTTCGGGATCCCCGTCCACGAAGATGCGATACGTCGGCTCCGCAGCGTCGGCCGAGTCCCCGTCCCGCCCGCGCTCGATGGTACGAACGCGCGCGCCGCACGTGATCGCGAAGGTGCCCGCATCGGCCAACAGGCGGGGCAGGGACTGCAGCCCCTCGACCGCGGAGATCAGCTTGCCGCTCGGACCCGTGGCCAACCGCTGGCCCTTCGCGCGCGACTTGCGGGTCGCCAGCATGCCGCGAATCAGCGAACCGTGCTCTCGCTCGAGGGTGGCCAGCTTGGGAAAACATGCCGTCAACGACAACTCGCGGGCGTCGCCCGCGAAGACGCCGAGAACCATCGGCGCGATCAGCTTGTCCGCCGCTTGCGGACCCAGGCGACGGGCGGCAAAGGCCCAGATGCTCTCCTGTTCCGCCAGCTCCCGGGAGGCGCGCGCGACGAACGGCTCGGCCGCTATGCGGGCCAAACCTCCGACGCCGAGGATGCCGGCGCGGGCGAAGGCGAGCGGGTTGGCCTTGATCTCGCGCAGGCGGCCGTGGAAAAGGTACCGACGCGCGGCCGCGTCGTTGGCCGTCGTCTTGTGCGACGAGATCCCGGTTCGCAGGAGCAGGTCGTCGAACTCCGGCTCGCTGTCGAGATATCCCGTCGGGCCTTCCTCGACCAGCCACCCTCCTTCCGCACGGCTGCGGGCCTTGCCGCCCACCTCGGAAGCTGCTTCGAGCACGCGAACTTCGAGCGTCTCCGACAACTCGGCTGCGGTGCGAATCGCTTCGTGCGCAGCGCTCAAGCCGGATATACCGGCGCCGATCACCACCAAACGTCTCATCGCTCGATCCCGCGCTCGATGTGGTCCATGCGGCGGGTCCTTTCGCTGATCGCCGCCACGGGATCATGCGGTCCGACGGACGGGGCCGGTTTCATACCGTGCGACTGAACACCGGCTTGTCGCCGTGGCGTTTCTCGCGCCAGTAACGATCGAAGCTCATTGCCAGGTTGCGAACGAAGAGCTCGCCGATGGGGGTCGCCTCGATGAAGCCGCCACCGATACGAACCATGCCGTCGGCTTCGTGTACCGCCAGCTCCGCCAGGTCTTCCGCGAAATAGTCGGCAAAATCGATCTCGTGACGCTCCTCGACGGCGGCGAAATCGACGCGGAAGTTACACATCAACTCGTGAATGACGTGGCGGCGTACCTCGTCGTCCGGGCTGCGGGAGATGCCGCGGTGGACCGGCAGCCGGCCGTCGGAAATCGCCTCTCCGTAGGCCGTGAGCTTCTTCTCGTTTTGAACGTAGGAACCCTGCACATCACCGATCGCGGAGATCCCCAGCCCGACGACGTCGGACGCGGGGATGACGCTGTAGCCCTGGAAGTTGCGCCGCAGCCGATGCTCCCGGCGAGCACGGAAGAGCTCGTCGTCGGGCTTGGCGAAGTGATCCATGCCGATGGGCTCGTAGCCCGCCTCCAGGAGTCGCTGTCGCGCCATCGCGAAAAGCTCCAGCTTGACGTCGCGATCGGGCAGATCCTGCTCCGAGATATTGGTCTGATGGCCGCGGATCCAGGGTACGAAGGCGAAGGAATAGATCGCCAGGCGATCAACGTCCATGTCGATCACCGTGTCGATGGTCTCGCGGAACGAGTCGAGGCTCTGATGCGGCAGTCCATAGATCAGGTCGACGTTGGTGCCGGCGAAGCCGTGTGAACGGGCACGCTCGATGAGCCCGCGCGTTTGCTCCACCGACTGGATCCGATTGACGGCCTCTTGTACCTCGGCCGTGAAGTCCTGAACCCCCATCGACACGCGATTGAAGCCGTGTTCCGCAAGCATGTCGATGTGGTCGAGACTCGTGACGCGCGGGTCGACCTCGATGGCCAGCTCGGCGCCCTCGGCCGGGGTGAAGCAACGAAACAGGTGATCGAGCAGTCCGCCGAGCTCTTCCGGGCGGTGGTACGTCGGGGTACCGCCGCCCAGGTGCAACTGGGAGATGGTCCGGCGACGCGGCAGGCGCGCCGCTACGAGCTCGATCTCACGCCGGAGCAGATCCAGATACGGCAGCGTCTTCTCGTAGTGCGGCGTGATAATGACGTGACACGCGCAAAAAAGGCAGCGCGCCTCGCAGAACGGCAGGTGCATGTACAACGACAGCGGCTCGTCGGGGCGCTCATCGGCCGCCGAAAGCAGGGTTTCATAGCCCTCGGCGTCGATACCGTCGGCAAACTCGACCGCCGTCGGATAGCTCGTGTAGCGCGGCCCCTGCCGGTCGTATCGACGCATGAGCTCGGCGGTGACCTCGGAGGCCAGAGGGCGGTCGTCGCGGGCTTCGGGCTTCTCGGAGTCTCGCTGCACGGCTTCTAATCTCCGTCGACGACAGCCGCGGCGGAGCTCGCCCGGGTCGTCAGTGTCTCGGCATGCACGACATCGATGAGGGCCTCGACGCTGGCGATGGGGACCTCCGGCAAAATGCCGTGGCCGAGGTTAACGATGTGCCCCTCGCTCGGGACGGTTTGAAGCAAGCGGCGTGCGGCGCGCCCCGTCTGCTCGGGCCCCGACAGCAGGATCGCCGGATCGAGGTTGCCCTGAAGGACCTTCTGCGGGCCGAGGGCCTGACGCAGACCGGCCATGTCCACCCGCCAGTCCACCGAGTAGCCGTCGGCCGGCACCGTGATCATGCCTCCCACCAGGTGGGCGGCATTCTGCATGAACAGAATGCGCGGTACGCCGAGCTCCTCCATGCGGTCGAAGAGGCCGTCGAGGTGCGGCTTCACCAGGCGCGACCAATCGGTGTACGAGAGCACGCCCGACCACGTCTCGAAGACCTGAAGAGCGTCGGCGCCGGCATCGACCTGTGCGCGCATGTAGTCGAACGCGAGGTCGGTAAGACGAGCCAGGAGCTCATTCACCAATCCCGGATCATCCGCCGCAAGCGCCCGCAACGCGGGAAAGTCGCGCACACCGCTCCCCTGCACGAGGTAGGCGGCCAGCGTCCACGGCCCGCCGGAAAAACCGAGTACCGGAACCCGGTCGCGGAGCTCGCGTTTGACGCTGCGCATGGTCTCGATGACGTTCGGCGCGATGTCCTCGGGCCGCGGCTGAGGCAACGAATCGACGGCTGCGGCGCTTCGCAGCGGCGCCTCGATCGTAGGCCCCGGGTCGAAGCGAACGTCGATGCCGAGCGCCTCGATGGGGCTCATGATGTCGGCGAAGACGATCGCCGCGTCCAGCGGAAACCGTTCCAGCGGCTGTAGCGTGACTTCGGTGGCCAGATCCGGACGCGCGCACAGCTCCTCGAACGAATACCGCGCCCGCAGTTGCCGATATTCGGGCAGATAACGCCCCGCCTGGCGCATGATCCACAGAGGACGGCGCTCGGTTGCCTCGCCGCGCAGGGTACGCAACAGCAGGTCGTTCATCGATCCGGCCCCTTTTCGGCACATGCCCGCGAGAGAGCGTCTCGCAGCGCTGCGGCGAAGAGCTCGAGATGCTCGGCCTGGTGGACCAACGAGACGAATCCCACCTCGAAGGCCGACGGGGCAAGGTACACGCCGTGCTCGAGCAACTCGTGGAAGACCGGGCCATAGAGCTCGAGGCCGGCGGTGCCGATGGCGTCCGCGCGGCGTGGCGCATTACCCGCCTGCAGCGACAACCAGAAGATCGATCCGCAGCGAACAAGGGAGGCCTCGAGGGGCGCCTCGTCCAGCACCGGCGACAGTAAGCTCTCGAGCTTCGCGCCGCTGTCTTCCAGCCGGCCCCATCCGTCATCCCGTTCGAGAATGCGCAGGGTCGCGAGGCCGGCGGCCATGGCAACGGGATTACCGGACAACGTCCCCGCCTGGTACACCGAGCCCGCGGGGGCCAGGTGGTCCATGATGTCGGCCGCTCCACCGAACGCCCC
>CAYSHI010000195.1:0-11489 GCA_964430745.1 uncultured Acidobacteriota bacterium | reverse complement strand
CTCGCGCGGCGCGCCCGGCTCGGTGAGCAGAAAGCGGGCGACCTCGACGGAGTGGCACATCATGTCGTTGAGCACGCCGCCTCCCTGGAGCTGTCCGTCCCAGAACCACGGCATGTGGGGCCCGCTATGTTCTTCGGCGGCGCGCGCGAGATAGGGCGGGCCGGTGAGCGCCGCGCCCCGAGCCCACACGATCTCCTTGCCGCGCACGACGCCGGGAGTGAAGAGCTGATTCTCCAGGTAGCCGTCGAGCAGCCCGACGCGTTTCACCAGCTCCGTTACTCGCCGGGCCTCCGCGGCGTTGCGTCCCAGCGGCTTTTCGCAACACACACCTACAAGCTCGCCCTTGCCTGATTCGATGGTGTCGACGATCTCCTCCATCACGTCGACGCGCGTGAAATTGGGCGAACAGATCCATACCGCGTCGATGTCGGGCGCGGCGACCATCTCGGCGACCGACTCGAATACGCGGGCGTCGCCGACGTCGAGCTCGTGAGCGAGCGTGGCGGCCTCTCCCGCCGTCTTCGTCGTGCGCGACATGACGCCCCGCACGTCGGCGTTGCGCACCGCCTCGAAAGACCGAATATGGAAGCGGGCAACGAAGCCCCCTCCGATGATTCCTACGCCCAACCGTTCCTTCATGCTTCACCACCTCGCGGCCATCGAGTACCGCCGGTGCCCCTCCTTGATCTCACCTGCATCTCCCTCCCGCAAAATGCAACCAACTCCTGAGACAGGACACTAGCAGGCCGTGCCGAGAGTGCGATGGGGCCCGGAGTTGCGACGACCGGCTCATGCTTCCGATGCGGTACCGGTCGCCGGCGTCATGTGCTCCTCCTTGAAGAACACCAGGAACGCGATGGCGCACGCCACTGTGATCGCTACCGGAACGAGGAAAACACTCGACCAATCCGTCACCTCGCCGCGGGTGAAGTAGGTCTGCACCCAGCCGGAGAAGTTGGCCCCCACGAAGCTGCCGAACCCCAGCGTCACCATCGCGATGAGGCTCTGCGCCGACGCGCGAATATCGCTCGGCGCTACCTGATCGACGTAGATGAAGGCGGCGACGAAGAAGAACACGTAGCAGAACCCGTGCAGGCTCAGTGAGGCAAGGACCAACCAGACCGGGCTGCCGATGGCGAAGATCACGTAGCGGATCGGCCACGCAATGACGCCGATCGCCAGCGTCTTTCGCATGCCGAACTTTTTCAACGACCAGGAAAGCACGAACGCCATGACGAAGATCTCGGCGGCCTGCCCGATCGTCATCCATGCCGAGACACTTGCCGAAGAGATGCCGATGCGCTCGGACACGAGGAAGGGTGCCGTGAGCACGTAGTAGAACTGCAGCTCGGTGGCGACGACAAAGCAGATGCCGATGAAAATGGCGAAGTTCCTGTCCTTGAGCATCTTCAGGGACTCGAGGAAGGCCCAGGGGTTGACGCCTTCCTTCCGCGGCGGCGTATGCGGCAGGGTAAACGAGTGGACCCCCATCACCGCCGAGAGGGCGGCGGCGAGCAGCAGCATGTCGCCGCCGACCGTGGCGCCCTGAGCCGAGGTGCGCCAAGCCGCCAGCATCAAGCCCGCGGCGATCCAGCCGATCGTGCCACCGACGCGGACGCGGCCGAACTGACGTTCCGAATCCTCCAGGTTGATCATGGCGATCGAGTTGGTCAGCGCCAGGGTCGGGGCGTACAGCATGCAGTAGATGAACATGACGACCATCAAACTGCCGTAGTCGGTGGTGCGGGAGGCGACGTACAACACGCCGGCGCCCGCCAGCTGCAGCACCCCGATGATGCGCTCGGAGGCGAAGTAGCGGTCGGCGAGTTGGCCGCCGATGAACGGCGCGATGATCGTTGCCAGCGGCAGCAATGAGTAGACGGCGCCCACCTGGATGCCGCTGAACCCGAGGTCGTTTTCCAGGTATGCGGACAGCACCGGGGCGTAGGCACCCCAGATCGCGTACTGCAGGAACATCATGATGCCGAGCTGAAAAACCTTCAAAGCCGCTCCGTTCTGGTTCGCTCCGCCCATGGAGGGCGCCGCCGGCGGAAGCTTCGCCGCCTCCGTACGCCTAGACGATCCTCCGCTGCACCGGATCCCACGTCACCCTGCTGCCACGCAGATACGATTCGGTGGCCATGTGGCAGGTAATCGCCTCCTCGAAAGCTCGATCGATGTTGCAGCTTGTCTCACCGCCGTTGCGAATGGCGTCGGCCCACTCCTTGACGTGCAGATGGGTGGGGTCGAATCGACGCCCGCCGCGGTAGGTGAACAGCAAGCCACGGCTGGCGAAGTATTGCTCGGTAGCGGTAGTGACCGCGTCGATGCCGCGAAAGCCCGGCCGATAGGTCAGCAGCGGGTTGCTCGGATCGATGACCTCGTCTTCGATGAGCCCCTCGTAGCGAGTCGACTGCCGTTCGGCGATGACCGTCAGGCCGTTGCCCACCTCCATGCTGGCGTCGTGGCCCATGATCACCTTGCCGCGCCCGCGGCCGTTGGCCAGCGTGGCGCTGTACATCAGCGTCAGGTCGCGATCCGGGTACTCGAATGCGACCTGCATGGTGTCGGGAACGTCGCGCCCGTCCTTGTAGAAATAGACCCCGCCCGACGCCATCGCGGTCGTCGGAATGCCCACCTCGAGAATCTGGTTGACGGCGTCGTACTCGTGCGACAGGAGGTCGCCGGCCAGACCGGTGCCGTAGTCGAACCAGCAACGCCAGCGGAAGAAGCGCTCGCCCGAATACGGCATCGGGTTCGGCGACGCCGCCTCGAACTGCTCCCAGTCGATCGTGCGCGGGCTGGCTTTTTCATGTACGTCGTAGACCCAGGCGCCGACCGGGTTGTTCCGGTTGGTGGTTGTCTCGACCAGGGTGATCGGCCCGAGGATGTTCTTGTCGCAGATCTCCTTGGCCTTCATATGGGCCTCGCTCTGCCGGTTCTGATGGCCGAGCTGAAAGACGATGTCGGAGCCGCGCACCGCGTCGACGACGGCGTAGGCTTCGTCGGCCGTTCGTGTCAGAGCTTTTTCGCAGTACACGTGAATTCCACGCTCGGCCGCGGCCATGGTGATACGGGCGTGCCAGTGGTCGGGCGTGGCGCAGATGATCATGTCGACGTTGCCGGAGTCGAGCAGCTCTTCGTAGGTCCGATAACGCACCGCCGGCTTCTGCTCGCGGCCGCCCGGTCGCGTCGTGTTCGTCGATGCGTCGAGCCCGCGCTCGGCGAAGACATCGAACAGGTCGCACACCGCTGTCAGCTCGAGGTTGAGATCGTGCTGTTCCATCCACGTCGCCAGGTTCTGGTTGCGCGGATTGCGCCGAGCGGCCTCCGCCTGCCGGTCGGTCCACTCGGTCGGCGCGAACCCCGCGCCCCGCATCACCGCCCGGCCGCGGTCGCCGTTGCCGACGATACCGAGTCGTAGCTTGTCGGAGGGTGGGTTGGACACCGCCTGCGGAATCACCGCCGGCGCATCACCGGTGACGCCGAGCTCCTCGAAGATCCGGTTGCGCTTCGCGTCGGCGCTCGAGGTCTTGCGATAGACACCGTAGGCGAGCGTGCCGAGCACCGGCACTGACGCCATCGCCTTGAAGAGCTCGCGCCGTCCCCATCCTGTGCTGCGCCCGTAACGGGCGTCGTCCGAAGAAGAGCCCGCGGCCGCAGCCGGCGACTCGCTGGCAGAGGCTGAATGCCGCTCGTTGCTCGTCGTCTCTCCGTTCCGCGCGTCGCCCGTGTCCTGGGGCTGGTCCGGATCCCGGGTGTGGTTGTCACTCATCGTTGCGCTCCCAGATCTTCAAGCGATCGAGTCCCACCAGGTGGCTGGTGCGGAAAGCGAGCAACACCACCATGGCTGCCATCTCGATCAGCACTTTGTTGACGAACAGATAACTCCCCTCCGTCGGAATCAGGCTTTCGAGTCCGAGCAGGGGAGGGTTGGCCAGGTAATAGAGAAGAAGCATCACCGCGCCGAGAAACGCCGCCAGCCGCGCTCCGAATCCGATGAGCAAGGCGGCGCCGATGAGCACCAGCCCCCATCGATTGAGCCCGTCCACCAGGGCGAGCCGTTCCGGGTTGGCGGCGAGGCTGACGAACCAGTCGGCGAACGGGCCCTGGGATGCCTGCAGGTAGCCGGCGGAGGTCCAATAGGGATTGATGAACTTGGCGATTCCCTCGTAGAGAAAATGCCAGCCGATCAGCATACGCAGGGCCACCAGAGAGAAGAGCTGGAACCCGCTGTATGGATTGTCGTCAACGGCGACCTTGCTCAAGGCGACTCCTGTTCGGACCCTCGGGCCCCTTGTGTCTGCTCATTGTTCGGCGCGGGAGTGCCGGCCCATCCGGACGAGCGCGTGTGCTCGCCGTGGCGGTCGATCACCAGGCACTCGCAATGACGGATTCGTTCGATGAGGCTCGCGCCTCGCTGCGGCCCGAGTACCAACGCGGCGGTCGCCAGGGCGTCTGCCTGCAGTGTTGTCGGGGCAGTCACGGTGACGCTCACGGCGCGGCGCGGCGACCGGCCGATGTCCGAGCGCACGATGTGGTGGGCCAGCCGCTCGTGGTCGAAGTAGACCTCGTAGCTGCCCGAGGTGGCGATGGCGCCGCCGGCCAGCGAGATTGTCGAAGGCGCCATCTTCGAATCCCATCCGGCGGAGTCCCACGAAGGTGCGCCGTCGGCCGGGTCCCGCACGGCGATGGTCCACGGAGTGCCATCGCCGCGGTTGCCCGCGGTGCGAATGTCGCCTCCGGCGTTGATCAAATAGCTCGAGACGCCGTGCCCCTCGAGTGATGCCGCAATGCCGTCGACGATGTAGCCCTTGGCGATGCCGTCGAGCGTCAATCCCATCCCCTGTCGCTTCAAACGGAGGCCGCCGCCCGCGACCTGCACGTGCTCGAGGCCGACCAGCCCGAGGGCCGCGGTGATTTGTTGGTCGTCGGGTCGAGAGCCGAGCGGTTCGTAGCTCACCGGGTCGCGAAACAGGTCGATCACGGGCTTGACTGTGATGTCGAAGGCGCCGCCGGTGGTCCGCCCGACCGCGAGGCTGCTTTCGACGACCCGGCTGAGCTCGGGAGGGGCGCCGGCGATGCTTCCGGTGTCGTTCAAGTACGAGAGTGCCGAGGTGGAATCGAAGCGGTTGAGCAGGCCCGTGAGGCGATCCATCTCCTCGAAGGCGACACCGATCGAATGCTCGGCGAGGGTATGCGAGCCGTGCACCGCGGTGATCGACACGAAGCTGCCCATGGCCGGCCGGATTCGCGTCAGCCGGTGTGTCGCGGGGCCGATGGGCACCGACTCGGTGGTCGCGGCGGCGGGCTCGGGGCGCTCGAAGCCCATGTCCAGGAGACGGGCGAGCCGTTCCTCGAGCGGGCGATCCACTGCCGGGCGGGGAGAGCTGGAATTCATGCACGACCTCAGGCTGGGTGGGCGCCGATATCGGGGCGAGACTACCAGGCGAGGCCGGAGCGCTCCACTGCGTGCGGACCGCCCGAGCCCCGCTTGGTATCGTCTTCGCCGGCCGCCGGTAAGGCTCTGTTAAGGTGCCGCCATGAGCATCGTCGGGCGGGTGCACTCCGGGGTCGTGTTTGGTCGTCGTGTGCGCGTATTGGCCGATGCGTTGAGCGATTTGATCCCATGCGGTGGAACGCTGGTCGACGTGGGATGCGGCGACGGCAGCGTCGGCCGATCGATCGCCGACGCCCGGCCGGATCTCGACGTATCCGGCTTCGAGGTGCTGGTGAGGCCGGATTGCCATGTTCCCGTGCAGGCTTTCGACGGATCCACGATCCCGTTGGAAGACGGTTCCGTGGATTTCGCCATGCTCGTGGATGTGCTCCATCACACGGATGAGCCGGCGGTACTGCTGGCGGAGGCCGCCCGCGTCGCCCGTCGGGCCGTGCTGCTGAAGGACCACACGGTCCGAGGGCTCCTGGCGCGGCCGACGCTCCGTTTCATGGACTGGTTCGGCAACGCCCACCACGGTGTCGTCCTGCCCTACAACTACTGGCCGGCGACGCGTTGGAGCGAGGCGTTCGACCGCCTGGGTCTGACGGTTTCCGAACGACGCGAGGAGCTCGGCTTGTACCCGTTCCCGGCGTCGCTCGTCTTCGAGCGTGGCCTGCACTTCGCGGCGCGCTTGGAACGCCGGTGACGAGCTTGTAGGCTGCCGCCGTGTCTCCGGCCGGCAACGATCCCGAAGCAGAGGAGCGTCCGGCCGGCAACGATATCGGAGCGGAGGCCGGCCGGCGGCACCCGGCAAAAAAGCCACCGCAGGTACACGTCGCACGGACCGAACGACTGAGGAGCTCGAGACTGATGCCTGACTTCTACGATCGTCGCTGGTTTCTCAAGAGCGCCGCCGGGGCCGTCGCCGGCGCCGGTTTGGCAGCCTCGGGATGCGCTTCGGACGCGCCCGATAGCAGTGCCGACAGCACTGCGGACGCCGGAGCGGCGGCAGCCACCGGAGCATCGGTGAGTGAACAAGAGCCCCTGTTCCGGATCTCGCTCGCTGAATGGTCGCTGAACGGCACCATCAACCGGGGTGAGCTCGATCACATGGACTTTGCCCGCGTGGCGGTCGAGGACTTCGGCTGCGAGGGGCTCGAATACGTCAATACGTTCTTTTTCGACAAGGCCGAGGATCGCGCCTACCTTGCCGAGATGAACGCGCGCGCCGAGGATCAGGGCGTCCCGTCGTTGTTGATCATGTGCGATCGCGAGGGCAGGATCGGCGATCCCGACGAGGCCGCACGCATCGAATCCGTCGAGAACCACTACAAGTGGTTGGGCGCCGCCCAGTATCTCGGCTGTCATTCCATCCGTGTCAACGCGGCGAGCGAAGGAGACTACGAGGAGCAGCAGAAGCTCGCGGCGGACGGCCTTCGGCGGTTGTGCGAGGCGGGCGATGAGCACGGCCTGAACGTCATCGTCGAGAACCATGGCGGCCTGTCGAGCAACGGCGCCTGGCTCGCGGGGGTCATGGAGCTGGTCGACCACCCGCGCTGCGGCACGCTTCCGGATTTCGGAAACTTCCGCATCGGGGAGGGCGAGACGTACGACTACCTTCAGGGTGTGGCGGAGCTCATGCCGTACGCCAAGGCGGTCTCGGCCAAGTCGCATGACTTCGACGAACAGGGCAACGAAACCGCGAAGGACTACGAGCGTCTCATCCGCATCGTGCTCGATGCCGGCTACCGCGGTTACGTCGGGATCGAGTACGAGGGCAACGAGATCCCGGAGCCCGAAGGCATCGTCGCTACCCGGGAATTGCTCGAGCGGGTGCGCGACACGGTCGCCCCGGATTACGCGTAGCCGACGGGGACAACCGGCAACATCGCGTGCAGATACAACCGACGACGTTGCACGAAAGAGCCTTGCGACCCCGGGTCCTCTGATCGCCTTTGCTTATGTTCCACGCGGGACACTAGTCGCCCGAGCGAAGCACCTGCATCGGGTCGACCCGCGCGGCGCGGCGCGCGGGGATCCACGTGGCCGCCATGGTCGCCGTGCCCAGCAGGATCGCCACCCCGGCGACCATGGGAATCGACGAGGAATCCAGGCCGGACATGAAGTAGGCCATGACCCGGCTGAGGGCGATGCTGGCCGCAATGCCGAGGCCGAGGCCGATCGCGGTCATGACCAACGCCTGGCGCAGCACCATGCGCAAAACATCGACGGGCTTGGCGCCGAGCGCCAGCCGGGTGCCGATCTCGAGGCGCTGGCGGCCGACGTAGAAGGCCATCAATCCGTAGACACCGAAGCCCGCCAGGGCGGTTCCCATCAGGGCGAAGATGGCCGCCACCATTGCCGCCAGGCGATCGTCGGCGACAAGATCGTCGCCGACGTCCTTCATCATGCGGACGTCATAGATCGCGAGGTCGGGGGCGACGTCCCAGATCGCCTGCTGCGCCGCCGGAACGATTTGCTCGGCGTTCCCCTGCAGGCGCATCATCAGGTGCAATTCGTCAGTGCCGCGCGCCGCGGCGTCCTGGTGGAAAGGCAGGTACCAGCCGTCGTCGTAGTCGCTTACGTCTCTGATCGTGCCCACCACGCCGACGATCGTAAGCCACCGAGAATCGGGTCGGCTGCCGAGCTTGACGCGCTGTCCCAGAGGATCGTCGCCCGGCCAGTAGTGGTCCGCCATGCGCTGGTCGATGATCACCGCCGGCTCCGAGCGCGCATCATCCTGTTGCTCGAACAGCCGCCCGCGGTTCAAGGCGATGCCCATCGCGGCGTGCAGATCGGCGGACACGTAGCGATGCGACACGAGAATCCGGGAACCATCGGTGGCGGCTTCACGGCCTTCGATCTCGACGATGGCCCCCCAGTCGCCACAGCACAGCGGGTTGACCGTGGTCATGCCCACCCCGGTGACGCCGGGCACGGCAGCCACCGCTTGCTCCATGGCGCCCAGCAGCACGGAGCGACGCTCCGCGGTGTCGTATGCCGTGCCCTCGAGGTTGATGCGGAGAGTGAGAAGATCGTCGGCGTCGAAGCCGAGCTCCTGTCCTTGCAGGGTGCGAAAGTGATCGATCATCAGGCCTGCGCCGACGAGCAGCACGAGCGCCAGCGAAACCTCGGCGACGACGAGGCCGCGTTGCATCAGGCGGCGCGTCGTCGAGCTTGTCGAGCGACCGCCGTCCTTGAGCACCTGCTGCAGGTTCGTGCTCATCGCGCGCATGGCGGCGAGGCCACCGCACAGTAGAGCCGCAACGAGCGTCACAACGAGCGTGAAGCCCACGATCCCTGCGCTCATGCGCACTTCGCCGAGATTGAGCTGATCGCGCAGGACCTCGGGAATCAGGACCACCAGGTAGTTCCTCAGCCACATGGTCAAGAGCAGGCCGCCGGCACCGCCGGCGGCAAAGATCAGAACGGTCTCGGCGAGGAACTGGCGTAGCTGGCGAAAACGCCCGGCCCCCAGGGCCGCGCGGATGCCGACCTCGTGCTGGCGGCTCATGAATCGCGCGATCAGGACGTTGGTGACGTTCACACAGGTGATCAGCAACAGGAAGCCGACGGCGCCGAGCAATGCCATCACCGTGTCGTCGTCGCCGTCGATGAACTCGTCACGCGCGTATCGGATCTGCATGCCGATATCGCGGTTGGTGTCGGGGAACTCCTCGGCGAGGGTGGCTGCGAGGGCGTCGAGCTCCTGGTGAACCGTGCCGATGTCGACGTCGGGCTCCATGTGGGCCATCACGTTGAGGTCGTGGCTGCGACCGTCGTCGGCGGCAAAGCGGATCGGTGTCCAGAGCTCGGCATCGTAGGGGAATTCGAAGCCCGTGGGCATGACACCGATGACGACGTACGGGCGCCCGTCGAGCAGGAGCGTTCGGCCGAGGGCGTCCGCGCCGCCGCCGTAACGTCGCTGCCAGAAGGCGTGACCGATGATCACCACGCCCGAATCCGCGCCCAGGGCCTCCTGCTCCGCCGTGAACCCGGCGCCGAGCACGGGTACGACACCGAGTATTCCGGTCATATCCTCGGACACGAACACGCCGGAGATTCGCTCGGGCTCCGCGTCGCCGCTCACCGTGAAGCTATGGACCTGCATGCCGACGACGTCCTCCAGCGAGTCTGCACGCTCGCGGATTTGCAGGAAGTCACGGGGTGACATGTTGTAGGTGCGGGTCTCGCCGTTGGTTGCCACCGAGTAGTTGCGCAGCCGTAACAGGCGATCGGCGTCGCGCAGCGGCAGCTCTCCGAGGAACACGTTGCTGAACACGCCGAACACCGCCGTGTTGCCGCCGATGCCGAGCGCCAGCGTGAGCACCGTGACGGCAACGAACGTGGGTTGCCGGCGGAATGTGCGCAAAGCGAAGCGGATGTCCATCACGAGATCGGCGAGCGCTCGCCCGAGGCGTCCGGATGTGGCGGCCAGCAGCGGAGCCTTGGCCGCCCGGCGCACGGTTTCTTGCGCGCGCTCCTCGACGGGCTCGATCGCCGCGACAACAATCGCCCCCTCGTGCTCCACGCACATCAGGACGTTGCTGCCGGCGTCGACGATCCGCACGCCGGCATCGCCGTCAATGGCGTCGCGGGGGACGCCGAGGCGGGCGATGCTGTCGATGCGTCGCGCCAGCAGGAGCTGCTGCTCCCGGGGGAGCGCTCTCAGCGCGCGTTCGGCACGGGCCGAGAGACGGACGCTGTGCTCCACGTCTCCGGCCGCCCTATCCTGATTCGTGTCCATGGGTTCGCGCTCCGATCAGAGTCCCAACGACTTCTTGATCGAATCCCACGAGGCCGTGCCCTCGTCCTCGATCTCTCGGAGGGCCGCCTCGACCTCTTTGCGGGAGGCGAACTTCTTCAGGCGCTCGAGAAGGTCGAGGTCTTCGACCGGAACGATGGCGACCATTTCCTTGCCGTGGCGCGTCAACACGAATCGTTCTTTGCCGTAGGCCGCCCGGCTGAGCAGCTCGGCGAGCTGCTTTCGGGCGTCGGCGGCGCTGATGTTCTCCATGAACCGGCTCCTTTTGTAATTTATGTACAAAATGTACAAGACGTCCGCCGGCCTGTCCAGCTTCTTTTCCCGGACCGCGTCGTCGGGGCCACGGAATCACGCGGCCGGTGACCGTCTCAGGAGGCAAGGCCCCCGGTGACGCAAAGGGGTGCCCGGCGCGGCGACAGCTGCTCGAGCGCGCCACCGGAGATGTTCAAGCGCGCCGTGGAAACGCTCGAATGCACGCCTCGGGGGATGCTTGTGATTGATGCATTTATATGCATTATTAGTATGCATGAGGACCACGATCAATATCGACGACGACCTGCTTGCCAAGGCCATGCGGCTGACGGGCATCAAGGAGAAGACCGCCTTGGTGCGCGCCGGACTCGATGCTCTGATTTCTCGCGAGGCTTCGAGACGGCTCGCGAAGCTCGGCGGGAGCGAACCCGACATCAAGCCGATTCCGCGGCGGCGTCTGCCCAAGGCCCGCGAAGTCGGGGACTGAAGTAGCGTGGTCCTGGCCGACACCTCTGTATGGGTCTCGCACCTGCATGGCGGCGACTCCCGGATGTCCGACCTGCTCGAGTCGCAGAAGGTGATGGCCCACCCCCTGGTCATCGGGGAGCTGGCCTGCGGCTCGATGCGCAATCGCGCCGAGGTTCTTTCCATGCTCGGCAAGCTGGAGACCCCGCCTGTCGGGTCTCACGAAGAGGTCCTCGACCTCATCGAGCGCAAACATCTTTGGGGCGCCGGCCTCGCTTTCATCGATGTCCACCTGCTCGCCTCGGCGTTGCTCGGCGGCATCCTGTTGTGGACGGAGGACAAGCACCTGCGCTCTGCGGCAGAGGTGCTCGGGGTGGCGTACGGCTGATCGGTTTCGTTGTCTACCCACGCCCGCGCGTTGCGAAATTTCCGCCGCCGTGGCACTTGTCAGGCATGAACGCTCCGCGAAGCTCCCCCCGCCTGCCGTTTCTTTCCCTTCTGATGCTCTCGTTGCTCTTGACCATGCTGCTCGGCGGCGCCTGCGCCCCTGAGGACGAGGGCACTTCG
>CAYSHI010000194.1:0-6510 GCA_964430745.1 uncultured Acidobacteriota bacterium | reverse complement strand
ACCGGCGGCGCGTCGTCCTGAGCGAGGGCCGGTGAGGGGGTGAGCACCATCAGAATTACGCCGCAGAGCACGGCGACTCCGATCTGTTTCATGGGGATAGCCTCCTGAAGGCTGTTTGCGACAAGGGGCCGGAGTATGCGCGCCGGTGGCCGGTCGGGTCAAGGGAACCGAACCGTCGGCGCGGTGTCGGCGGGAGCGAGCACCGCCTACCGTTGTTTCACCGCGATCGAGAAGCTGACGACGACGGCTCCCTCTTCGTCCGTGACGGTGACGAGCACCCCTTCTCCCACACGAGGACTCCTTTCCCACACGAAGACGAACATAGGTGCTACAATCCTCGCCATCGGCAATATCGCGCCGCCTGATTAGGGCGGCAGCGACTCGCCAGGCGACCCGGAGCCCGGAGTGGTGGGCTAAGTGGCGTCGCGCCCTCTGAAGGCGTGGCGCGGGCATTCGGCCCGGTCGCAGCGGCAACAGGGCCTCATCCACCTCCTTCGAGGTCCCGCCTCCTTTATCAGGCCTGCCCCCCTCTGTTGTGCGGGCAGGAACGCAATTACCGCGTGGTGCGCCCGAAGAGCGCGCCGACACGGTGGAGACGTAGTTCACCACATGGCTTTCAAGTCAAACGATTCCACGGCCGGCTTCGATCAGTTCGGCCTCGATTCCTCGATCCTCCGCGGCGTGCGCGCCGCCGGCTTCGTGGAGCCTCGACCCATTCAGGTCGATACCATTCCTGCGGCCCTCGCGGGCCGCGACGTGTTGGGCCTGGCCCAAACCGGCACCGGCAAGACGGCGGCATTCGCGCTTCCCCTCCTGCACCGCCTGATGCAGCACCAACGACCCGGACCTCGGGTACTCGTGCTGGCGCCCACACGCGAGCTGGCCACGCAGATCGAGGCCGAGATCCGCACGCTGGCCCGCTTTACCAAGGTGCGGGTCGTGACCATCTACGGTGGTGTTTCTGCCCACGGGCAGATCCAGGCGTTGCGCAAGAACCCGGAAATCGTCGTCGGTTGCCCGGGCCGTATCCTGGACCTGATGGGGCGCGGGGCGCTTCGCCTCGGCGGCGTCGAGAGCGTCGTGCTCGATGAGGCCGACCACATGTTCGACATGGGCTTCCTGCCGGACCTGCGCCGCATACTGGCGGCGCTCCCCGACAAGCGGCAGAACTTGTTGTTCTCGGCCACCATGCCCGCCGAAATCCGGCGGCTCGCCGACAGGCTGCTGCACGATCCTCGGGTCGTCGAGCTGACACGCTCCGGCCCCGCCAAGACGATCGATCATGCTCTCGTGTCCGTTCGCGAGGATCGCAAGCGCGATCTGCTCGAGAGCATCTTGAAAGAAGACAGCTGCCAATCCGCGATCGTGTTCACTCGCACCAAGCATCGGGCTCGCCGGCTCGCGCAGCAGCTCGACAAGGCGGGGCACCGGGCCGTCGGGCTGCAGGGCAACATGTCGCAGTCGCAGCGCACCCGCGCCATGCAGGGTTTCCGCAAGCGTCGCTACGATGTGCTCGTGGCGACCGACATCGCCGCGCGCGGCATCGATGTGAGGGGTGTCTCGCACGTCATCAACTTCGACGCGCCCAACACGCCGGATGCGTACACGCATCGCATCGGCCGAACCGGCCGCGCGGAACTGGAGGGCCGTGCCCTGACCTTCGTGACGCGCGACGACCGGGACTGGCTCCGGGCCACCGAGCGCAAGCTGGGCAACCCCATCGCGCGCCACACCGTGCAGGGATTCGAAGGCGAGTCCATCGACGGCGGCGACAGGGGACGTCCTACCGGTCGTGGTCGGCCGGGTCGAGGTCGCGGCAATGCTTCGAGGGCGGGTGGCTCCGGGCGGCCTCAGGGGCGGCCTCAGGGGCGGCGTCGGCGGCGTCGCGCCCGCGGTGCGGCGCAGTCGTCGGGACAACAAGCCTGAGCCTCAGAAGAACACGCTCACCGACAGGAAGGCCGCTGTCCCCGCGAGGCCGTACTCGGAGGGCAGAGGTCGGGCGTCCGTCGGATGGTCATCACCGAGGCCGAAGAAGACGCCTCCTTGCACCGAGGCTTCATTGCTCAGCGAGTACGAGAAGCTCGGCGTAATGAGCGTGCTCCGATCGTTGAGGTTCCACAGCCACAGGGCCGCGATGCTCCACAGGGGATGGATCTGGTACGAGGCCTGCACGGCGGTCTCGTTTCTACCCAGGACCTGCAGCTCGCCGCGCAGAAAAGGATCGGTGCGAAAAAGCTTCGGATACTGATCGGCATTCGCCGCGCCGAGCCCGTCGTGCTGGTACTCGACGACGAAGAAAAGGTCCTTTCCCCGGAGAGCAAACTGGCGGTCGATACCGAGGGAGCCGCGGAAGACCACTTTTTCACCAACGCCCCTGACAAGGCCTTCGCCGCGGAGGGCGAAGGCGCCGATCGCTCCCGCCGCCGCGAACGCTCCGGTCGGGTCGCCGTAGAGCGATCCACCCCAGCCGGAGACCTCCCAGCCTCCCCGGGTGGTCAGTCCGCGAGCCACGGCGGTCAGCTCTTCGCCCAGGAACTCGTTCTTGGTCGGGCGCACGACGACGTCGATCTCGCTCAGTGGGTTCGGATAGACGCGGGCTCGCAGTGTGTCGACGCCGGCGCGAAAAACGCGGAACGGGTCGGCCGGGTCGAAGGGTGTGAACGGATCCGCCGGGGTAAGAAACAGCGTCGTGGCCCAGGACACCGCCTGGCGACCGGCGCTGAGCTCGATGCTGTCGTTGGGGCGCCAGCTCACGGCCAACCGGTCGAAACGATGTTGCCAGAGGACGTGCTCCCGGTCGGTGATCGTCCACTGCAGATCGAGCCACTCACCGCCCCTCGGCAGGATGCTGACGCCGCCGAATTCGGTCTTGTTCTGGCGGAACGTAACGGTCTGCTCGTAGGCGGCCTCGATCGAGAACTGCCCGAAGGAGGGCTCGCTGGTGAGCCGGACGCGGTTGAAGTCGCCGACGCCCCCGTCGGAGACTTCGGTCTTGGCGCTCACGGTGGGAACGTTCTGGTAGTAGCCCCTCACCCAATCCTGCTGCGCCTGGGCCAGCGGTCCATAGCCGACAGCGATAAGGATCGCGGTCAGGCGGACCCCTGCTTTCAACGGACGTCGTCGGTTTCGACGGCGCCGTCGACGAGGCGGACGAGCCGCCGAGCGCGGTCCATCACTTTGGGGTCGTGCGTCGAGAAGATGAAGGTCACACCGTGTTCGCGATTGAGTGCCTCCATGAGATCCAGCAGCTTGTCCGCCGTTTCCGAATCGACGTTCGCCGTCGGCTCATCGGCGAGAACGACGGACGGCTCCGAGGCGATGGCGCGGGCGATCGCGACGCGCTGCTGTTGCCCCCCGGAGAGGGCAGACGGCATGCGATCTTCCATGCCCTCGAGGCCGACCTCTGCAAGGAGCGCCATCACGCGCTCACGCCGCTTCTCGATATCGACCCCCTGAGCCCACATCACCAGCTCCGCGTTCTCGTAGGCGGTGAGCACGGGCATCAGGTTGTAAGCCTGAAATACGAACCCGATGCGGTCGCGGCGCACGACGCTCCTGTCTTTCCGGCTGAGTCGGCTCACGTCGTCGCCGCCGAGAACGACGCTGCCCGATGTCGGCCGGTCGAGGACGCCGATGAGGTTGAGCAACGTGGTCTTCCCCGACCCGGACGGACCGCACACGGCGGTGAACTCTCCCGGCGCGATTGACAGCGTCACACCACGCAGCGCGTGTACCTGCACTTCGCCCTGATGATAGATGCGCGTCACGGCATCGAGCTCGACGGCGGCATGATTGTTCTCGGACATGGGTGGATTCCTCAGACCAGTCGGATCGTTTCGATCGGATCTACGTGGCCGGCCTTCCAGGCCGGGTAAACGCCTGAGAGAACGATCGCGAGGATGGCGGCGATCGCGATGATGGCGGCATTCTCCGGAAAGATGCCGACGCGCATCGTGTCGGATAGGGCGATGCCGGCTACCTCGACGGTCTCGGCGTCACCCACCAGGGCCGCGATATTGATTCCCGTCGACGACAGGTAAAGGTAGGGGCCGGCGGTCACGAGCAGGGATGCGGCGAGGCCCACGAGCGCCAGCCAGAAGCTCTCCAGCATGACGACGGCGAAGATCTTCCCCGGGCTGAAGCCGATCGCGTTCATGATGCCGAACTCCCGCAAGCGCTCCATGACGCTGATGAAGAGAGTGTTGAAGATGCCGGCGGCGACGAGGACGGCGATGAGCACCTCGATAAACCGCGTCGAGCCGACCTTCATGGCGATGAAGGCAGCGAGCTCGGGTTGGGCGCGGTGCCAGGGAAGTGCGGTGGTGCTCGCCCCGATGGCGTTCTGGAGGTTCTCGGCCACCAGATCGGTGCGTCGCTGGTCGTCGATGAACACGGCCAGTTGGGTGGCTTCGTCGGGGGCGTAGCCGAGAAGCTCGCGGACGGCGTCGATGGGGAGCAACGCGATACCTCCGTCGACGCTGGGAGAGCCCGTGCGGATGAGCCCTGAAACGCGACCGAGCCCGGCGACGATATCGCCGTTGACGTCCGTCATGGTGTACACGACCCGTTTGCCCATTCCGATGCCCAGGTTTTCGGCCAGCCGCGCTCCCAGGATGATGCCGCGGGCGTCCGTCGCATCGAACATCTCGCCCTCGACGAGGCCCTCGAGGATGGAGAGGGTCGCTTCGTCGTCCTGCGCGGGGTCGATGGCAATGAACCCGGCGCCGAAACTGTCGCCGGCGGTGCTGAGCATCGTCTGGCCCGAAATCCGCTCGGCCACGCGGTCGACGTGTACCTCGGCGCCCGCGATGTCCTTCAGCCGGCCCGTGTCCCGGATCGTCAGGCTGAGCTTCGGGGCATCGAGGTATTCGGGGTGCTCGATGGTGACGTGCCCGCCGCTCAGCCGCGCCGCAAGGTTGATCGTGTCGGCCCAGTTTTGATCCTGCATGGCGGTAAACAGCACCGACAGAAAGACGCCGAAGACGATCGAAGAGAGTGTCAGGATCGTGCGACGCCGGTTGCGCCAGAGGTTGCGCCAGGCCATCACCGCGAGGCTGTTGCCTCTCATGGCGTGTTCCTCCTCATTGATGTCGCATTGCTTCGAGGGGGCCGATACGCATCGCCTTCAGTGCCGGATAAAGCACCGCGAGCATCACCATGATCACGAGGGCGAGCACGGGGCCCCAGTATGTGTAAGGAGTAACGATGGCGTACCAGATCTGGTTGAAGGCGACCCCCATGAGCGAGATGCCGCCCATCGCTCCGGTATCGATACCGACGTTCGTCAGATACCAGAGCCCCGGGACGCTCAAGAAGAGGCCGAGGCCGATCGCGATCGCCGTCTGCATGGCGCTCTCGAGCACGATGATCTGAAGCACCGTTCGCGGGCTGACGCCGATCGCCTTCATCACCCCGAACTCACGAATGCGCTCGAAAACCGCCATCAGCATCGCGTTCAACACGAGAATCGCGATGACGACGTAGACGACGTAGAACACCACCTGCACGATGCTCCGTGTGGAGTCGATCAGCGAGGCCATCGTCGGCATCAGCTCGCGCCACGTCCTGACGTCGAGTTGCGAGTCTGTCGAGCGAATGGCCGCGGCGACTTCGTCGAGCTCCTGCTCGCCGGCGCGCCGCAGGATGATCTGGTGGGCGCCGTCGGTCAGGACGAAGAACTCGCGGAACGTCTCGGCCGTGAGAAAGACGCCCGTTCGATCCGTGGCGTCGCCGACGCCCAGCAGAATGCCCCGAACCGTGAAGAGGTCGTTGGCCATGCTTCCGTCGGTCGCCTGGCTGAGCAGCACCAGCTCGTCGCCGGTATCGACATCAAGGGTCTGGGCAAGGCGTCTTCCGAGAACCACTCCCTTGGGATCGCCGGGGTCGAGCCACTCTCCGCGGCTCACGTGCTCGTGGATCTTGCTCACGCGCGCATCCCGCTCGACGAACACGCCGCGAAGTGATGCCCCCGCCGAAGACTCGCCGGCCGCCGCCAGCCCGCCGCCGAGCAGCCGCGCGGTCGCCCGGTAGCCCTGGTCGTCGAGCGCGTCGAGCAGCGCCTCGGGGTCCTCGATGAGCGTGTAGATGGAGGGCCGATTCAGATAGTCGCCGGCATGGGCCTGCACGTCGCCGACCTCGAGATCGAGAATGTTGCCCTCCATGTTCTGCAGGTAGCCCTCGAGCAAGCCGGTGTAGAGAATCAGGACGAACAGCGCCAGCGTCATCGCCCCGATGGTGACGAGCGTCCGCCGGCTGTGACGCCAGAGGTTGCGCCACGCCATCCTGAGGACGCCCATCGGCGCTTACCTCCGACGTTGAAGGTTGCGGAGCGAGAAGAAAGAGGGCTCGATGTCGATATCGAACTCCAGCTCGTCGTACCGCATCGTCGTCCGCTCCCACGGCTTGTCCGCCGGCTGCATGTTCATGACGGCCGGAACCAAACGGCCGCCCATCTCCTTGAAATCCGTAAACTCGATGGTCCGCGAGAGGCCGCCGTCTTCATCGAAAAAG
>CAYSHI010000193.1:0-3677 GCA_964430745.1 uncultured Acidobacteriota bacterium | reverse complement strand
TGATCGAGGCCGTTGCCATAATGTCGGCGGAGTTCCGCGTGCGGGGAGTGGAAAAGCCGGAGGTCTTGTTCGAGTCGATGCGCTACCTCGCCTACCTGCAACTCGCCAAGGGCGACGACATCGCCGCCACCGAGACGTTGGACCGATTACTCGAACGCGCACCGGGCGACGCCTATGGGCTGCGGACCGCCGGAGTCCTGGCGGTGCGTCAACGCGAGTGGGGGCTTGCCCGGGAACGCTTCGCAGCGTACCTGTCTGTCGATCCGGAGGGCGCGGATGCCCACCTGATGATGGGCAACCTGCTATTGGAAACCGGCGAGGTCGAACCCGCGGTCGAGCATCTCGAGCAATCCGTCACTCTCGATTCGACGGTGGCGGCAGCCCATCGATCGCTCGGCAAGGGTTATGAGCTTGCCGAACGCTTCGACGCGGCGGTCACGAGTCTCGAGCGCTATCTCGAGTTGGCCGACGATCCGTCCGACGCCGCCCAGATACGGGCCACGATCGAGTTCCTGCGTCGAATCTCCGGCCCGCCGGGCGGACGATCGGAGCCGAGCTGAGCCCGGTTCAGGGTGCAATCGCCTTGCGGGCAACCACGGTGGCGCTGGCGATCGTGCCGGCGATCTTCTCCATGCCCGGACCTTGCCCGCAGCAACCGCCGACCGCGTCGGTCGCCGCGCGCACGACGGGGTCATCGGTTGCGAGCACCTCGGTGGCTGCTCTCATCTCGATCTCCGGCTCCTCGAAGCCGGCGTCGCGAATCGCAGCGAGGTAGTCGTCGACGAGAGAGGCTCCGGCGAGGCAACCGACGTAGGCGGCGAGGTTCTGAGCGACCTCCTCGGGGAGGGGCTCGGTTGTGACGATGTCCGAGACGGCGAGGCGTCCGCCCGGCTTGAGTACGCGATACGCCTCGCGAAACACCGCCGGCTTGTCGGGCGACAGGTTGATGACGCAGTTGGAGATGATGGCGTCTACGGAATCGTCTTCGACGGGCAGTGATTCGATCTGCCCTTCGCGGAATTCCACGTTACCGGCGCCGGCGCGGGCCGCGTTGTCGCGGGCGCGCTCGATCATTTCCGGCGTCATGTCGACGCCGATCACCCGGCCGGATTCGCCGACGACGCGGGCGGCGAGGAAGGCATCGAAGCCGGCGCCGGAGCCGAGATCGAGGACGGTTTCGCCATCGACGACGCCGGCGGCCTGCAGCGGAGCGCCGCAGCCGAGGCCGAGGTTGGCGCCTTCGGGTACGACACCGACGTCATCCTTGCTGTACCCCATCTTCTCGGCCGCCGCGGCCGTGTCGCCCGAGCCGCAGCACCCGAGGCTCTGCACGCGGCCGCCGTAGGCGGCCTTCACGGCCGCGTGAATCTCGGTATCGCTCTTGGTGGACTTGGTTGAAGTTGCCATCGGTCTATCTCGTCCCTTTCACGCGAGGTTTCACGAACTCTTCGATCGTCTCCATGACGGAATCGTCGGGGCGGCAGTGCACGCGCTGGCCCTGTCGCTCGCAAACGATGAGGCCGGCGGTCCGAAGCTCTTTGAGATGGTGAGACACCGTCGAGAGCGACAGGTCGAACTCGCCGGCGATCTCCGAGACGGTGTTTCCGCTCTGCTCGAGGCTGCCGTCCGGCAGCACGGTGCAGCAGTCGAATCCCTCACGGATCGTCTTGAAGATGGCCAGGCGGTTCTTGTCCGAGAGTGCCTTGAAGATCTTTGCCAGCTCATCCATGGCCATATCAGCCCCAGGTGATTCGATATTTCGATAACTATCGAAATCTTAGAGAGGATTCATCCCGGCGTCAACCTCCTCATACGACCTCCCTCCTTGCCGTCGGCTCTGTCAGGAGGGGGGGGCGAAGAGGCCCGCCGGACGCCACTTCCTCGACCGTTCCCGCCTTGCGGTGGTGGGGGCGATGTGTTCTTATTTCAGCATGTGGTGATTTTTCACCATACCGAGAAGCTTCCGCACCGTGACCGCACCGTGTCCCCAGCGAGGCCACACATGAGCAAGCCACCGCATTTCGACCTGAGTCGCCGTGAACGTCAGATCATGGACGTCATTCATCGAAGAGGACGCGCGACCGTGGGAGAGATCCAGGACGAGATCGGCGGAGAAGCGACCTACTCGGCGATTCGGTCGGCGCTCAGGCTGCTGCGGGAAAAAGACGTCATCCGTCACGAACATGACGGCAAGAAATACGTATACCTAGCAGTGATGCCTCGGAGCGAGGCTCGCGAGTCAGCCTTGAAGCACCTCATGGACACTTTTTTCTCGGGCTCCCAGGCGGCCACGGTAAGCGCCATCCTGGAGATGGCCGACACGGATTTGCCCGACGAAGATCTCGACCGGCTCGACGAGATCGTCTCCGGCGCGGCGGAAAAGGACGACGAAAGATGACGACCTGGTTGCTCGGTCTGACGGTCAAGGCAACGCTGTTGCTTCTTTCGCTTGCGTTGGCCGGCGCCGCCGTCCGGCGCAGCCCCGCGGCGACACGACACTTCGTCTGGCTGTGCGGGCTGGCGGCGTTGCTGGTCTTGCCGATCCTGGTCGCCGTGACGCCGGGCTGGTCACCGGCGTGGGCAGCGGAATGGCTGCCCGAGTCACTCTTGGCCGATGCGCCGGATGCCGTCGTAAACGCGGCACCGCGGGAGTCTTTTGTCTTCATTGGTACCGCCGAATCGGCGCCGAACGAGCCGGCCCACGGGGCTGCCGACGGGCTGGTTGTCGGGCCCGAGGGAACGGAAGCCCGGCACGGTGTCGGCCGCGCACAGCGAGCCCCCTCTGCCGTTTCGAGCACGTCGATGCCTTTCTGGTTGGCGTTCGTGTGGGCGGGCGGCGTGCTCGCGATGCTTTGTCGACTGGCCGTCGGCTTCGGGCGTCGCGCGCGCCTTGCCCGAGCGTCCGTCGCGGTTGGAACGGGTGCGATGGTCGACGCGAGCGAGGTTGCCGCGGGCGCCCTCGATCTTCGGCGTCGCGTCCGGTTATTGCTCGGTGACACGACCGTCGTGCCGATGACGTGGGGCGTCGTGCGCCCGGTGTTGTATCTGCCGGCCGCCGCCGCAAAGTGGTCGGAACGCCGGCTGAACACCGTGCTTCTGCACGAGCTCGCGCACATCAAACGGCACGACTCGCTGTCTCGATCGTTGGCGCAGCTCGCGTGCAGCGTCTTCTGGTTCCATCCCCTGGCGTGGTTGTCAGCCGGCCGCATGCTGCGCGAGCAGGAACGTGCCTGTGATGACGTGGTCATCCTCGCCGGCGCCGACCCTCACCACTACGCCGAGACACTCGTGTCCATTGCACGCGAGTTCCGCTCGCCCCGGCCGAGTGTCGTCGGCGCATTGGCGTTCGCGCGCCGCTCCAATCTCGAACACCGCGTGCTTTCCATACTCGATCCCCTCGAGAGGCGTAAGAAATTGAGTCTGTCCCGCAAGGTATTGATGCTGGTCTTGTTTGTCGGCCTGGCTTTGCCGCTGGCCGCCCTTCAACCCACCGCTTCGGCGCAGCAGCCCGACGCCCGCCCGCAGGTAGAGCAAAAGAGCAAGCCGCGCGCAAAGAGCGTCGTCGTCAAGCGGCCGGACGGCTCGAGCGCGCAGGTGGGCGTTGCGGTGCGGCGTGCGGACGCCCCGGCGCCCCAGGTCGGCGTAGTGGTCCCACGGGCTGACGCGGCCCCGCAGGT
>CAYSHI010000192.1:0-5045 GCA_964430745.1 uncultured Acidobacteriota bacterium | reverse complement strand
CGGCGGTAGGTCCCATGGCTATCTCAGTGCATCAGGATCGTCGGTTCGGGTGCGTTTGGGCAGAGAGCTTCGTCTTCGCGGGACCGATGCAGAGGGCCGGCGTAGGGCAGCGATGCCCTATCGCGTGTATTGCGCGCCATGAGAATCCGGCGAAGCCGCTCCCTCGCCCCGCGCACCTCACGCGAGAGGGTATCGCTGCCCCTAGCCGGCCCGCCCAGCAACAAGGCTCCCGCCTAGCACAGCGCTCCTGCCCACCAACACCGCGCTTGGAATGAACGGCTAGAAGGCGCCAAGCTCCGCCAGACGCGCCCGCGCGCGCGGCGCCACCCACGGCCCGTCGTTGTGAAAGAGGCGTGCCTCCGGGTCCGCCGCCGCCTTGCGAAACGCCTCGATGGCGTTGTCGCGGTAGGTCGGCCCGAGCGCGGTGAGGGCGATACCGAGCCAGTAATCGATGGTTGCCTGCCCGACGCCCGCGCCTCGTGGCGCATCGTCGATGCTCCGGAGCATCCGCACGCCGTCTTCCCAGGCGCCCGCGTGCAACAGGACCGCCGCCTGGTTGAGGCGGACAACCCAGTTCGGCGCCGCGGACGCACCACCCGAGGCCTCCGATGCCAGAGACGCCGAGATCACCGAGTAGACGAGCTCCGGGTCCGCGGGTGAGATGACGCGGGGCGACGAGCCCAGGACGACCTCGACGATCGTGGTGGCCGGGCCGCGCTGAACCTGCACGGCGACCGCCGTTCCCGGCGACGCTGCCTCGACGACGGATCTCACAACCGCGGTGGACGTCGCCATCTCGCCCGCGATCGACACGACCCCGTCACCGACCGCCAGCCCTGCCTCGTCGGCCGGGCTCCCTTGAACAACCGAGGCCACGGTGGCCACGTCCGCCACGTCGACGATCAACGCCCCGAACCAGTTCGTGGAAAGGTGAACCGACGCCTCGAAGCGGCCGGCAAGATTCTCGATGTCGACGCTGTTGTCGAGTCGCACCCGCACACGGTCGGGGCGTGAGGGGCCCGGCGCCGCCGGCCAGATCCACAGGTCGGCGTAGGTGGCCAACAGATCGTCGTCGAGGACCGCCAGCAGGTAAACGGAACCGGGGGCCTCCCGATCCATCTCCGCTTGCACGGCGGCCCAGTCCGTGGGGTCCGTGGGCGAGGAAGCGGCGCTGCGCAATGACTCGGGACTCAGAGAAAGGCGATCGAGGGAGGATGCAGCACCCGAGCGGTCGAGAACGGTCCACCTGTCGACGCCTGACAGCGTTCCGGTAAGCGCCTCGGAGAGGTGTCGAGCGCCGCGCTCGTCACCCCCGAGAACACCCAGAAACGCGATTCCGGGTCGCAGCCTCACGTCGACAACGTCGACGCGTCGGTCGACCACCTCGACGGTGGTCGCGAAGACCCCGGCCGTCCCCTGCGAGACCTCGATCTCGTGGATCCCGGGCGCCAACGTCAGTCGTGGAGAGCCGCTTCCGGCTCCGCCCGGACGCCGCGGCATCGCCGCCGCCCCATCGACCATTACGCTCGCGTTGGGCGCCAGCCCGTCGAGGACAACCTCTCCAGCGGTCTCTTCCAGCACCACGGTCGCCCGGTAGTCAGCCAGGTCGGCAACGTCGAGCTCGTAGCTGCGAGGGCGATAGCCGTCGAGCTCGACCTCGATGCTGTGAGGCCCGGGTTGCAGCCCCTCGACAACGAGCTCGTCCGAAAAATCAGTCGTTGGATAGAGTGCGGCGTCGCCCGAAAGAACGAGGCCCGGCGGCGCCATTCCCGAGGTGATGCCCAGATCGCTGCCGTCAACGCGCACGCGCGCGCCGGCGGGCCGGGTCAGCACCTTGACCACGGCGCTCAGACGTACAAGAACGTCGTCGACGACCGCGCTCACTCCGGCTCCGACGGCGATCTCCCGTCGGACCGGTCGGTAGCCCGGCCGCTCCACGGTAACGGCGTGCACGCCGGCGACGACCGCATGCGAAGCGACACCCGGGTCCAGCAAGCGGCCGTCGACGCGGATCTGGGCGTCCACGGGACTGACCAACAGCTCGAAGCGACCGACCATGTCGGAGCGAATACCCTCGAACAGGTCGACAAAGCGCGGCGACACCTGCCGGTCGAGGGTGAGGTTCGGATCGGCGCCGACCATCGCCCGGATGTCGATCTCGGAGGCTTCGCTGTCGCCGATGTTGAAGCTCGCCCGCGCCCGGTACGAGAGACTGGCTACGAGCAACGCGCGTGTTTCGGGGTCGTCTCGCGTGGCAAGGCGGCGTTCGAGCACCGTGATGATGCGGTTGAACTCGGCAATCGCGTCGGGCTGGTTGATCGAGTTGAACGTCGCCTCGGCCACTTCGAAATCCGCGCGCAGCCGCTGCAGCTCGCCGTCGCCCTGCGCGCCCATGAAAACGACCACGGCGAACACCAGCGCCGTCCACCTCATCGCCCGCACTGCGCTCGCCGTCGTCATCTATTCGATCACCAGGAATGCCTTGAGGTCGCGGTCGACGACGTAGATTCTGCCGCTGCCGTCGATTCCCAGATCGCGCGGGCTCTTGAGCTCCAGGCCGCCGGGCAGCTCCGGGCCGAGTTGCCAGCGGAGCTCTCCTTCGGGGCTGAAGACCTCGATCGTCTTGGCATCACGATCCAGCACGTAGATGTTGTCGAGGCCGTCGATGGCGATGGCTTCCGGTCGTCGCCAATCACGCTGCACCAGGCGGACGGACTCGCTGCCGTCCGCGGCGAAGCGCACCACGGCCTCCTGCTTGCGATCGAGCACGTGGATGCGTCCGCGATGATCAACAGCGACATCGACAGGCTCGACATCGTTGCCGTCCATCAGGAAAGAAACGAATTCGGCCGCCCGGTCGTGCATCTGTACCTGTTTGCGTTCGCGGTCCAGCACGAACCACTGACCGAAGACGCCGTGGGCCCCCGCGGTGATGCCCTCGACCTCTTTGATCTCGTCGTTGTCCGGGGCGGAGAAGTCCTGACGCTCGCGCGATTCGAGGTTGAGCACCGATCGGCGCGTCGATACATAGGGTGCGTTCCCCCTACCCCACCACGGATGGAACGCTTCCGACGAAGGCACGCGGTGCGACAGGCTGCCATCGGGCTCGAGCACCGCCAGCAGCGGGATCCCCGTGTCGACAATGACAAGGCGGTTGTCCTCGGACGCGGCAACCCCGTCGGGCTCGTCGAGCTTCGGTCCGCTGATGCGCACCTGCCGGGCGCCTTGCCAGGGCAGAAGAGCCAACGACGGTCGCAACATCAGGCGGTGGCCGAGCTCGAGGCGCCGCCGGGCCGCCGACGCGATCTTCGCCTCCGAAGCACGGTCGACTTCGTCGACTCCCGACGCGGCGGCGTCGGCGTCCGCCGAGGGGTCGCCGCCTTCGACCGCTCCACCGACACGCATGTCGCCACCCGTGTCAACGATGCGTTGCAGGATCTCGGCAGCCGCAGCCCATTCTCCAGACCTCATGAAGATCGTCGCCAGTTGGAGGCGCGCGGGTTGCGCCCAGCGTGAGCGCGCCTCGTCCTCGACAGCCGCGAGAAAGTGCGCCGCCGCCTCGCCGAACTCGCCCATCAGCACACTCGCCTCCCCGGCCCTGACCTGCGCCTGAGCGCGCCAGTCGAGCTCCGGGAAATCATCACGCCCATACAGAAGAACGACCGAGCGAAAGGCCTCGCGTGCGGCTTCGAGATCGCTCGGCCCCACCGCCGTGGCCATGCGAATGTTGCCTTCGAGCACGAAAGCACCGGCGGTGCCGGGAGTGCGGGGATAGTCCTCCTTGAGCGAAGCGATGGCGACCTCGGCCGCAGCCCGGTCACCGAGCCGCCACCGACCTTCGGCCGTCAGCAGCAGCGCGTCGTCGGCAATCGGCGCCTGCGGAAACTGCTGCACCAGCAACTGGTAGTTGCGCAGGGCGGCCTCCAGGTCGCCGTCCTCTGCCAGCCGCTGAGCGTCGGCGAACAGGCGCACGGCCGCGTCGACGTCTTGGGATCGGGCCGATCGGGCGGCGCTCGGGCCCCGGGTCCCCGTCGCATCCGCCGCCGGCGCCACCACAGCGCACAACAGAAGGCAGCCGCACGAGACCACTCTCGATGCCACCGACCGCACGTTGAACACGGAGCGCCTCAACGTCGGGAGCCGGCGGTCTCGGCGACGCGCTGGTTGTTGCTCGTGATGTTCACCGTCAGGTCCTTGCTGCCCTGCCCGATCGCCTCCCAGTTGAACGTGAACCTGTGCGGCCCGACGGTGATGAGCTGTGGGAACGGTGTGGGGCCCACCTCGACCCCATCGATGCTCACGGTGCAGTTGCCGGGAATGGCGGCCACTTGCACGGTCACAGCGGGAGGCACCTGGAGCGGCTCTGACACCCCGGACTCGACGACGACGTCGTGGCGTTCGCCCCTCCAGTGCACCGAAGGCGCCGAAAGCTCGATCGTGTACCGACCGGGCAGCAGGCTGATCTCGTGCGAGCCGGCAGCGTCGCGCAGCAGCGTCGCGCCGCCGCCTCTCGGGATTACCGTGACCGAAACCGGGTAGCCGGGGCTGTCGAGGGTCACGAACCCGGGCGGCGTCGAGGGCTGCAGCGGGAACTCCAACCGGCCGCTCTCTCGGTGGCTGCCGGTCAGATCGGCGACGCCGAACGCCCAGCTCGCACGCTCGTGACCATCGAGGTCGACGATCACGGAGTGCTCGGCGGCCGGATCAACGGCAATCTCGACCGGCGTCACGCCATCGAGCACCTCGCCGTCGAACGTCACTCGCGCCCCCGGCGGATAGCTGACGATGGTGAGCTCGAGGGGTCGATCGGCCGCCTCGGCGAGCGCCCCCTCCACCGCGGCGTCGCCGACCGCCGTCGCCGCCGCCGGCGGCACCCAAGACGCCGGCGGCTCCTCGGAAAGCACGAACGTGCCGGACACCGGCTCCTGCCCCTCGGCCCGAAGCTCGACGAGTTGCTCGTCGCCCACCAGCCCGGTGAGCTCCACGCTTGCCGGTGTCACGGTTCCGGTGTCCGCACCGTTCACCCATATTCGCCAACCTGCACC
>CAYSHI010000191.1:0-20448 GCA_964430745.1 uncultured Acidobacteriota bacterium | reverse complement strand
GTTGGGCCTCGTGGCGGTGGTGCAGCCCGGCGGCAGTCTCGACGAGGTGGTGGTCTCTGACCTCGACGACCTCACCTACGGCACGCCGGCGATCGCCGACGAGCGCATCTATTTGCGCACGCGCAACACGCTGTATTGCTTCGGCTTGGAGTAGCGGATGCGCAGGGCACGCGTCTACGGCGTTGCGCTTGCTCGGGCATCCTCGGCGTACGCGCGGTACGACTGCGGTACCCTCGCGGCGCGCGCCTTGTAGACGCGCGCCCTGCGCATCCGTTGGAATGGAGGGAGGAAGATTGTGACGGTATTGAATCGTCGTGAGTTTTCAACAACGCTGGCGCTGGCGGCAGCCGCCGGGCTGGTGCGCCCGCGCACCGGCTTCGGGGCGGGGCAGCAGGCGACCGTTTTCGACTGGCGAACGATCAACGAGTCGATGCGCGTGGCCGTCGGGGCCGGAGGCAACGTGCTCGCCGTTTCGGACGGCGGCAACCTCTTGCTGGTCGATACCAAGCACGTCGGCTACGGCAAGGTGCTGCGGGCGGAGGCGGAGTCTTCCGGCAGTCGTTTGCAGCGTGTCATCAACACGCACCACCACCCCGACCACATCGGCAGCAACCCGTTCTTTACGGGTGAGGTGCCGGTCGTAGGCCAGACACGAGGCGTGGCTCGCGCCGGCTCGTTCGGTGAGCAGACCGTTGCCGGCATCCTCGAAGATCCGATCGGTCGGCTCGAGACCATGAACCGACAGGTACGCGGGATGGAGATCTCGAGTGCAGCCAAGAACGCCGGTTCGGAGTCGATGGCGGCGTTCGTGGCCATGGCCGAGTCCATGAAGGCGACGGACTTCGCCGCCACGGAAACCTTCGATCGCGAGCTCGAGGTTACCGTCGGCGCCACGAGCATCGAGCTGCGGTACATCGATCGCGGCCACACCGACAACGACATCTTCGTCTTCATTCCGGAGGCCAACGTCATCCACGGCGGCGACCTGTTCTTCAATGGCCTGCACCCGCGCATCGACGTCGGCGCCGACGGGACAACCGTCGGCTGGCAGCGCTGTATCGACGCCATGATCGACCTCGCCGATACCGACACCGTGTGCATTCCGGGACACGGCGACATCAGCGACATCGACGGGCTGCGAAGCTTTCACGGCTACTTCGACATCCTGCGGTCGTTCGTGCAGAAGGAGATCGACGCGGGGCGCTCGCGCGAGCAGATCATGGAAATGCAGCCGCTGGAGTTCCGCGAGTGGCCGGCCAACCGGCTCAACCAGAACCTCGGCACGGTGTTCGACGAGCTGACATCCGGCTCGTAGCGTCGCGGAACAGGAGGGTGACAGTTTGCGATTCAAACTGATGGCAGCCACAGGCTTCGCAGCGGCTCTGGCGTTCGCGGCCCCCGCGAACGCTCAAACCAGCTACACGCTCTACGAGATGCTGGAGCCGGGCTCGGCGAAGTTCAAGATCACTTACGACGTCACCACGGCGCGCGCGGGCAGCGAGTATTACCTCAACCCCATTCGCGCGGGTTCCATCGCCACCGACGAGAGTGTCATCGACCTGTCGACGGGCGAGGAGCTCTTCTTCGAGGTGATCAGCGGCAAGGAGGCCAAGGAGCAAGGTCTCGGCAGCCCGCGCACGCCCGACGACAGCCACTACATCAAGGTTCATCTGGCACAGCCGATTGCGGAGGGCGGTGAGGCCCGTTTGCGGATCATCAAGACCTACGAGGATCCCGAGTCCTACGGGGTCGACGGCGACACGGTGGTGTTCGACCGTGGTCTCGGTATCCGCGCCAACGCGGTCGTATTACCCGAGGGCTACGAGCTTGTCGCTTCGCGAACCCCGGGGATCGCCGGCACGCTTGCCGACGGCCGCGTGAAGGTGAGCTTGCTGAACGATCGCGACGACTCGCTCGCGGTGCGCGTCGTCGGCCGCCGCACGACCACCGCCGCCGCGCCGCGGTCCGGTAGCCATCGTTCCGAGCAGACGCGGGAGATCACCTACTGGATGCTCGACCCCTCGACCCATCAGTTCCGGATTTCGCACGATTTCACCGTGGATACCCCGGGGCAGAAGTACGTGCACAGCTTCGTCCGGGCGGGCAGCACGGTGACGGACGCCGAGGTGTGGGACGTCGATGCCGGCGAGCGGCTCGAGACATACAACGTCACCGGCGCCGACGTGAACGCGCTGAGCTTCTACAACAATACCTACAGCGACGATCAGGTGGTGGTGCAGTCGGAGTTGTTGGCGGAGGTCGGCGAGGGTGAAAGCACGCGGGTGCGCGTCATCGAGACCTACACCGACGAGGAGCGCTACTACATGGACGGCGACGAGCTGGTGTGGGATCGCTCGCTCGGGCGCCCGTACAACATCGTCAAGTTGCCTCCGGGCTGGATGCTGACCTCCGTGAGCATCCCGGCGGTGATCAGCGAGGACGACGAAGGTCTGGTGTCGCTGCGCTTCATCAACATCCGCAACGACTCCATCGGCGTCGTCATCCGGGCCAAGCGCCGGCGGTAGTCAGTCGCCCTCTTCCTCCAGGCGCCGGTAGGAGCCGCGGTAAAAGAGCAGCGGATCGTCGGTTTCCTCGCCGCGATGCAGCGCCGTGACTTCTCCGAGAACGATCCAATGGTCGCCGCCGTCGAGCATCTTGTGGATGCGGCAGGCGAGTGCGGCAACGCAGCCGTCGATGCGGGGCGGTCCCTCGGCCTCGGGCCATTCGACAAAACCGTGCTCGGGGGCCATGTCGGCGCCGGCGAAGTGGTTCGAGGTGTTCTGTTGGTTCGCCGCGAGTATGTTGACGGTGAAGCGCCCGCCCTCCTCGCAATAGCTCGACAGACGCGCGCTTTTGCCCGGGCAGAACAGAAGCATGGTGGGATCGAGCGACACCGACGTGACCGCATTGGCTGTCATGCCGCGGATGTCGTCGCCGCTTCCGGCGACGATGACGGTGACGCCGGTGGCGAACATGCCGATGGTGTTGCGATATTCCCTCTGGAACTCGTCAGGCGTGCTCATGGGCGATTCATGTCGGTGGCGGAACTTCGGGAACGAGGCGGCCGAAGGGGGAGTGTAACCGTTCTTCGGTGGGTAAGGTCCGCTCGGCGCGCCCGATCTGTCGGGCCACGTCGGTCGTGATCGCGAGCCGGCTCAGACCCAGCGCCCGAGGGCGGTGCGAAGGTCGTCGACCTTTACGGGCTTGGTGAGGAAGTCGTCCATGCCCGCGTCCGTGCAACGTTCGCGGTCGGCGGGCAGGGCGCTGGCGGTCAGGGCGATGATCGGCACCTTGCTGCGCTCGTGACCCATCGCACGGATCTTCTCGGTTGCCTCGTACCCGTCCATCTCGGGCATCTGGCAGTCCATCAGCAAGGCGGCGTAGGGGATGCGACGTAACGCCTCGATCGCTTCCACGCCGTTGGCGACCACATCGATGCGATAATCGAGCTTGTCGAGCATCTTGGTGGTGACGAGCTGGTTCACGGGGTTGTCTTCAGCGAGGAGGATGCGCGCCTTCTCGTCGCGCGATGTCGCCTCGAGGGAGGCCTCCGTGATCCACGGGCGCTCGGCGTCGGCGTCCTCGGTATCGGGTCCGCGCCCGAGAACCGCCGAGATGCACTCGCGCAGTCGCGCCGGCCGCACGGGTTTCACCAGAAAGGCGTCGAAACCCGCGGCGCGCGCGCGGGCGGAATCCTCTTTGTCGCCCATCGAGGTGAGCAGCACCAGTGGCGTCGCGGCGGTGGCGGGATTTCCGCGCAGGGCCTTCGCAAGGTCGGCCCCGTTGGCGTTCGGCATGTTCATATCGACGAGGGCGAGATCGAACGGCCGCCCGTCGGCACAGCCGCGGCGAACCATGTCGATTCCCTGCGCGCCTTCCTCGGCCAGTTCGGCCCGCGCGCCCCACTGCTGCAGGTTGAGCTCCAGGATACGGCGATTGGTGCCGTTGTCGTCGATGACCGCGACGCACAGGCCGTCGAGCGCCCGATCCAGAGCGTGCCCCGGCGACTTCGGTGCCTCGGCCGGCTGAAAGTCGGCCACGAACCAGAACATGCTGCCTTTCCCCGGCTCGCTCTGAACGCCGATCTCGCCACCCATCATCTCCACCAGGCGCTTGCAGATCGCCAGGCCGAGTCCTGTGCCTCCGTACTCTCGCGTCGTCTTCGCGTCGACCTGGCTGAACGATCGGAACAGCTTGCCGCGGTCTTTCTCCGAAAGGCCGATGCCGGTGTCCCGCACCTCGAAGCGTAGAGCCGATTCGTTGCCTTCGCCCGGAAGTGGGCTGACCACGACAACGACCTCGCCCTCGGCGGTGAACTTCTGCGCGTTGCCGACGAGGTTGGTAATAACCTGTCGAAGCCTCCCCGGGTCCCCGCGCAGGGTCTGCGGCACCGCCGCTTCGATGAGGTAGGCGAGCTCGAGGCCCTTGCTGAAAGCCGCCTCGCCGAACAGATCCATGACGTCCCCGACCACGCCCCGCACGTCGAAATCGATCTCCTCGAGCTCGAGTCGACCGGCTTCGATCTTCGAAAAATCGAGAATGTCGTTGATGATCGTCAGCAACGCGTCGCCGGACTTGCGAATGGTGTCGGCAAATTCCGTCTGCTCGTCCGTGAGCTCGGTGTCGAGCAACAACTCGGTCATACCGATGACACCGTTCATCGGTGTGCGGATCTCATGGCTCATGGTGGCGAGAAACTCGCTCTTGGCCCGGTCGGCGCTCTCCGCCTGAAGCTTGGCGCCTCGGAGCTCCTCGTGCGTCCGCCGGTGCTCTTCGATCTCCGCCTCGAGCTCCGCAGTGCGCTGCTCGACGCGGGCATCCAGCTCGGTGTTGAGCCCCGCCAGCTCGTCCTGTCGATACCCCGCCGCGGCCGCGAACAGCCCGAGGAAGAACGGCGCCGTATTGATGATCCAGTGCAGGGGTTGGCGTAGCTGCACGTCGAACAGGCTCGCCGGGGTCAGCGGCACCCCTTGGATTACGGCATCGGCGAGAGTTGCGACGATCGGGAAGCCGATCCCGAATAGTGCTCCGTACAGCGCGTAGCGCCGCGTCGCGGAGCCCACCATGACCTCAACCTCCGCGGCCCCCAAAGCCCCTTCGCCGCAAGAGCGAAGGTGGAGTTACTGCATCTTCCAGAAGGCGATGCCGCCGGCCTGCTTGGCGATGTCGAGGTTGGATACGCGCTCGAACGTCGTGAGATCGTAGGCCTCGACCGAGCCCGGCTCACCACCGATGCCCTCTATCGTAGCAAACGCATACCGTCCGTCCGGAGCAATAACGACACCGTGAGGAATCGGGCGCAGAGTGTCGACACGGCCCACTTCCTCACCGCGTTCGAGGTCCCAGAAGCCCACCGACTTGCTGCTCTTGTAGGTGGCCACCAGCAGCTTGCCGTCGGGCGAGACGTCGAGGTTGTAGGGTCCCGCAGGGGTCTCGAACTCGCGCGCGATCTCCCACTTGTCGACGTCGATCTCGAGGATCTTGGCGGCGCCGTTGCCGGCAACGTAGATCTTGCCGTCGGCCGTGGGCGGTGTCGCCCAGGTGGGCTTGACCATCTCCATCATGCCGCCCATGCCGCCCTCCATCTCCATCTCGCCCATTTCCATGCCGCCGCCCATCTCGCCGCCCTCCGCCGCGCGCTCCGCCATGTGACGCTCGTGAGTGCCGTCGAGCTGGTGTGCGGCGTGCATGGTGAGGCCGAGCCGGCGCGTGACCTCCATACGGTAGGCGTCGATTTCAACCAGGACGTCGTCCATCATGTTGACCGAGTAGAGCCGCGAACCCTCGCGGTTCATGCGAGCGCCGTGCGGCATCACGCCGACGTCGACGCGACCCACTTCGCTCATGCTCTCGGGGTCGACCACCGATATGGAGCTCGGCTCGGGGAGCCCGTGCAGGTTGAAGTTGGCGACGTAGAGGAGGCCGATGCTGGGCGAGATCGCCATCGTCGCCGGAAACATGCCCACCGGCACCTCGCCGAGCCAGGCGTCGTCCTCGGTGGCGTACTTCACCACGGTGCCGAACGGTCCCGGCTGGCCGTGCGCCAGCGACAGGTACCAGTACTCGCCGTCCGGTGAGACAGCGAGGCCGTGAGGCCCTTCGATCTCCGTCGGCCAGGAGCCCACCTCGATGCTCTTGAGCAGGCGCAACCCGCCCGGACCGAACTCGATCTTCTCGACGAAGTCGTCGGACTCGGCGGCGACGTAGAACGTGTAGGTGCTTTGCGCCTGCGGCGACGGGCTCGCTTCACCCGTTGCAGCCGGCGACGGACTCGAGGCCGCCGTGCCGCTCGATACCGCCGGCGATGCTCCAACCACGGAGGCGGCGATCAACGCTGTGCCGACGCTCAACGTCGCGATGGTCGATGCTCTTTTCATCGTTCGGTGTCCTCTTCCTTGATGCGCACCGCCCACAGGCCGGAGTTGTGGTCGGAGAAGAAAATGTTGCCCTTGAATGGCTGGGGGCCCCAGGCGAACGGCGAATTGGGAGAGAATCCCATGGGGTCGTACGCCAGGAAGTAGCCGATCTCGCGGCCCTGTCGGTACAGATCGCCAAGCAGCTCGCCGGACACGTCGACGACACGCAGCCCGCCCTGGTAGTAGGCAACGTACATGATGTCATCCTCGACCCACAGGTTGTGGGTGCCGACCTCGGGGACCTCGTAACGCGCTACCTCGTGCGGCTTGCCCCACTCGTCCCACTCGACCACGTGCACCCAGCCGTTCATGCGCTCGGACTCGCCCTCGTAACCGGGGGTGTTGCCACGGCGGCCGGCCTCGTCGCCGGCAAAGAGGTAGAACTTGCCGGCCGATTCGCTCCAGTAGGGAAAGGCCGCGTGGTTCCAGCCACTCGGGTAGGCGTAGCTGCCGAGGAACACGGGATTGTTGGGCGAGCCACCCTGGCCGCCGCCGCCGACATCGACGGCCACCACGCCGTCGGACCAGTTCGACGAGAAGGCGATACCGTTGGTCACCCAGACGTCGTGGATCGACGTGCCGCGGCTATCGTGAGCGTAGCGACCGACCCGATAGGGATTGGTGGGATCCTCGATGTTGATGACGTCGTAGCGCTGGCCGGCGCTGAGGGCGTAGACGTGGTCCTGATAAACGAAGACGTTGTGCACACCGCCGGTGAGCTGATCGTCGAAGCGCGACAGGATGCGGGCGCCGCCCGACTGCATGTCGGAGACGTCGAGGATCACCAGGCCGTTGCGGCGGTTGCTGGCGCCCTCACGGCTGATCACGGCGATGCGTCCGTCTTCGGAGACCTTGACGTCGTTGACGGTGCGGGCATCGACGAGCACGGTGTCGATGTGCTTGATGTTGCTGGGGTCGGTGACGTCCCAGAAGTAGGCGTGGCCCTCGGCACCCCAGGTGCCCGTGATGGCGTAGTCATGGCCGTCCGGGCTTTCCCAGACCCACAGGTCGGAGGTGCGGCGGTCGCGGACGGGACCGTGGCCGACGAGCTCCAGCTCGCGCGCCACGTCGCGCGGCGTGATTTCGAGGCTGTGGGTGCTGACGTTGTCGCCCGCGCTCGCCAGAACGACGTATTCTCCGGCGACGTCGGCGACGAAGCGGCCGTCCTCGGTGATGAGGCCGGAGGGCGCCTGTCCGAGGTTGTAGTCGACGGTGCGCGCCTGGAACGAGTACTGGATGGGGATGCCCTCGACCTCGTTGCCGCCGCCGTCGAGCGCCCGTGCGTTCAGGTGCACGACGTCACCCGTGCGAGCCTTGATGGCGCCCGGGCTCATCTCGATGCGCACCGTGGGGTTTTCCTCGACACGCAGGGGCAGGCTGAGGGAGGCGGACTCCGCCGTGGCGGTGATGGCGGCTTCGCCCGCGCCGATCAGATTGATGCGGCCCAGCGAGGTGACCTCGGCCACCGCCGGGTTGCTGCTGGCGAAATCGACGACGACATCCGAGCGCGAGGCGCCGGAGCGATCCGTCAGCATCACCTCGGGGCGGAAGTTCGTGCCGGCGTAGAATTTGTCGGGTGCGCCGACGAACTCGACCGCGGTAATCGGCGGGCTCGGCACCACCACCGGGATCATCGTCTGCACCCTCGCTTCGCCGCGGCGTCCCGTATCGGTCGGGTCCATCGGCACACGCGCCATGATGCGGAACTCGCCCGGTTGGAAGGCCTCGACCACGCCGGCCGGCGTGACGCCGACGGACCGGCGCGAGGTCGAGAAGAACAGCACCGGCACGCCCTCCAGCACGTTGCCGTCGGCATCCTTGACGACCGCCGAGATTTCCGTGGTCTCTCCGACCTCGAGACTCAGATTCTCGGGGGTGACGACGATCTGCGTCGGCTCGGGGCCCTGCTGCTGGGCGATTGCGGGAACGACCAGCGTCGCAAGGAGAAAGACAACGGCGAGCGTGCGAAGGGTTCTCATCGATAGACCTCTACGGTGGAGGTGGAATACAGCCGAGGCTGCCCGAGGACAAGGAGGCCCTAGCTTGCCACAGGCTCGAATCGGAGCCAACGGCGGCACGGGAAGTGGCAGCGGCGGTCGTGTCGTACAATTACCGATGCCAGTATCGTGAGAGCCGGGTCCCCCCGGGAATCTCATCCCGAGCCCCCATGGACGACGAAAAGCTCCTCCAAGCCATCATTGACGAAGAGCCCGGTGCGTTCGACGAGTTCGTGCGCCGTTACGGTCGGAGGTTGATGGCATTTTCGGTGCGCACCTGCAGCAACATCGACAACGCCGAAGATGTCTTTCAGGACACCCTTCTGAAGGCCTATCAGGCCTTGGGCGACCTGCGCGAACCCAAGGCACTGCGCACGTGGCTCTATCGGGTGGCGGCCAACAATTGCCGCATGATGCGCCGCAAGGACAGGGCGCCACGCCAGATCTCCCTCGAGGACTACAAGCCACCGGGCTGGGAAGACGGCGAACTCATCGAAGTCGCCGACTGGTCCGACCCGCCGGATGATGCCGCCGGCCGATCCGAGCTCAAGCAGGCCTTCGAACACGGTCTCGCCGAGTTGCCGGCCGAGTACCGCATGGTCCTGCTCATGCGGGACGTCGAGGGCATGAGCACCAAGGAGACGGCGGAGGCGTTGGAGATCGGCGAGTCGGCCGTGAAGATGCGGCTGCACCGGGCCCGTATGGCCCTACGTCACCACCTGGCCCAGTATCATGAACAGCTCGCCGAGGACGCGGAGGTGCCGGCATGACACCCGATCGACTTCAGGGCCTGACCCGCGAGGAGCGCACGAGCCTCTGTCGCGAGGTCGTGGAGCAGCTTTCCGACTACCTTGACGGCTCCGCGCAAGAGGATTTTTGTCGGCGTGTCGAGGCGATGCTGCAAGGCTGCCAACCCTTCGAGGCCTATCGCGACACGCTCGCCGCCACCATCGAGTTGGCGCGTCGCTGCAAAGAGCCCGCCGGCGACGACCTCGACGATGTTTACGAGCGCAGCGTCGAGATCGTCAGGAAGCGGCTTCAGGTTGACGACAGGTAACGATCGGGCTCCATCTGTTGCCGGGCCGTCTCGGAGCGGCCATTCGCCGCGACTCGTCTGGGTCGGCATCGTCGCCGTCCACTTGCTGGGCTTCGCGCTGCTATACGTGGCGGTCGACCGCCTCTTTCGAGGGGAGCTCGTCAATACCTACGCTGCGGAGTCCGCCGGGTTACTGCGCGAGGCGATCCAGGACTTACAGCCGGCGATGGTCCATCAAGACGGCGCAGAGTTCGACGTGCTTCTACGGGAGTTCGGAAGAGACCACATGCTGAGGGAAATCGAGATCACGCCGCTGCCGTTGCCGGCGGCGGAGTCCGCCGCCGCGGCGGAAATCGTCGATCTTCTGCGCAGCGGAGAAGCGGCGCGCTTGCGTTTCGAGACGGTCGACGGACGCTCGCTGGTTCGGGGATTGGCGAGGATCGACAGCGCCGACGAGTGTCGCGAGTGTCATGGCGATGTCGACCCGATCGCCGTCGTCGCGGCGACGCGAGACGTTACCGACCAACTCGGTGACCTCGAGCAGGGCCTGCGACTCACGGTCCTTCTTCTGGTCGGCGGCTGGGCGGCGATCGTCATCGTCAGCGGGACCATGCTGCGAAGGGCGAGTGTGCAATCGGCGGCTTGCGTGCGCGCGGATCTCGAGGCGGCCGAGCGAGGTGGCCCGGCGTCGGAAACGGCCGCGACGGATCTGGCCCTGGATCCGGTGACGGCCCAGATCCATCAAGCGCTGCGGAGCTTCCTTGCGCGTGAGCGAGAACGACGATCGAGCGAAACCAGCGGGTTGCAGCGGGCCCAGGCCCTTGCTTCGCTGGGGAAGGTCGCCGCGGGCTTGGCCCACGAGATCAAGAACCCGGTGGCCGGACTCCAGGGCGCGCTCGAGATCCTGCACGACCGTTGTGAAAACGTGGAAACGCGTGGCGTCTACAAGCAGATGCTCGGCGAGCTGCAACGCATCAACAAGACGGTGCAGTCGCTGCTCGACCTTTCCCGGCCGGCCAAGCCCAACCGGGCGCCGACCGATTTGGGAGAGCTTGTCGGGGAGATCGTGTCGCTGATGGAACCGACGCTGACGAAAAGACGCCTCGAGATCTCGCTCGAGTTGGCGAGCGGGGCGCTTGTTGCGCGGGTGGACGGGGGACAGATCCGCCAGGTTGTCGTCAACCTGCTGCAAAACGCCGCCGAGGCGCTCGGCGACGGCGGCGAGATCACGGTGCGCGTCGCGCCCGTCGAGGAGCAGGGGGGTGTGTTGATCGCCGTCACCGACAATGGGCCGGGGATACCCGAGGAAAGTCTGGCGATCATCTTCGAGCCTTTTCACACGACCAAGTCTGCCGGCACCGGTCTCGGTCTCGCGATTGCCCGAACGTTGGTTCGCCAGAATGACGGCGAGCTGGAGGTAGAGTCTGTGGTGGGACAGGGGAGCACGTTTCTCATCATGCTGGGGGATGAGCACGAACGGGAAACGCGCGCATAGCGCGGGAGACGCCGGGCCCATGGCCTTCATTCTGGCTGTTGAAGACGAGGAGCTGCTGAGGTGGTCGTTGCAGCAGCGGTTGTCGGAGTTCGGCCACGACGTGTGTTGCGCGGCCGACCTCGCCGAGGCGACGCATTGTCTCGACCGGAACGTGCCTGACGTAGTGCTCCTCGACATCGTCTTGCCCGACGGCAACGGCCTCGACTTCTTCCAGGCCAACGCCGTGCGGCTCGAGGGCACGGCGGTCATTGTCATGACCGCGGTCAACCAGGTCGAGGATGCCGTTCGGGCGATGAAGCTTGGTGCGCTCGACTTTCTCTCCAAGCCCGTAGACCACGGAGAACTGGCGGCCTTGATCGAGCGGTCACTGGTCGTTCGCAATGAGCACCTCGAGGTGCGCGTGGCGCGACGGAGTCGGGAGAAGACGCTCGATTTCGACGTCGTCGCCGAATCGAAGCCCTTTCGCGACACTCTCGAACGCGCGCGGGACGCGGCGGGCTCGGACACGACCACCGTCCTGATTCAGGGAGAGACGGGCACGGGAAAGAACCTGTTGGCGCGCTATATCCACGGGCAGTCGCCGCGCCGCGACTGCGCCTTGCTCGAGGTCAGCTGCGCATCGATCCCCGAGAACCTCCTCGAGAGCGAGTTCTTCGGCCACGAGCGGGGCGCCTTCACCGACGCAAAGACCAGAAAACGCGGAACGCTGGAGCTCGCTGACCACGGCACGGTGGTGCTGGATGAAGTGGGAGAGATCCGATTCGACCTCCAGCCCAAGCTGCTGCAGTTCCTCGAGGAACAACGTTTTCGGCGAGTCGGTAGCGAGCGGGAGGTGCGTGTGGACGTTCGTGTGCTGGCGCTCACCAACCGCAACCTGGCGGATCTGGTGGAGATCGACGAGTTCCGCAGCGACCTGTTCTATCGACTCGACGTGTTTCGCATCACCGTCCCCCCGTTGAGAGAGAGGGTCGAGGACATCATGCCGCTGGGCCGGTTTTTCCTCGGTGGCCTCGCCCTCAGGCATGGACGGCGCTTCGACGGCTTCGCTCCCGAGGCAGAGGAAGCAATGTTGAAGCACTCCTGGCCCGGCAATGTGCGAGAGCTACGCAGCGCCGTGGAACGAGCCACGCTGGTCGAGCGCCGGAGCCGCATTGGATCGGCCTCGCTCGCACTGGCGAGCCCGGGACAGGACAATCGTGCGTGGAGCGAGAAGCGCGAACCCGGAATCGTGCCGCTTCCCGAGCTCGAGCGCGAGATGATTCGCCGCGCGATGGCCGTGAGCGCCGACAACCAGACGCGCGCCGCCGAGCTTCTCGGAATCTCTCGCGATCAGCTTCGATACCGATTGAAGAAGATCGCCGACTGAGTCGCCGAGTCGCCCGGAAACCGCCTCGTCGGAACGGGGTTTGCATGGAAATCTCCCGAGGAGGAGTCCATGCGCATCGCCCTCGTGGGCGGGTCGGAGTTGATGGCGTGGATCGTGGGCGAGGTGTCGCCGGTCGATGTCGAGGTTGAGCACCTGCCCGGGTTCGTGGTTGCCAAAGGCGCCGTCGAAACCCGCCCCCCCGACGCGGTCATCTTCGCGATCAGTCCGGAACGGCCGCCGTGGGACGAGTTGGTGGGACTGTGTGATGAGCACCAGCCGCCGATTCCGTCGACGGTCTACTTTTCCCGCGACCACAGGGCTCTTGATGCGGACGGGTCCGATATCGCGACTCGAGGAGATCTCGGCGCGACGCCGGGACGCGACGAGCTGCACGACAGGATCTGCGCACTGCGGGACGCCGCTCGACGCAGTTGCGGAGGGACACCGCGCGACCGTTGAGATGCTCCGCTGATCCGGGCAGACGATCACGCCGTGGTTCGAGTGGGTGAAATTCCCCAAACGGGTGCGCCCGCTGGGGCAAATGCCCCAATGCGCGACCCTACTGCCGCAGCCTGCGCCCGCCGTGCCCACCCGAAGAAGTCGCCCTGGAGCACGCTCGGAGCGCTCACGGCACCATCGGTGATCCCTTCGCGCGAACGGTCTGTCGTGGCACGGAATTCGCACTCCTGAACAACCGGGAAACGTACGACCACGCAGCGCGAGAACAGAGCCGGGCGCTGCCGCAATGAAGGGATGTACGAATGAGACGAGCCGGAAACATCCGTTGGCGGGGAGCGGGGCTCCTGCTCCCGCCAATGATCGTTCTGGTCGCCGTCGTCTTGTGGTTCGCGGAGCCTGCGGAGGGTGGAGCACCGCCCGTCGAATCTCCGCTTGCCGCAGCGCAGGTAGCGACGGGCTACATCGGGCAAGACACCTGCCTGGAATGCCACGAAGATGTTGGCGAGACGTTCCACCTCACGGTACACGGCCGCGCAGAGCTACCCGAATGGTCCGGTGCGCAGGGATGCGAGTCGTGCCACGGTCCGGGCGAGAGACACGCCAACGAGGGTGACGCTGCGTTCATTCGGACGTTCGCGGATACCTCGCCCGAAGAGGCGAACGAGGCCTGCCTCACGTGCCATACCGACGACGCCGCGATGTTCTGGCGCGGGAGCACGCACGAGACCTTCGATCTCGCCTGCACAACGTGTCACAACGCCCACGAGAGCTGGGACAACCAGTTCGCTCTGGACAACTACGGCGAGAACTCGGCGCGGTCGCTGACCGCGACGCGCAACGTCCAGGTCAACCAGACGATCAGCGAGGCCTGCCTGACCTGTCACACCGAGGTGGAAAAGAGCATGTACCAGCGCTCCAACCACCCGCTTCGCAACGGCCAGATGTCGTGCGCGGATTGCCACCAGCCGCACGGCTCCATGACCGAGGCGTCGTTGCACGGTGTGACCAAGAACGACACTTGCTATTCCTGCCACGCCGAAACGCGGGGTCCGTTCCTGTGGGCCCACGTCCCGGTGCAGGAGGACTGCTCGACCTGCCACGTTCCGCACGGCTCGAATCAGACGAAGTTGCTCAACGACACACCGCCGCGTCTGTGCCAGTCGTGCCACTTGTTCGGCCATCACCAGACCGTGCCGGGGACCGACCAGCAGGTGTGGAACTCCAACCGCTCTTGTGTGAATTGCCACGCCAGGATCCACGGCAGCAATCACCCGTCGGGCATCCTCTTCATGAGGTAGGAAGGTGCGAACGATGAGATCGACAAGCCTTTTGAGATTGTCCTTCGGGGCAATGGTATTTTTGGCCGTCGGCGCTCTCGTGGTCGCACCACCTGACGCGGTGGCGCAGGAGAGCCCGCAGCAAAGCGAGGTCGTGGTCGGCGCTCAGGGTGTTTCGGTGGACGCCGATCAAGACCGTGACTCGAAGTTCGAGCTTAACCGAGAGATCCCCCAGGGGTTCGTGCTCGACTGGTTCAACTTCATCCACTCGGCCGACGAAGGGACCGGCTTTCTGCAGGTGCGCAGCTCCAACGCCCTGCAGCTCGATCAGCAGCTCGATTTTCGCGGCGGCTGGACGGACAAGTTCCGCCTCGGCTTGCTGTGGAACAACTCGCCCCATCGCTACGGTGACGGCGCGATCTTCCTCCCCGGTATGGAAAGCAACAGGTTCTATCCGGTCGCGGACTTCGTGCAGGGCGGCCTCGAGGACCCGGACGGCAACGGCGTTCCGTTCTACGCCGAGCCGGGTGGCGTCGACGGCGACAACGACTTGGCCGCCGCCTTGGTGAACCAGCTCGTTGACAGCCAGACTCCCTTCAGTGTCAAGTCCCGCCGCCGACGGGGCGGTGTCTCTTTCACCGCCACTCCCACTCCCAACTGGACGATCGACTTCGACTACCAGCGGGAATGGCGAGACGGAGCTCGGCCGATGGGGGCGGGTACCTATCAGCGCCTGACCGATGGTTACGACTATCGCTTCTCGGTTCGCGGAATCGAGCTGCCGGGGACGATCGACTACGTGACCACGACCACCACGGCTTCGGCCGGGTGGGCGAACGGCAAGTTCTTCGGCCAGGGCGGGGTGCAGTTTCTCGACTTCACCAACGACATCCTGGCTACCACCTACGACAACCCGAACTGGAAGACGGACACGCTGGCGAACAGCGGCATCAAGCGTGGGCTATGGGGAACCGGCCGCGGCTCGATGCCTCCGTCGAACGACTCCTGGAACGTGTTCCTGACCGGCGGGGTCAAGCTGCCCGCGCGGACCCAGCTCACGGCCACGTTCAATCGCGGCAAGCTTAACCAGGACAGTCTGTTTTCCCCGGTCACCACCAACACGGCGCTGATCGGAACGGCGGATATCAACGGCGACGGCGTTATCGACTCTGCCGACGACCCGACGGTGAGGTCGACGCTGACGCAACCCAGCCTGGGCGGCGACGTCAACACGACGATGTTCGGTCTGGTCATCAGCAGCCGGCCCCACCGGCTGTTGAAGCTGACGGGACGGATCCGGACGTACGATTACGATTCGACCCAGCCGCTGTTCAATAGCGGCTTCCGCGCCGAATACGTCGAGTCGCGCATCAAGCCCGACTTCCACAAGGCGCCGCTGAATCATGTGCCCGTGGACTTCACCAGCAACACCTACAGCTTCGACGCCGCCGTGGGCGCATCGCGGGACATCAAGGTCATCTTCCTGGCGAAGTGGCTCGATCGCGGATACGACCAATATGTCGATGGCCGCACCCCGACGTATGTATCTCGGACGGCCGGAACAAGGGCGGTTGAGGGGACGCTCGACCGCACCCTCGGCGTCGGCGTGACATTCGGCGGCAACCGCTGGGTCGGAGGTCGTGTGCTCTACCTGAACGCGTCGCGTGAATTCTCGGGCAACTACCGGCCCGGGTATGACGGCGAGCTCGGTGGCGTTCGGCAGTTCGATATCGCCGACCGCAGCGGCAACACGTTCCGCATCGAGACCGACTTCATGCCGGTCGCGGCGACGACCGTGGGGTTCGACTTCTGGTACGGCAAGGAGGACTACAAGAACACGGAATACGGCCTGCAGGAGGGCCAGAACCGTGGCGTCCTGTTCGACGTGAGCACGCGCGTTGCGGAAGCCTTCGACCTGTTCGCCTACTACGAGTGGGGAGATCGGTCGTCGGACGCCCACCTGCGCACCAAGTGCTCCAACTGCGCGCCGCCGCCGGGGGCTACCTGGACGCGGCCCTGGGAGGTCCCCAACTTCGACTGGTTCACCCAGTACACCGACACGACCACATCCTTCGGCCTCGGCGTCGTGTGGGACGACGAGGCATCACCGTATGTGTTCGACGGCAAGATCAACTGGCTTCGCGGCAACATCGAGCAGCTCACCCGGAATCCCGGGATTCCGCTCGACCTGCTTCGCGACACGTTGGCAACCGTCGCGTTGGGGCATGACTTCCCCGATCAGGAAAACACGTTGTTCTCCGTCGAGCTCCGACTCGAGCGCATGATCACCGACTTCGCCACGGTCGGCGTTTGGTACATGTTCGAGGACTTCTCTCTGACGGACTTCATGTGGGATCCGATGGATCCTTACGGTCGCAACTACCTGGACATCGACGACGCGACCCGCTATCTGCTGCTGGACAGCCGATACGGCAGCTATACGGCGAACGTCCTGCAGGGGTTCCTCCGCCTGGAGTTCTGAGGAAACAGGTAAGGCGCAGTAATCTGCCTCTCATCGCGGCCGCCGCCCGGGTGCTCGGGCGGTGGCCGCCGCCATTGTGGGCGAGAGGCAGTGAAGCTGCTGGCTGAGAAGACAGATTGCGGTCTCATCATGACCAGCCGCCGCGGCTGGCCTGATGTCAGATCAGCCGGCCGGAAAACTCGCCGGCATGCCGGACGAAGACAACGGTCCCGAGCCCGTCGGCCAGCTCCCTCATCCTCCCGGCGTACTCGGCCTCATCGCCGAGCGCGGGTTCCTTGAGCCCGAGAAACACGATATCGGCGCTCGCACTATGTGAGTGAATGACGTCGGTCACACTCTCCTGCGGCGAGCGGACGATGATCTCGGCCGTTGCCTCGATGCGTGCATCCGCTATCAGCTCGGCCAGGCTGTCGGCCATGAGCGCTCGTTCGTCCTCCGACCCGACGATCGACCGCAGCACCACACCAGCGTCGCTCCAGTCCGCGTTCAGCGTCAGGAGGTAAGCGAGCAGCAGCATCATGTCCCCGTTGTTTTCCAGCCCGCCCCACCACAAATCGACGCGCTTGCTCTGCCCCGGCTCGTGTTTCCAGTTGAGTCGGGCGATCACCATGCTCTTGTTGATGTGCGACGCGGCACGCATGACGCGCAGGATCGACTCGAGTCTCTCTTTCCGCTTCGGCCAGCCGAACAACAGCGTGTTCGACTGCAACCCGGCGATTCCGTTCGCCTGGGCGATGTCGATGACCCCGCTCTCGAAATCGCCCACCACGTTGACTTCGCCGAAGGCGACGAGTCCGTTCTCGTCCAGGACGCGATCCATCTCGGCGAGGGCGGCCTTGGAATCGAAACGCTCGCTTTTCAAGTCGCCGGTGACCAGTTGGCACGCCGTCACCACCCCACGTTCCTGATCGAACCAGGTAGCCAGGCGCACCAGGCTGATGCGCTTGGCGATGTCGCCGGAGAACACCAGGATGTGCGGGCGCCAGTTGCGCGGGTCCGGAACATGAGCACGGAGTTGCAGCAGAGCGAACCGCGCGAGCGCCACCCACAACCCCGCCCGGGCGTCGCCCCAGCGTTTTTGCATGGACCGCCGGCGCAGGTACAGGTACAGCAGGGCCTCGAGCGCTATCGCTATCGCGCAGGCGAGCGGATTGATCAGAAACATCACGAAAACTGCCCCCACCGAGCCCAGCAGCGATACGTACCAAGGCACGTCGATCGTCGGCCGATACGAGGGGTCCGCCGCCCATTTTTCGATCGCGGCGGCGAAATTGATCACCACGTACAGCGTCAGAAAGAGGATGGTGACGAACTGCGCTACGGCGTTGAGGCCGCCCAGGGCAACGGCGGTCAGCGCGATTGCCCCGCAGATCCAAGTTGCCAGCGCCGGTTGCCCCGTGGCCGAAAGGCGGGCCAGAAACCTGGGAGCCAACCCGTCGCTGGCCAGCGCCTGCAGGACGCGTGGGCCACCGAGCACACTGCCGAACGCGGAGGAGAGGATGGCTCCCCATACCCCCGGAAGAACAAGCCACGCGCCGAACACCGCGATCGATGTCCAGATGATGACACCGGGAGCGGCGAGCTCTTCGGGGCTCACTTTCGCGGAAGCGCCCAGCAGGACCGGTATGCTGAGGTAGACAACCGTTCCGCTGAACACTGCCAGCAGCGTGCCGCGCGGGATCGAGCGACGAGGGTCTTGCAGATCGCCGCTCATCCCGATGCCGGCCGTGAATCCGGTAACGGCGGGGAAGAACACGGCGAACACGTACCAGAATCCCTGCGGCGCCGTACGGTATGTCGCCGTCAGCTCGGGCGCCCGCATGCCGCCCATCGCCACCCCCAGTGCCAGCGCCACCATTGACACCCCCACGGCGACCATGATGGGGATCTGCAGCCGCAGCGCCAGCCCGGCGCTGCGCCCGGACACGGCGGTGATCACGACGATGGTCAGCGCCGCCAGCAGCTGTATCGCGAACGCCGGCGGCTCGGCTCGGTCGGCGGGCCACAGCGAGAGGATCGACTCCGCCAGGCCGAAGCTGTAGAAGGTGACGCTGAGCGTGCGACAAAGGAACAGAGGAATGCCGATCATTCCTCCCAGCTCGAGCCCCAGGCTGCGCGAGATCATGTAGTACTCGCCGCCTACACCGACGCGCATGTTGGTGGCGACGGCGGAGGCGCTCAGCGCGGTGATGAGCGTGATCGAGCTGGCCAGCGCCACGATCAGCAGCGTTATCGGCAGCCCGACGTTGCCCACGACCCATCCGAACCGCAGATACATGATGAGCCCGAGGATGGTAAGCACGCTCGGCGTGTAGACGCCTAGAAACGTGCCGAACTTCTCGGCCGGCTGGGCTCGGGGTTCAACGGGAGGCAGGGACATTCGATCGGCCGCGCCTGAGCATCTCGCTGTTGTCCAGTGCCACTGCGCCGAGCTTCGGCACAGTGCGCCGCAAGAGTACCGCGGCAGCGGCGAAAGAGCAGAGCAGCCGGCGAAAGAACCGACCCGTCAGCTACGAGGCGACGCGGGCGTTTTCCCGATCAGGTCGTGCGCGCGGGCTCGCGTGCCACGCCGGCCTTCCTCAGGATCCCCTCCAGCGGGCAGAGCCCGGTAAACGAACTCTGCAACAGGTTGGCGCCGACGAAGGCGGTGAACAAGAAGAACCCCGGGTGTACCCAGTAACCGAGTGCCAGGCTGCCGAGGACGAAAGTCCCGGCCACCGCTCTGATGATGCGCTCCATGCTCATTGCTCTTTCTCCGAATCGTTGTCTGTCTTTGCCTCCGGCTCGGCGTCGAGTGCGCCTTCCAGGTCGTTCGGCTTCGCGTGCTCGCCGCTCCACCCCGGCGGCAATGGCTCGTCGTGGTGCCGCTTTTCCACCATGAAGTGGACCAGCGGCACGACCAGCAACGTGAGCACGGTCGAGGCGATGGCACCCATCATCAGGGCGATTGCCAGGCCCTGGAAGATCGGATCGAACAAGATGACGATCGCGCCGACGACCACCGTTCCGGCGGTCAGCAGGATCGGGCGGAAGCGCACCGCGCCGGCCTCGATCACGGCCTCGCCGAGGGTCTTGCCCTCCGCCAGCGACAGGTCGACGAAGTCGATGAGCAGGACCGAGTTGCGCACCATGATTCCCGCCAGGGCGATGAAGCCGATCATCGAGGTGGCGGTGAAGTAGGCACCGAACATCATGTGGCCCGGCAACACGCCGACGAGCGCCAGCGGGATGGCGATCATCATCACAAGGGGCGTGCGGAACGAGCCGAACCAGCCGGTGATGAGGATGTAGATGAGCACCAGCACGGCGCCGAAGGCGCCGCCGAGATCGCGAAACACCTCGTAGGTGATCGACCATTCGCCGTCCCAGCGCAGCGAGGCGTTCGCCTCCGACCACGGCTCGTCGCGGAAGTACTGCTCCAGGACGGCGCCGTTGCTGCCCTCGAGTTGGCTGAGGGCGGCGTCCATCTCGAGGATGGCGTACACCGGGCTCTCCTGCGTTCCGGCCACCTCGCCGACGACGTACACCAGCGGCTTGAGGTTCTTTCGATACAGGGTGACGTCGAGTTGCGATTCCTCGACGCGCACGAGCTCCGACAGAGGAACCAGCGTGTCCGCCATCGAGGCCAGGCGGATCTCCGAAAGCGCCTCGATCGACGACCGCGCGGGCCGGGGGAGCTGCAGGCGGATGGTGACGGGCTCGAGCTCCACCGGGTCGTGCAGGACACCGGCGTCCTCGCCGTCGACCGCAAGCCTCAGCGCGCGCGCAATGGCGGTCGCGGGAACGCCGTGCAGCGCCGCCTTCTCGCGATCGACCAGGAGGACCTGCTTCGGCCGGTCGGCCTCGACGAACCAGTCGACGTCGACCACACCGTCGGTCGACTCGAACACGTCCCGCACCCGCCGAGCGGCGTCGACACG
>CAYSHI010000190.1:0-15536 GCA_964430745.1 uncultured Acidobacteriota bacterium | reverse complement strand
CCACGAGCGTCGCACCCGTCGCCCAACGATTCGTCGACTCGGGAGACCTGACGGGATTCCTGTGGCTGTCGCATGTGCAGGGAGGTCCCTGGCGGCGCATCTTCGGGCTGACCGGGGATGACATCCCCACGATGATGGATGTCCGGTCCGCCATCGAAAGCGAAGTGGATGCCGGCGCTCTCGCGGAGCTGAGCTCGATTTGTTCCAGCCATGACGATTACATCTGGACGGGTCTGTCCAATTCGCCCCTCAATCCCGACCAACTCGGTTCGGCCTCGCTTTCGGCGTATCACTCCTGTGACATGTCGCAAGAGGCGCGCGCGGACGAGATCTTCGCCGAGCTCCTAGCCCCGCTCTACCAGAAGCACATGGACCTGAATCACCTGGCGAGCTGGGGGTTCTATGCACACAGGATCGGCGGTATTTACCGCCGGCTGGAAACGATGAGCGGAGCCGATCACAAGACCCTGCTGGCGATGCAGGAGGCCATCTACACGGAGGCCGGCGAGACGGACGCCGAGGCGCTGAATGAGCTGCGCCGGATCTGTAGCTGGCACACCGATTACATGTGGGAAGACTCGGGACAGCAGTAAAGCGCGCCGAATTCGTCGAACAACGAGGCCCCCGACCCGGCGAGAACGAGCTCTCCGCCAGGTCGGGGGCCGACCGCGTTCGCCGCCATGGCCCTCTCAAACTTGCGGTCATGTCGGGCGGAGGAATAGTTTGACCGAGTGATGCTCGGTTCTCAGCCGCCTCCCCTTGGACGGAGGGAGTGAGATGAAGAACGCCCGGATCCCGGCATGCGCTGCCATTCTGCTCTTGCTCTCGTCGGTCTCGGTCGCTTGCGGCGGCGAGGGCCCGCCCGCCGGGTCCGAATCCGCGATCGCCGCCACGGAGCAGCGAGAATCGATCCATGATCGCGCCGTTCATATCGAACCCGCGCTGATCACCGAGATTCCGCAGGTCGGACGTTTCTGCGACGAGTTGGGGCTCCCGACCCATCGCGTCGATGTCGGCGGCGGCGCCGAGCTTTTCGTCGAGGAACAGGGGGAAGGCGTCCCGCTCGTGCTGATCAACGGCGGGCCGGGAGGGACGCACCACTACTTCCACCCGTGGTTCGGACGCGCCGCCGCCTACGCCCGCGTCATCTACTACGACCAACGCGGCTGCGGCCTCTCGGACTTCGCTCCCGGCGAGGACGGTTACTCCGTAGATCAAGCGGTCGACGATCTCGACGCTTTGCGTCGGGCGTTGGGGATCGACAAATGGGTGATTCTGGGCTACTCGTACGGCGGTTTCCTCGCCCAGCTCTACACGGTGACCCATCCCGAGGACGTCGCCGGGTTGGTGCTGGTGGGCGCCGCGACGACGACCGGCGGAGAGGTCGGCCCGTCGCGGCAGAGTGAGTTCCTTTCTCAACAGGAGAAGGACCGCGGCGACGAGATCCGCCGGCAACTCCAGGAGTTATCGAGCGAAACCGACCTGTCGCGGCGTGAGTACACCCGGCTTCTCGTCTACAACAACTTCATCAACGGCGACTGGAAGCGGCAGAACTACTACAAGCCCTCACTGGAGCGCATGGCGCAGATGGCGCTCTACGAGTGGGATCACGACGACGACTTCAACGGCACCGTGTGGGAGACCGCCAGCGGCATCGACCTGGCCGGGGCCTTCGACGCCAGCCCGATTCCGACGCTCATTCTCGAGGGAACGTGGGACTTGACCTGGGGCGACGGCAAGCCGGAGCTGCTTGAACGGCATCATCCGAACGCCACGCTTGTGATGTTCGAGAACGCCGGCCACGGCATCTACGACGAGCAACCGGAGAGGTTCTTCGGCGTGCTCGAGAACTTCATCCGCAACCTGCCCGCGGTGCCGCCGCAAGCGATGGCCGTCTACAAGGAAACGCTTCCCGACTGGAAGGCGGATCGCGCCGCCACTCCCGCGTACGCGCTGCGAGGCACCGGATGGGGGTGGAACTCGAGCCGCGAGCTGGCCGCGCAGTACAGCCGGGACTGGCTCGGGCAACTCGACGACACGCGGAGCCTGTTACGGGTAGGGTTCGCTCTCTACGACGTCGAGGACTACAACGAGGCCCGGTTCGTCTTCGAACAGATGCAGCACATGGCAGCCGACGCCGGCGAGCCGGGTTACGAGGGCGTGGCGTTGATCTGGCAGGGGCATGTGCTCGACCTTCTCGGGCGACGCGACGAGGCCTTGGTTGCCTATCGTCGCGTCGTCGATATGGATCTCGACGACACCTGGAGCCACGGCCAATACGGATTGCAGTATTCGCTCAGCCCCTATGCCGGCGAGCGCATGGAGAGCCCCTTCGCTCGCATCGACAACCGCGACTCGAGCTCACCCTGAGCGGCGCGGCCCAACGCGACGGGTGCCGGCGCCTACGCCGGCCGCTCTCGGCCGGTTTGATGCTGCGCCGCCTGGTGCATGAACGTGCGGATGATCGCCTCGCGGTTGGGCTGGTCGGTGCCGTCGTACGGTGAGTCGATGTAGGGCACCCGCAGGCGATCCAGGATCGGTTTGAGCACCGCGGAGCAATTCGTGCTCGGCATGCAGCCGAAGGGGAATACGTTCACCACGCCGTCGAAGCCATGCGCCTGGTACTCGAGCGCGCCGCCGATGCTCAGCGCCGCCTCGGTTCCCATGCGAAAGGAGAAAATCCGGTCGCCGTCGAGCTGTTTCTCGATGTCGGCGATGCGGTGGTCCGGGTGGATCGGGAGATGACGACGCACGCGGCGGTAGACACGGCTCACCTGCAGTTGCTGATACGTCAGGGTAATTCGTTGCCGCAGCCATTCGCTCGCGTGCTCGCGGGCCGCGTGGAAGCGGCGCCCTCTCAGCGCGTGGGCGGCATCGCGCTGAGCTTTCTGCATCAGGTCGTAGACGACGAAGTGAACCCACTCGGTGATCGACGCGTTGACCACTTCCGCACCGTGTTGCTCGAGGCGTCGGATCAGATCCCTGTTCGAGGCGCGGTGGCTGCGAACGTAGATCTCTCCGACCAGGCCGATGACCGGCTTCGGAGAGACGCTCGGATCGATCAAGGCCTGGGCCGCAATGGCGACACGCTCGAGCTCATCGAGCATCGGCTCGGTCTCGCCCTCGCGCCCGTGCCGCTCGAACAGACGGATCATCTCGGTGAGCCCTTCATCGAACAGAGCGTCCGCTGTGCCCGGGTCTTTTTCATAGGGTCGCGCGCGCCAGAGGATTCTGTCGAGCACGTCGCCGACCAAGAAACCGAAGACCGCGCTTCGCACCAGCGCGGACTGCGCATCCGGGCCGACCAACCCCTCGGCGGAGTAGTTGTCTTCGCACGTAATGTAGGCGATGCGCGTGTTCTCGAACCCCAGCGAATCGAGAATGATTCGCTGCAACTTGGTGTACATGCCGTAGCGGCAGGGCCCATCGGCCTCGGCCATGCAGTAGATGTAGCTCTCCGGGTCGAATGCCTCGCCGAGCCTCTCCTTCTCCTGCTCCATGTGGTGGAGGAAATCGCCCAGAGTGACCTGGCAGGGAAAACACTCCTTGCCGGAAGTGAACTGCTTGCCGAGTTTCAGGCCCTTGTAGGTGTCCATGACTTCGGCGTCGACACCGAAGCTGCGCAGGTTCGCGGCCAGGAGCTGGTTGCCCGCGCCGCAGAGGTCGGCGATCAGGGCCTTCTTGCCCGCAAGCTCGAACTTGCCGACGTTGTCGGTCATTGTCTGAAAGCCGTCGACCGGATCGGGACCTAGACTCGCAGTCTCGAACCGGTTCATGGCCGCGCCCCGGTGGTCGCGTCGGCGTCAAGCTGCCCGACGGCCGGATTCGCGTGGTCCCGTCGTTGTTCGTTGCGGACGACGTGAACGAAGGCCTCCAGGCGAGTGACCATCCCGGCCACCGCACTGTGCTCGTCGAGCTCCAGGATCAAGTAGGGCTTGGGCTTCATGACGTGCCGGTAGAAGTGCTCAACGAACGAGTCGGCTCCACAACTGAAGTTGGTGACGTGAATGCCGTAGGCGTCCGCGGTGTTCGACACGAACCGGGCGGTGCGCAGGATTTGTGCTCCAAGCCCCCAGTACATGCGCGGGAAATCGCTCAAATCCACGTCATCCGTCTCGAGCAGGTCCTGGGGTACCGCCTTGACGCCTACCTTCGTCAGGTTCTGGCCGAGGTGCAGGTTGAGCCGCTCGTCGTAGAGGTTGTACGGGCGACCGCTCACGACGATCCAGGGCTCGCCCGGACGCAGCGAAGCGAGGAACTCGCCGCCCAGCCGGAATTGCCCGCGGCGGAAGTCCTGCTGCGCCTCCCAGGCCCTCCGGAAGGCACGATCGATCGTACGGCGGCGGAAGCCGAAGCGCCGGAAAGCGCGATGCAGTTGCGCGACGATCCGCTCGGGAGGGTGCTTGAGCGACAGCACCGGGGAGACCAGCGCTTCGTCGGGAATCTCCAGAGCGGCGCGGGCCATGTAGTGACTGCTCTGCACCATCGGGCAGAGATAGCCCGTCTCCGCCTGCCGCGCCGTCGGCATGTTGATCACTGCCGGAAGGAACACATGCGGGGCCACGGTCAGGAGCCCCTTCGCGTGGCCATGAAAGACCTTGATCGGGAAACACGTCTCCGCCGTCATCGACTCGATGCCCGCCATGCCGATCTGCTGCGTCGTCTTGGGGGAGATCACGACGGCAAAGCCGAGATTCGCCAGAAGGTGGGTCCACAGGATGCCGTACTGCTGGAAATGCAGTGTCCGCGGAATCCCGATCACGGGCTTGTCGTCGAGCGTGGCCAACACACCATCGGCCTCGACCCACTCGAGATCGGCCATGTCGTAGCAACGATCCGGAAGGGCCTTCTGGAACAGCGCCTCGCGCTCGCGGAACCAGTTCGTTCGGCTCTCCCCTCGCCTCTCTCGTCGCATCTCGTAGCGCCCGCAGTCGCCACCCCAGACGCTCTTGCGGCCGCCGAAGTCGTAGATCTTGAGCTTGCACTCGTTGTGGCAACCCGGGTCGACGCGACAGATCTTCTCGTTCACCGTGACCCGTGTCGCTGCAAGATCGGCGACACGCGGACGCCCGTTGCTCGTCGTCGGGCTCTCGCGTTCGAGCACACTCATCGCGCTCAACGCGGCGCCGTATGCCCCCAACACCTCCCGGTGAGCCGGCACCAGGATCTCCTGCCCCAGCACGTTCTCGAAAGCGGCAACGATCCCCTTGTTCAGCGACGGCCCGCCGAGGAACATCACGCGCTTGCCGATGGTCCGCTTCTGCACCACGCGGTTCAGGTAGTTGCGGACGATGGCGTAGCACAGCCCGGCGATCAGGTCTTCGAGCGGCGCGCCGCGCTGGGCGTAGGAGACGAGGTCGGACTCCATGAAGACGGTGCAGCGCTCGGCCAGGTCGATGGGACGATCAGAGGCCAGCGCAACCTGCTCGAACTCCTTGACGATGTTGATCCCGAGCTTGCTCGCCAACTCGTGCAAGAAGCTCCCCGTACCGGCGGCGCATACCTTGTTCATGTCGAAGTCGAGCGGATTGCCGCCGTCGATCCAGATGTACTTGGAGTCCTGTCCGCCGATCTCGAAGACGGTGTCCACGTCGGGATCACGGTGCACGGCTGCCCGCGCGTGGGCGGTAATCTCGTCGATCACGAGATCGGCGCCGAGGAAGTCACCCACGACGTAGCGACCCGACCCGGTCGTACACACGCCCAGCGGCTCGAAATCGGCCCCGAGCTGCTGCTGGATGGCCTCGAGCAAGCCCTGCGAGACTTCGATCGGTTTGCCCCTCGTCGGCACGTACTGTTTGTGAAGAATGTTCGCACCCCGATCCATCAAGACCGTCTTGGTCGTCGTCGAGCCGATGTCGACGCCGAGATAGGCCTCGATCCGCGCACCGCCGTGACGCTCGGGGATGGGCAAAGCGGAATCGCCGTTGAACACCGTCCGGTCCAGTATCAACGGCGCGGCCCTCGGAAAGTCTCCGCCCTCCCCCGACATCTCTTGATCGAGACCCGATAGCCGCACGCTCGTCGGCCGCTCCTGCTGCCTCGCGTAGATCGCTGCCCCCAGGGCACCCATCGAGGCGTGGTGGGGCGGCACGATCAGGCCCGGGAAATAGCGCCGAAAGGCGTCGCGCTGAAGATCGTTTCCTGCGACGCCACCAATGAACACCACCGGATCCGCGACCTCCCGGTTTCCCACCAGCGTGCTGACGAAATTGGCGGCGTTGCCGGCGTGCAGGCCGGCGATGATATTGGCAAGTGTCTCGCCCTTGTTCTGCAGGTGGATCATGTCCGACTTGGTGAAGACCGTGCAGCGGCAGGCAACGGAAGCCGCACCGGTGCTCGTCCTGCCCAGCGCAATGAAATCCTCGAGAATCCGATCCGCGTGCTCTCCCGAGAACTCGACGTCTTCTTTGTACATCGCCGCCGCCAGCCTCTCGGCTTGCTGGTCGATAAACGATCCCGTGCCCGAGGCGCACGGGCCGTTCATGGCGAATGACTCCAGTTTCCAACTGCCGTTGCCGTTGGAAACCCGCAGCAAGGCGGCGTCCTGGCCCCCCATCGCGATGACCGTGGCGGCGTGGGGCACCACATGCATGACGCCGAGTAGCTGGGTGATCGATTCGAACTCGTAGGGGGCGCCGATGCGATCGGCAATCACCTGGCCGTGATTGCCGGTGAACGCAATTCGCCCCAGCCCGTTGGACGCAAAGCGGCCCTCGATCGAGTGAACGATCTCCTGCGCCTCCGAGACGAATCTGCCGAAGTGACGCCGATAAGGAAGCTCGTGAACGACTTCGCCGTCGTCGCCCAGGACGATCGCGTTGATGCTCACCGAACCGATATCGATTCCGACCGTAAACATGGCCGCACTCGCGTCGTTCAATCGGGCAGCAACCGGCTTCAGATGTCGAACCTCGGTGCTGAGGCCCGCCCACCCGCAATAAACAGGAGGTGCAGATCCGAATTAGCAGCGTACTGCACGATGGGGAGAATTTCTACAACCACCTTCGGCGCCCCCCGCGGGAGCTTCAACGTCGGCAAACGAGCGGCCCCTTCAGCGGCGTGTCATCACCGAACAACGCCTTTACCCGGCGCAGCGTCTCATCGAGGCCGCCGTTATGCGCCCAGACACCTTCGAGCTCGTCGATGTCCGCCGCCGTGAGGTGCCACGACAGAGGGCCCGCCGGGCCGACGTCGAAGATCTCGGTGTGGAAGTCGATTGCGGCCGGCCACGACTCTCGCAGCAGCTCCAGCTCGACCTCGTTGCGCGCCACCTGAGCGGCTGCCCGCACCTGCAGCATGGCGACACCGGGGCCGGCGACGGCGTACGTGAAGCCGTCGCCATCGTCGGCGTCCCTTACCGGCGCGGCGGCCGCCCGGATCTGTATCAGGAGCACCTTCGGCCGGCCGGCATCGCCGCGATCATCGCCGGTCGCCACACCGGAGGCATCGAGCTCTCGTTTCAGGGTGCGGAGAAAATCCACGGCCGTCGCCACCCCATGGTTGTCGAAATATCCACCGTCCGCGAGGTGATAGGCGCGGCGGTCGTCGACCGTATCTCTGGCCGGTCGAGCTATGGGACTGACCCACGGAAACGTCGCGGACAGGCGCGCCGCGCTGACGATCGGTAGGTCCCAACTCGGATACAAGTCGTTGAAGTTCTCGGCGTCCCAGACCCTCTGCTCGTTGGCTCCTCGATCGCCGAAGCTCAGGGGCGTCAACAAGAACCTACGGCCCGTTTCGACCGCCGTGGCGTTGAACACGGGCACGGGGCGCCACCCGTCGCGCGCGTCGTCCCGCCATGCGTGCAGCGTCGCCTCGTCGTCACGCATGGGCCGGCTCCAGGCACGCTCGAGCGCCCAGCCACGGTCCTTCTCACCCGGCATTCCCGGCAGGATGCTCCAGATGTCGCGATACAGAAACCCCCAGGAGGTAGCCCCGAGACTCGAAGCGGCCGCCGCGTCCTTGATGCCGCACAGATCGTCGGGGGCCGGGGAGTTGCCGTCGCGGTAGCGGTCGATGAAGTACATGGAACCCACGCTGCCGCCGGACACGCTGCTGACCAAGACGATCGAATCGCCGAACGGCGTCCCGATCTCGTGCTGCAGCCGCGTGAGCACATCGGCGGTCCACCTCGCGGCGGTGATCCCTCCGCCGCTGGTGGCCACCACCACCATGGGAGCTGTCGGGTCCGCGGCGTGGTCCCTCGACCAGCGCTCGATCAGTTGCTCGGGCGTCAAGGGGGCTGCCGCCAGCCCCGCGGCCGGCGTTATCGGTCGATAGTAGTGATCCTTGTCGAAGAGCTGAAAAGAGATGAACAGGACGACAAAAAAGGACAGGAAGACGGGAATCCGCATGACGTCGACGACCGCCGCCGTCCAGCTCAACAGCAGGCACGCCATCGTCAGCAGGAGCAGCACGGTCAGCAGAACCGGGATCTCGCCCGGCATCCAGGCCGGCCGATTCGGCGACAACAAGTAGGCGCCGGCGACGTAGAAACCGAATGTCACGAACATGAACGCGAGGGTGCGGGCGCGTCGTTGGTCGAGAATGGCTTGCGGCGCCAGCTCGTAGGTGACTCCTCTCATGGGGTCGTCGCGCTTCCTAGCGGCCGGGGCCGTATCGGCGCGTTGTTCGATCGAGGCATCGAGCTGCCGGACGAATGCTTCGAGTGGTCGCTCAAGGAGCGTCGGGGCGCCACGGGTCTGTCGAAACACCACCAGGCGGACGCCCCAGGCGAGGGCGATGCCGAGAAGCGCCGCGGTCAGGTTTGCCGATGCGCTGTTGGTGCCGGAGGTCGTCGAGATCACCACGATCGTCGTGACGAGAGGCACCGCGAGAAGCGAATACCAGGCCAAGGCCCGTACGCTGAGGGTCTGCTGCTCGCCCCGGGTCAGCCGATGAACCGCGAGTGGGAATCGCAGCCGCCACGAACGGATCTCCGCGAGAGACCTTTGCCACTTGCTACCTTCGGTAGGCCTGATCGGAAACTGCAACCCCTCGCGAACGAAGCCTATCTTCGCCCGGCGCGGGATCGCTTCGAGCAAAGTCCACAAGGAGAACAGGATCACCCATGCCGCGTGGATCGCGAACCAGGTCGTGAACATGATGCCGAGGAACCCGAGATCTGCGAGGTTGCCGAGCAGATCCTCGAACCAGTAGAAGATCGACGCCGGCAGCACCAGAGCGAGGATCAGCGCCACGGAGATCGGAAATCGGCAAAAGAACAGATACTGGGCAAGATAGAGTCGACGCTGCAGATATACGGCGTAGCTGAAGAGCAGGATTCCCGCCAGGATCACGAGCGTCGATGTGCTCATGGCCGACGATACTTACGTGCTTTGGTGGGAGGGGTCAACAGCCCCTCTACGACCTGCCCGGCAATACGGCCCGGCGCACCTCTTCGAACCAGTTGAGCACGACGTTTATCCGGCGGCGGTCTTGCTGGCCGACCTTTCGGATCATCAGAAACGCGCCGCCGTCGGGATGTACGTCGTAAATGGTGCGACTCGAGTTCGACAGGTAGTTGGCGGCGAACAGCTCGGTGCGATCGAGTACGCGGACGTCGGGATCGGTAGTCAACGTGGCGCTCATCATCGTCTCCCCGTTGTCCCCACACCGATAAAACAGCTCGCGCCCGTCGTTCGACCACAGGGGCTCCGTTCCGCCGTCCGCCGAGATACGGCGCTGCGCGCCGGTTCCGGGGAACGGCCTCACGTAGACCTCGTCGCCACCGGATTGGTCGGAGACATACGCAACCCAGCGGCCGTCGGGCGAAATCATCGGCGAGCGCTCGTCGGCCCGGGTTACGAGAAAAGGCCAGGGGTCGAGCGGCCTCGAAGGCTCGTAACCATCCGAGAAGGGCAGCACGTGGATGTTGCGACCCGTCTCCGGGTCGATTTCATAGTAAGCAAGTTGCCGACCGGCCGACGCCCACGAAACCGGGTAGACCCGGTTGACGCTGGCGAGAAGCCGTTCGGCAGGGCCACTGAAATCGGCCCACCTCCTGTAGAGGTCGTGGGAATCGCCGTGCCGGCTCGAGGCAAAGGCAATCGAGAGACCGTCCCGGCTCCATACCGGAACTCGATTGTCGCCGTCCCAGGTGAGGCGATTGAGCGTGTCGTGTTCGAGGATCCAGATATCGCGCGCCCCTTCGTCAAGCACGGAAACGGCCACACGTTCGTCGACCGGAGAGACACGAGCGTCGACGAACGTCCGTGGCCTCGCGGCCAACGCCGTGGCGGCGCCGTTACGATCCACCCACACCAGCGAGCGCTCGGTGTTCGGCACTTCCTGCCCACCCGGCACGAAGGCAAGTACGCCGTCGCGGGAGACGCTGAGATCGGCGGTACCGCTCGCCCGTATCAGTACGCCTTCCAGCAGCGGTCGGGGGGCGCCGGATACGTCGCGGCGGGCGAGATCGAACGGCTGCGCGAAGATCATTCCGGCGCTCGCAAAGAGGATGTGGCCGGTTTCGACGTACCGCGGGTTGGTGCCTTCCGGCACGACGACCCGAGGACGGCTGCCATCGAGAGAGACCACGGCGATGTTCGCTCGGGAAGCGTTCCCGGCCCGCCGCGCGTGAAACAGCACCGCATCGCCGTCGGGAAGGAACGCCGGCCTGCCGAAGCTCGCGCCCCCGTCGGCCGGACCCGGCTCGGCCAGGAGCGCCGGCTCTCCGCCGCCGTCGGAAACCGTCCAGAGCGAGCCGCCATAGCCGAACACGATCGTGCCGCCCGGGCCCCAGCTCGCGCCGGTGGCGCTGCACGAAGGGCAAATCACTTGCGGCTCGCCGCCGGCCACCGGCACCTTCTCGAGTCCTTCCTCCGAGAAGAAGCCGAGCCACCGGCTATCGGGAGAGAAGAACGGACTGTAAGCACCGGCCGAGCCCTCGATCTCCGTCGCGTCGAACCGGTCGAGGTATTGAAGACGCAATCGGGTCCTGCCCCCGGAGCCGACGCCGTATACCAGCATGCGGCCGTCCGGCGATACGGCGACGAGCTCGCCGGAGCTGCGACCTCGACCCAGTTGCTCGGAAGGGGGGAGGTCGATCGACCAGCGGCGGGGCTCCGCGGGACCCGCCTGAGGCGCTCGAACGCGGCCGATGATACCTCCGAGCAGAACCGCCGTGAGGAACAGGACCGCGACGGCTCCGGCGGGTACCGGGCGGCGCCACACGCGGGTATCGGGCGCGGAGCCCGGCGCGGCGGCCGGGATCTCCGTGGTCCTCGCCCAGGGGGCCCCGTCGAGCGAAGCGTCGGCAAGCGCCTCGTCGATCTCCAACCACGCATCGCCGATGTCGCGAAGTCGGTTCTGCGGATCCTTTCGCAGGCACCGCATGATCAGATGAACAATGCTCGCGGGAATGCCCTCGGGCAAGGCAAACCAGTAGTCGGGCTGGCGCTCGGCCACCGAGATCAAGGTGTCGACGGGCGTTTCGCCTTCGAAGGCTTTCTGACCCGTCAGCGTCTCGAACATCACGCAGCCGAAGGCCCAGATGTCGGTGCGCTTGCTGCACGGCTGGCCACGGATTTGCTCCGGGCTCATGTAGGGAACCGTTCCGACAACGGCGCCGGTCGAAGTGAGGCTGGTGTCGGCCATCGCCGGGTCCTCTCGCTCCTCGCTCGGCCCCGGCTGGAGTTTGGCGATGCCGAAATCGACCACCTTGAGCGAGCCGTCGGGAGAAATCAGGACGTTGCTGGGCTTGAGGTCGCGATGAATGATGCCTTTGGCATGGGCGGCCTCCAGCCCGCGAGCGATCTGGCGACAAATCTGCAGGGCATCTTCGAGGGGCAGGGGCTCGCCCGAAAGATGCTGTTCGAGCGTCTCGCCGTCGACCAACTCCATGACGAGGAAGCGGCGAACCCCCGACTTTTCGAGGCTGTAAATGGTAGCGACGTTGGGATGGTTGACGCTGGCCAGCAGGTGGGCCTCGCGTTCCAACCGGGCGAGCCGATCCTCGTCGGCGGCGAACTGATCGGGAAGCACCTTGATGGCGACATCGCGCTTGAGCGTGGTGTCGTGCGCCCGGTAGACCTCGCCCATGCCGCCCGCACCGAGTGGCTCGAGGATCTCGTAATGACCCAGCGACTCTCCGACCACGACGCTCTCATGGTGGTCGGGGGCGAACATCACTAGCGTACGTCGGATCGCCCGACGAGATCAACGGAACGGCTCCGTTTCCGTCGCCTCGCCGCACCCCTCGGTCGCCCCGGGCAGTCCGGCTAACCGTCGATGCGGAACGGCGGGAACGGATATCCTAGTGTGCCGCGTCACTATTGTCCTGAGTCAGAAGCACAATCCGCCACAGGAGGTGGTTCTCGATGTTTCGCTCTGCCCTTCGTCATGCCTCCGGTTTCCGATCCTGTGCCGCGATCCCGGCGGCCGTGTTCCTGCTCGCTTCTTTCTCCGCCGCTTCCCTTCCCGTTCTTGCTGCAGCGCCACAGGCGACAGCCGTCGCCGTGGAGCGAGCCCCCGACCTCGCGGCGCTCGACGCGTACTTCGGCTCGGCAGGCGAGGCTTGGCCGGTTCCGGGGTTCTCGGTTGCGATCGTCAAGGACGGTCGCGTCGTTTTCGAAAAGGGGTACGGCGTCCGTGACGCGGCACGGGGCGGCAGCGTCGATGAGCACACGATGTATGCCATCGCTTCGAACTCGAAGGCATTCACGGCCGCGGCGTTAGCCACCCAGGTCGATGAGGGTCGCCTCTCCTGGGACGACCGCGTGGTCGATCATCTGCCCTGGTTCGAGCTCTATGACCCTTATGTGAGCCGGGAAATGCGCATCCGCGATCTACTCTCGCATCGCGCGGGCCTGGGCACCTACAGTGGCGACCTGCTCTGGTACGGCACGCCCTACACGGCCGAGGACATTGTTCGTCGGGCGCGGCACCTACCGCCCGCCTATCCGTTCCGTGCCGGATACGGCTACACGAACCTGATGTTCATCACCGCGGGCGAGGTGGTGCGCGCCGTGTCCGGAAACAGCTGGCACGATTTCGTGCAGGAGCGCTTCTTCGAGCCGTTGGGAATGGATCGTACGGTCACCTCCGTGAGCGACCTGGCGACCCGCGACAACGTGGCCACGCCGCACAAGAACGACCGCGGTGAGGTGATTCCGCTCGATTGGTTCAACTGGGACGCCATGGGCGCCGCCGGCGGCATCATCTCGAGCGTTCACGACATGGCGCAGTGGATGCTGACGCAGCTCGGCGAAGGGGAGAAGGACGGTGTGCGCGTTTTCAGCGAGGGCGCACAGCAGCAGATGTGGCGGGTCCATAACCCCCTCGCCGTCTCTCGCGGTTACAAGGAGACGTTCCCGAGCACTCACTTTCGCGGATACGGGCTGGGATGGTCTCTCGCCGACTACAAGGGGCGGAAAGTGGTGAGCCACGGCGGCGCATACGACGGAATGTACTCCCGGGTCATGCTGGTGCCGGAAGAGGAGCTGGGCGTGGTCGTGCTGACCAATTCCATGACCGGCCTCCCCGGTGCCCTCGCCTATCGGGTCCTTGACCAGTACCTCGGTGGGGAGTCACCCGACTGGAGCGCCCGGGATCTGGCCGGCTGGAAGGCTTCCCGACTCCGTTTCGAGGAGCGGCAGGACCTCATCGAGCAGCAGAGAGTCGGCGGTACTTCACCGTCACTCGATCTCGAGGGATACACCGGAACCTACGGAGGCGACCTCTACGGCGACGCCACCGTCTCGCTGGAGGGCGGTCGCCTCGTGCTGCGCCTGTTGCCCAACCCCGACCTCACCGCCGACCTCGAACATTTGCACTTCGACACGTTCGTCATTCACTGGCGGGAGACGTTCGCTTGGTTCGGCAGAGGAACGGCAAGTTTCGTGCTCGACGCGTCGGGGGACGTTACCGAGATGAAGCTCGACGTGCCCAACGACGATCTCTGGTTTCAAGAGCTGGAGATGGTGCGGCGACACTGACCGAGTGTCCCAGGTCGTAAATAGGGTGTGGGCGGCGGCGGGCTTGACACGCCCGCTAAAAATAAGATCCTAGAGTCTTAGATTTCTAATGGCGCTCCGCTCGCCCGAGCCAGGGCCGCCGCCGGACCGTCAAGCACTCCGTATCACATGATGACCGAGCCCACCGAAGTCGACGCCCGCACCTTCGAAGCCGCCGAACTGGAGCGCATCGGACTGATCGAACAGATCCCGCCGCGCTACGGAACGGGATATTTAAGCCGCCGGAGATCACGCCTCTCCTCGAGGCCGGGGGGCTGACCGGAAGGTAGCGACCGAATCATTCCGGGACGCTGGAGCTTTCGTCCGCGGTCGCGCCGCCGACGGGTTCCGCCGTGGGATCGACGGTGCTCTGGCCGGCAGGCGTGGCTCCTGACTTCTTGTCCTTTGCGGCCTGCTTCGCCTGTCTTTTCGCTTCGCGCTTCTTGGCCTTGGCCTGGGATCGCTTGTTGCGCTCGAATGCGTAGTTTGGTTTGCGTGCCATATTTCCTTCCATCGGAAGTTGCCGGCAAGGGGTCGCCGAGACGGCGACAGGACCCTAGCCGTCCAGAAAGCGGCGCCGGAGGTTGCCGATGCTCTCGAGCTCTCCATCTCCGTTACGGAACTGCCAAAACGCCCAGCCATTGCTCGAGAGGTGGTGCGCTTCCGCCCCCAGCCGCTCCGCGCACGTGTCGCGCGCGTGGCTGGCCGCCGAGGACAACGTGCAGAAGCTCCGGCCCATGCAGGTAACCGTCCCGTCAGGTTCGATTTGAGCCTTCAGGCGGCGCTCGAGATAGTTCCTCTCGAGCCTGAGGGGCGGATCGATCACACCGGCGGCGATTAGCCCTACCAGGAGAACGCCCAGCTTCTTCGGGGCGTCTCCCGCTGTTTTCGATTCCTGCCGCCCGGAGCGGCTAGCTGGCGTCATAAAAGGGCCTTCGCCGACAGCGCACCCGCTGCCCGGATGGGCAGGCGCGAGCCGCCAAGACCTTCAGTATACAGGGTCGGCGTCCAGCGCCTCGATAATGATCCGCGCGAGCTCATCGATCAGAGCGGCGGGAGACCCTCCGAGGGCACGGCTCACGCTGGTGTTGACCTGCCACGCGATGGCAAACCGGTGTTCCGGAAAGTAGCGCATTTCGGTCAGGTAACCGGGAAAGAACCCACTGTGTCCCCAGGCGGTTCCGGCCCCCATCGGCCAGATGATCACGCCGAGGCCATACGTTGTGTCCGGCCCCAGCGGCGCCGGAACACCGTCGAGCGCCTGCTCGAGGAGGGCAGCATCGTAGGCGCGGCCTTCGTAGATATCCGCGGCCCAACGGGCGAGCGTCCGCGGCGTTCCGGCGAAACCACCGCCGGCCCACTCGAACTGCGGGTTGATGGCGAACTTCCCCTCGCGGATGACTTCGTCGCTGCCGGTGAACGGGTTGCCTTCCCCGGCGTAGCCTTGCACGAGACCCGGTATGACGCGGCTGTCGGACGGAACCATCTCTTCGAGCGCGAGGGGGGCCAGCAGCCGATCCTCGATCTCGTCGTAGAGTGCCCTGCCCGAGAGCCGCTCGAGAATCATCCCGAGCAGGA
>CAYSHI010000189.1:0-12799 GCA_964430745.1 uncultured Acidobacteriota bacterium | reverse complement strand
GGAGGGAATTGCGGGCGAGATCAAGGAAGGGCGAGGAAGGCGATGCTTTGGCATCGTCGACGAGCCCTGACGCCGAGATCGCGCGCAATTCCCTCTGCCCGTAGGGTAGCGGCGGGACGGGGCGATTCCTTTGTCGCGGCTCCTCGACGATGTATGAACATCGTCGTCGTCGCCTCTCCGCGGACTCGCCCCGTCGCGCTCGCTACAAGTGTCAAGCCATGTTGGAGACAGCACACTAGCGAGCGTCATCCCTCAGCTTGGCGATGAAAAGGCCCGATCGCCCCGAAGTAAAGATGACGATCCGCGACTCGAAGAACGGATAGTTGCTCCAGGAGCTGGCGCCGCTCATGCCCTCGGGGTTGGTATCGAAGTAGCCGATCGGCTGCGGGTCCTCAGGGCTGCTGACGTCGAAGACGCGCAAACCGGAGTCGTAGTTGCTCTGGTACATGATGTCGTCGACGACGTAGAGGTTGTGGTCGGTCGAGGTCACGTCGGCGATGTACTCGCCGATCATCACCGGGTCGTCGAGCTCGCGCACATCCCACACCAACGTGCGGGTCCCGGCCACGAGGCCCTGCGGCTCGTCGCCCTCGTCGTTCATGTAGAAGTACGAGTGATCCTCGGTCAGCCAGCCCTGGTGAGCGTACGCGACGTTGGGGTAGCTCGACATGCCGAGAGCGACGGGGTTGCGCTTGTCGGTGACGTCGGCGATCGACAGCGCGGTCTCGTTGCTGCCGATGCAGATCTCGCGTCCCGTGTAACGAGTGTCGGGCCCGTTGTAAATAACGCACTGCGCGTCGTGCGAGTAGCCCGTGCCGCGCCGGCCCGTGGTGGTGTCGGCAAAGCAGCCTGCAAAGGCAGGACGCTTGGGGTCCTCGATGTTGATCATGTGCAGGCCGCCGCCGCAGGTCTCGCCGCCACCGCTGGCGCCGACGACGAAGGCGAACGCCGAATCCTCGTTGATGACGATGTTGTGGGCGCTGTTGATGAGGTCGTAGTGGGCGTCTTCGTCGAACTCGATCGGCTCACCGTCGAACTCGCGCAGGCGTGTGAGATCGAACACCTGGACACCGTGCTCGCCGGCCCCATCCGAAACGATGTAGGCGTGATCGGCGCGCACTTTGACGTCCCGCCAGGTGCTCGGCCGCGCCCCCTCGTGCATGTCGATCGTACCGATGAAGATCGGGTTGTAGGGGTCCGTGACGTCGACGAACGACATGTTGTCGGTCATGCACACGAGGGCGTAGTCCTTACCGGTCTCCGGATCGGTCCAGCCCCAGATGTCGTTCGTGGTCATGCCACGGTGCCCGCCCATCTCCCTCATGGGTAGGAACGAGAGAATGTCGACGCCCTTGCACGGATAGCGATCGATCATGCCGTCGGAGCACTCGCGCAGCTCGCCGACCATCGCCGGCAGTCCCTTCATCTCGCTGAGGACCTTGCTGCGGTCCCATCCCTCGTAGCCACGCGTCATGATCATCGCCGCACCGGCGCCACGATCATCGCCCGGCATGCCGGCGACCATGATGTCGCCCGCGAGTGCCAGCGTGCCGGCGAACTGTGCCCTGCCGCTCAGTCCAATCGGTCCCACCTTGGAAGAGCCGGCAAGATTGCCCTCGCCGTCGACGCCGAACCGATAGATCGCGCCGCCGCCGGACGCGCCGGGGGCGCCGACGAAAATCTCATTGCCGGAGGCGACCATCGAGCTGCCGAAGCCGGCTCCCTGCGTTGCCTCGAACGGCTGAAGGACGGTGCGAGCATTCCACTGTCCGGCTTCTTCGTCGAAGATGTACACGGCCGCAGAGCCGACGCCACTGTTGCTGCCCGAGGCGCCGATCAGCGCGACGCCGCCGTGCGCGACGATCGAGCTGCCGAAACGGGCGCGCGCCTCGCCTTCTTCCGGGAAGCGGGCGAAGCGTTCGAACGACGATCCGTCGCGGCTGAAGGCATAGACCGCGCCGGCTCCGCTGCTGGCCCCGGGGGCACCGACGAGAACCTGATCCCCGACGACGGCAATCGAGCTGCCGAACTGCGGCCCGACGGGGCCGCGACGTCGACGCGGCGCCTCGGCGTCTTCTTCGGCCGCTGCCTCGATCTCGTCACCGACGAGCCGGGCCACTTCCTCCCAGCCGTTGCCGGAGCGTTGAAAAACGTAGGCAGCGCCGCGGTTCGACTCCGCACCCGTCGCGCCGACGTACAGCGCGTCGCCGACGAGAGCCAGCGAGCTTCCGAATCGTTCGTCCGTTGCACCCGCCTCTGCAACGAGGGTTCCGGCCTGTCGCCATGATCGGCCGTCTCTCCCGAACACATAAACCACGCCTCGGTCGGCGGTAACGGCGCTGATGAACAGCTCATCCGCGGCGGCGACGATCGCGGTGCCGAAACCGTCGCCGTCGTGCGCGTCGGCGGCGGTCAAGGCATCAGCTTCCACCCAGACGCCCCCGTCCAGTCGGTACAAATAGACGATGCCCGAGGGCACGCTGTTGCCCGGTTCGCCGATGAAGACCTCGTCGTCGCCGACGGCCACGGAACGGCCGAACCCGGTCTGTGCGGCGGCGGGCAAGGCAAGGACGGAGAGCGACAGAGACAACACGACGGCGATCACGATTCGCTTCAAGACGCACCTCGATGAACTGATCGGACAAGGACCGGACGAGACTAGCTGCAAACGCCGTCGTGAACAACGCCTCACCCCCGGCGCCGGGCCCGCCCGGGCCGGGCTGCTTCACGCGGGGGCCGCTTGCGCGAGCTTGCATCGCCGTATATCGACAAAATGTCTATAGATATTCTGTATAGATATCGCCGGTCGCGAAGCCGGCGACCGCTGCTCACCATGGTCGCGATCCTCGCCAGCCTGCTTCCGGCAAGGCGCGCGGCCCTCGTCGACCCGACGGTCGCCCTGCGCGCCGACTGACCGGGCGCGGACGAACCGGCCGACGACGACCCACGCTGGCAACGAAGGGCGCCCCGCCGACGGTGTGGGCGGGCACGGAATCCCGCCCCGGGCGGCTCGCCCGCCTGACGAACCTGCGGTAGCCTTGGGCGCGAAGGAGTCATGACGATCCACCCAGACCGGGGGCATCAGCGCATGCGACCGAGGGTCAGGTTCCTGAGCAACGATCTCGCCGACAAGATCGTCGACGAAGCAATGAACGTCCTCTGCGCGCTCGGCGTGGAGCTGCACAATCCCGGCCTCGTCACCGCCCTCGCGGACCGTGGCGCAAAGGTCGACGGGCCTCGGGTCGTGTTCACCCACGACATCATCGAGTCCGCACTCAACACCGTTCCCGGGTCGTTTCAGCTCCACGACGTCTACGGCGAGCAGACCCACGAGCTCGGCGGCGACAACGTGCACTTCACGCCCGGCTCGGCGGCTCTCCACGTGCTCGACTTCGAGAGCCGCGAAATCCACAGGCCCACGACCCGCCACTACGTCGACTACGTGAAGGTCGTAGGCCAGCTCGAGCACATCGCCTCGCAAAGCACCGCGCTCATTCCGAGCGACGTGCCGGAGAAGGCACAGGACAGCTATCGGTTGTTCCTGAGCCTCCTGTACGGCGAAAAGCCCGTCATCACGGGGACCTTCACCATCGACGCCTTCGAGGTCATGAAGGACATGCTGGTCGCGGTTCGCGGATCCGAGGAGGCACTCGCCGAGAAACCGCTGGGCGTCTTTTCCTGCTGTCCCACCTCGCCGCTCAAATGGAGCGACGTGACCTCGCAGAACGTCGTCGATTGCGCCCGTTATTCGATTCCGATCGAGCTCATCTCCATGCCGCTATCGGGGTTCATGGCTCCGGTGACACTGGTGGGAACGCTCGTCGCCCACACCGCGGAGACGCTGAGCGGGATCGTCCTCAGCCAGATCGGCCGGCCCGGCGCCCCATTGCTGTACGGCGGCTCGCCGGCCATCTTCGACGTCCGCTACGAGACCACGCCGATGGGCGCCATCGAGACCATGATGATCGACTGCGCTTACAACGAGATCGGCAAACGGCTGGGAATTCCGACGCAGGCGTACATCTCGTTGTCGGACGCCAAGCAGCTCGATGCCCAGGCCGGGTTGGAGAGCGCGATGGGCGCCACTCTGGCGGCACTGGCCGGGATCAACAATATCTCGGGCCCCGGCATGCTGGATTTCGAGAGCTGTCAATCGCTCGAAAAGCTGGTGCTCGACAACGAGATCTGCGGCATGACGTCGCGAATGGTGAAGGGAATTTCCCCCAAAGAGGACTTCCCCGCCCTACCGCATTTCGAGGAACTGCTGCGCGAGCGGCACCTGCTGATTGCCGATCACTCGCGCCGCTACCTGCGCGAGGAGCACTACTTTCCCGGAAGCGTCATCGACCGCGCCAACCGGCCGCGCTGGCAGGCGGAGGGGGCACGGACGCTGGGCGAGCGCGCACACGCGCGCGTGGGAGAGTTGCTCGACAGCTACGAGCCGTCGGCGATCGGCGACGACAAGAAGGATGCGCTGGTGGCTTTGATGGAAGCCGAGGTCGGTCGCCACGGTCAGGAGCGGCTCCCCGAGAGACCCGTTTGATGCACACCATCCGCCTCGGTGTCGACGATGTCATGCCGGCGCGAGCGGCGGTGCTCGCTCATCAGGGGATTCCGCCGGATGCCGACGTTTCCGCGAGGATCCTGCGACTGCACGGCCGCGCGGCGGAGGAGTTCGATCGCTGCGCGCGCCCGGTGGGGATCGTCGACGAGGTCGATCCCGCCACCTTCGCTACGATCTTCGGCGACGACGGCCAGAACGCCGATGATGCCGTCGTCGGCTTCGTGTTTCCCGCAGCCGACCGGCTGGCGCTGTACGCCGCCACCATCGGCCCCGAGGTCAGCGAGCGCATCGAGGCGCTCTTCGAGGACAACGACTTTGCGCTGGGGTCGATGCTGGACTCGGTGGCTTCTCAGGCGGCGGACCGGGGCGGCCAGGCACTGGCCGCCTGGTATCACGCCCGCTTGCTCGATGCCGGGTTGCTCACCCCCGACGATACGGTGCTCGGGTACAGCCCGGGGTACTGCGGCTGGCAAATCACGGGGCAGCGCCGGCTTTTCGCCCATTTGCAACCGGAGCGTATCGGGATTTCGCTCAATCCCCGCTGCATGATGAACCCTCTGAAGTCGGTCAGCGGTGTCTTTGTCGCGGCCGAACCGGGAGTCCACGTCTTCGAACCTCGTTTCAGCTACTGTCGCGAATGCCGCGACCGATCCTGCATCGATCGCGTACGGCCGCTGCGCGAAGCGACCCGCGGCGTCTGAAAGGATGGGGCCATGAAACTGCTCACGGAAATCTCCGCGTCACTACAGGCGGGCGACGACGCCAGAGTCGCCGAGCTCACCGGCCAGGCGATCGACGCGGGAATCGGCGCCGCCGACATTCTCGCGGACGGCTTGATCGCCGGCATGGACGTTATCGGTGAGCAATTTCGCAGCCACGAGATTTTTCTTCCCGACGTCTTGCTCGCCGCGCGGGCCATGCACGCCGGCATGGACCTGCTCAAGCCCCTGTTCGTCGAGGAAGAAGTTCCCCGCCTCGGGAAGGTCGTGCTGGGCACTGTTCAGGGTGATATCCACGATATCGGCAAGAACCTCGTCGGCATCATGGTCGAGGGCGCCGGATTCGAAGTCATCGACCTGGGCAAAGATGTCGCCCCCGAGGCATTCGTGGACGCCGCCGTCGCGGCCAACGCCCAGGTGATCGGCATGTCGACGCTGCTGACGACAACCGTCCCGGCCATGCTTCAGGTCGTCGAGATCCTCGAAGAGCGCGGCCTCGGCGACAGCATCCGAACCATCGCCGGAGGCGCCCCGGTGACCCGAGATCTGGTACAGCAGATCGGTGCCGACGCCTACGGTTACGATGCCGCCAACGCCGTCGAGATCCTCAAGGAGCTGACCGGCGTCTCTTCGTCATGAGCCGGCTGCTGGAGAGTCTTGCGACGGGCGAAATCCTCGTCGCAGACGGCGCCATCGGCAGCCTGCTGATCGCTCACGGACTGCAGGCCGGGCAGGCCCCCGAGGAGCTCAATCTCCAAGCACCGGAGCTGCTGACGACGATCGCGCGCGAATACCTGGAGGCGGGCAGCCGGCTGCTGACGACCAACACGTTCGGCGCCTCGCCGCTGAAGCTGGCTCATTACGACCTCGAGAGCCGCTCGGCGGACATCAATCGAGCCGCGGTGGCGATCGTTCGCGAGGTGGCGGGCGAAGATGCCTTTGTGTCCGCCTCCTGTGGTCCCTGCGGGAAGATCCTGGAGCCCTACGGGGACACCGCCGAAGACGCGGTGTACGACAGCTTCGCCCTCCAGATGGCAGCCCTCGCGGACGCCGACGTGATCTGCATCGAGACCATGTCGGACCTCCGCGAGGCGATGCTCGCGGTGCGCGCCGCGCGGGACGTGTTGCCGGACATTCCGGTGATGGCGGCCATGACGTTCGATCCGACGCCGCGGGGGTATTTCACCATCATGGGCAACAGTGTGGCCGATGTTTGTGCCGCGCTCGAAGACGCGGGAGCAAGCGTTGTCGGCTCCAACTGCGGCAATGGCATCGACCGTATGATCGAGATCGCCGGCGCTTTCGCCGAGGCAACCCGGCTGCCGATTCTCGTACAATCGAACGCCGGCCAACCCGTCATCGAGGCGGGAGTCGTCACCTACACCGAAACGCCGGAGATCTTCGCCGACCGGACACCCACCCTCGTCGAGGCCGGTGCCCACATCGTAGGCGGCTGCTGTGGCACCACGCCGGCGCACATCCGAGCGATGTGCGCCGCGCTCGCGGGTGCCGCCTGAAGGTCTCATCGATCCTCCTCGCGGACCGGGCCGGGCGCTACAATAGGGTAACCACCGGGGCGTCGGGCACCGCCAAGCCCGCCGCGAGCTCGGACTCAGCCGTACCGTGACCAACGGAGACTTGCCATGTGTTCGCGGTTGAGCCGGGGACTTGCCATCCTTCCTTTGATCGCGGCCACGATGCCGGGATATCGGGCATCGCCGGAGAATCGCCCACGGACGCTTACGCCCACGGTCCAACAGGCTCCCCACCCGCTCTACCCCGAGACGACGAGCGAACGCCCGGAGCTACCGTCGCCGTCGATCACCGCCGACGGCGTCGAGCTTCTCACCGCCTACTTCGACGACCGACGCGTGTACACACTCATCCCGGTAACCGTCGAGAGAGGGACAAGTCGAGACTACCGTGCGGGACACCGCGGCAAGGGCGACCAGCTCGACGTAGACGCCAGGGACTTCCCGGCGCTCGCCCGCAACGGGTTGCACGCCGAGGCGGAGCTCCAAGCGACCGCCACGATCACCGGCCGTACCATCGAGGAGATCACCGCCGACGGCCGCCCCGGTGCGGCGTCGTTCGCGGGATTCCTCGCCGCGGACGAGGACATCATCTCCGTCCTGACGGGGGACAACCGACTCGTCGCCCGGATGGGACTTACCCACCCCGAGATGGCCAGGCCCCTTTTCAATGTGTGGAACATCCTGCAGCTGCACGACGAGCGCATGCGCGAGCTCGACCGGCCGCTGCAAGCGGTGAATCGGTTCTGGTTCGGCGACCACGAGGTCGAGCTGATCTCGGCGGGCTATGGGCATGGCTGGCAGACCTCGATCTTCGACGATGAGAATCTGGGCATGTGGCAGATCGAGCTCCGCCGGGCGCCGCGCCCCGCGGAGGAGACCTACCTCGCCGAGCACTACGCCCACCTCGGCGAGGATGGCGTCGCCGAGCTTACCCGCCGGCTGTCGTACCTTCACACTGGCGAGATGGTGCCCTTCTACGTCATGCGCTACGGCTTTTACGAAGGACACACGCGCTACCGGGCCGACCCGATTGCGATCGCCTTCATCTTCGGTCTCCGCACGTTGGCGGAGCTCGACGCCGCGTTTCTCGGTGAGTTGGACATCGCGCTCGCGACCCATTTCAACGAGGAAACAGCCAGGAATGCTCCCACCGGGGCATCTCCCCGGTGGCACACGTTCGAGTCATTGCTTCCAGAGCTCGCCACCGGACGTTGATCGCAGCCACGCGGCTCGAGAACTTTGTCACAGTGGTTGACAGGGCGGTTCCGTAGGTGTATTTCTGTTTTGTAGAAGTTCCTATTTTGTAGAAACAAGGCGGAACCGATGGCCAAAGGCAAATACCTGGGTGATTTCGAACAGCTCGTTCTGCTCGCGGTGATGCGCCTCGACGACGCGGCTTACGGCATGACCGTGCGCCGAGAGATCGAGCAGCAGACCGAGCGCAATGTTTCGCTCGGGGCGATCTACGCGACCCTCGATCGGCTGGAGGAAAAGGGGTTCGTCTCGTCCCGCTCCGGCGACGCGACCGCCGAACGGCGCGGGCGGGCCAAACGCTTCTTCCGCGTTGAGGCCCCGGGCGTGCGTGCGCTGCAGAACACACTCGCGTCGCTCGACCGAATGCGCCGGGGCCTCAAGGAGGTGGAGCAACCGGCGGGAGCGGGCACATGAGCACCGTCGCCCCGCACGGCCGGCACATCGCCATGGCCTTCCCGGGCCCGGTCGCCCGGCTCTCGCTGCGTCTACTCGCGCCCGCCGAGCGGCGCGAGGAGTTCACCGGCGACCTCATCGAGGAAGCCGAATCTCGCATACTTCCGCGGCACGGCCGCCGCGCCGCACTCTCGTGGTTCTGGTGGCAGATCGTCGCATCGGCGCCGCCGGTGCTCGCTCGCCGCTGGACAAGGGGAATCAGCATGAACCCACAACGATGGATCGTCGCTGCCGTGATCCTGGTGATGTGCACGCTCATGGCGATGGATTCGGGCCTGCTCTCGGTGACGCCGCGCATCGCCGCTCTCGTAACGCTGGCAATCGCGATACCGGCCGCGGCGGGGCTGCTGTCGGGGAGCCTCGGGGTCTACGGCATCGCCGCCGCCGTCTCCGCACTATTGCTCATCGCCGCGCGCATTCTCTCGACCGCCGAGTTCCGTTGGTACGCCATGGGCTTCATGGCCTTCGTGGTTCTGGCACTCGGATGGGCTTACGAACACCGTGGCCGCCCGCCGGCCCCGCGAGGCACGGGGCCCGGCGCGCCGGCTTGATTTCACAGGAGGTTTCCGTGAACGCACTCATCGTCATCATCCTCGGATGCGCCGCCTGGGCCGTGACCGCCGCTGTTCTCATCGCCCGTGACCTCGAGCGTCGGGGCCAGCCGGTGAGCTTCCTCTGGCTCCGATTCATGATCCTTCGACACCTTTCGGACTACGGCAGGATTACCGCGGCGGAAACCGGGCACGTCGGGCCGCTCTTTTATCACTACGTCGTGCCGCTGAACGTGGCGCTGGTGTTGGCGGTCGTGATGGTGCTGACTTCGCTTTGATTTCGCCTGTCGGCTACCCGCGCCGCAACGCGACCATGGGGTCGACGCGCATCGCCCGCCGTGTCGGTCGGTAGAGCGCGACGATCGGCTTGCCTCGCCCGTCTCATCTGTGCATACTGTATATAAGCCTTATATACAGTTGACTCACAACGGGCGAGACGCCTCTCATGACGTTGCTCAACCTGACGGACCTCTCCGACGAGCCGCTACACCAGCAGATGTCGCGGCAGATCCGCTCGCAGGTGCTTTCGGGCCGTCTGCAACCGGGGACGGCCCTGCCCTCGATCCGCGGTATGGCGCGCGACCATCGGGTCAGCGTGATCACGGTGCAGCGTGCTTACGACGACCTCGAGCGGGAGGGGCTGCTGATATCCCGGCGCGGCAAGGGGTTTTTCGTCGCAGAGCTGCCGGCCGGAGGACGTCGAGAAATGGCCAGGGGAAAAGCGCTTGACGCGCTGCGCCCCGCCGTCCGTGCCGCGCTTGCCGACGGGCTCGACGCCCGGCAGATCGAAGCCCTCGTAGCCGAGATCCTCACCACGGGAGATGACCGATGACAGCAACTCAGGAATCGGCGGCGGCGTTTTCGGTCCGCGGCCTGACCAAAGCCTATCCGGGATTCGAGCTCGGCCCGGTGGAGATGGCGCTGGATCCCGGAGCGGTGCTCGCCTTCGTCGGCCCGAACGGAGCGGGCAAGACCACGTTGCTGAATTGCATGGTCGGGCTGTGCCGCGCGGATGCCGGGAGCGTGGAGGTACTCGGAATGGAAAACCGCCCCGCCGCCACCGACTGGAAGCAGGTTCTCGGCTACGTCGGCGAGCACCACGGCTTCTACGCCGGCTGGTCCGGGCAGGACAACCTCGACTTCCTCTCGGGCTTCTACCCACGCTGGAACATGGAGCGTTGCCGGCGTCTCGCGGCTCGGCTCGACCTGCCGCTCGACAAACAGGTCCGCGTGCTATCGAACGGCAATCGCGCCAAGCTCGCACTGGTGGCGGCGCTCGGGCACGGGCCCGCGTTGCTGCTGCTCGATGAGCCGTTCAACGGCCTCGATCCCGTGGTCCGCGCCGACGTGCACGACGTTCTGTGGCAATACCTCGAGGACGGCATGCCCGCGATCATGTACTCGACCCACATCCTGTCGGACATCCAGCGCCTCGCTGACGAGATCGCGTTTCTCCGAGACGGCCGGCTTGTGCTGCGCGCCGGCACGGACGCGCTCGCCGATTCCTGGCGCCGCATCAGCTTTCGTTTCGACGGCGGTATCGAAGGCATTCCTGCCGCCCACGACGCTCGTCGGGAAGGCACGAGCTTCAGGGTGTTGTCGAGCGATGGAGAGGTCACCGCGACATGGCTTCGGGAACGTGGCGCGGATGACATCGAGACCACTCGGCTGGCGCTCGAGGAGATCGCCGTCGAGATCCTGAAAGGCAAAGAACGTGTGGCGACTACTGGGAGCTGACCTTCGCGGGCGGCTGCGAGCCCTCGCGGGATGGACCGTCGGCATCGCGTTCGGCGTCGCCGGGCTGAGCGCCATCACGCAGCCGACGGTCCCCGTTCTCTACTGGGGGGTACTCCTGCTCGCGCTTCAGCCGATATTGGTAAACGGCACGTGCAGCGGGGAAGAAACAGCCCAGAAGCGAATCCATCGCCAGATGGTGCTGCCGGTGCCGAACTCCTCCGTCGGCTTGGCCAGGTTGCTGCTCCCGATGGTCGTCCAGCTCGTGGGCGGCTTCCTCGCATTCGCTCTGGTCGTCGCCGGCGCGGTCGCGGGTCGCCCCGCGGGCCACTGGAGCGTGCCGCTGTGGCTGACCTTCGGCCTCCTGTGCCTGGGGCAATGGTACGTACTGCAGGGAGAGCTGTACCTGGCGCCCGCGACGAGTCGCGGGCGGGCGTTGGCCACCGGCCTGGCGGCGCTGGCATTGCTGGTCGGCGCCACCGCCGCGCTGCTCGCCGGGCTTTTCTACGTTCTGGCGCCGCTCCACGACGTCGGCCTGCGCGCGAGCGTTTTCAACGTGCTCGGCCCGACCGCCTTGCTGCTTCCGACGGCGGCGCTGCTCGCCGCCAACTTGAGCTTGTTCATCCGCCGCGACGCGGTCGCGGAGTAGATCGAGGGAATCGGGACCATGGGACGTATGCTGATCGCCAACCTACGCTATCGGTCGCGGTCGCTGGCCAACGTGCTGATCGTCGCTCTCGGACTCGCGGCGGCCGCGAACATCATCCTTCCGCTCGTCGGGCTGGTCCCCGAGCCCGATGACGACTTCAAGGTGCCCTATTTTTTCGCCATCTTTCCGCTGTTCGCCTCCCTGCTGCCCGCCTTGGAGGAGGTCATCGGCCAGAGGAAGGAAAACCGGCTGGTCATGCACGCTCTGCTCCCGCTCACCCTTGCCCAGATCGGGCTGGCACGGGTCCTGACGCCGGTCGCGATCGTGGCGTTGGCGCTGACTTTGGCCGAGTCGCTGATGCTGATCGTCCAGTTCGCCCTGGGTGTCGAACCCGCCGCCTGGCGATTTCTCTTCCTGCTGTTTTTCGGCGGCCTGGCGTTGGTCGTCTTGCAGGGAGCCCTTCTGGTCGAGGAGCTGCGCCTGGCGCTGGCGCGCTCGCGCGTCGCCTCGTACATCTTCCTGGCCGGGATTCTCACGCTGACGCTGGTCATGCTGCTTCGCGCGCTGAGCTCCTACATCGCGTTGGATCCGCGTGTGACGGCCGCGCTGAACACCGCCACGACCCTGGACCCCGAAACCTGGACCGCGAGTGTCGTGATGTTCGGGCTTGCCGCGGCGATGGCCTGTATCACCGTGGCGCTGTTCCGCGCGCGAATCAGCTTGTTGGATTGACGCGTCGGGCCGACGCCGAGCCCCCCGGCCTCAGCGCGGCCAGATGTTGTCGCTCGGATCGGCGTCGGGAAAACGGCCGCCCGGATCCAAAGTGATCTTTTCGATGGCTCTCCCACCGAAATCGAGCGCCGCCTCGAAGCTCCTGATCCCGTCGAACCAGACGTCTACCGGCCAGGTGACGACCGCGGTGGTGCCGTCGATCATCTCGGCGTTCTCCATCGGCCGTATTTCCGGCCCGGAGGAGGCCAACTCGACACGCAGCACTACCGGGGAGGGCATCTCTCCGGCCTGGTGAACGGTTACGACGGTGCGTGAACCCGACGTGCTCACGTCTTGGATCGACCCCTCGACTGACTCCGTGGTCCACAGCCAGTAGTACCAGAACCAGCCGAGATCCTCATCGAGCGCGTTGCTCATGAAGAAGGCGTAGTCCCAAGGCGACGGATGCTTGAAGGCCCACGTATCGGTGTACTCGCTCATCGCCTTCTGGACCGCCTCGTCGCCGAGCATGCCCCCGAGCATCGACAACATGAGCGGCGTCTTTCGGTAGGTCTGGAAGCCGTACATGTTGCCGCCGTAGTTGGCCGCCCACATCGAAGGAGGCTCCG
>CAYSHI010000188.1:0-4252 GCA_964430745.1 uncultured Acidobacteriota bacterium | reverse complement strand
CCGAAGACGATGGCGGTCCGATGACCATCTACAGCCAGGACCCGGCGACGTTCGGCGACTCGGTCTTCTATCTGACCAACCCGGTCGAGTCGATGGGGTTCGATTTCCTCTACAACCGCTACCTCGGCGTGTCTCTGGCCGCCCACAAGCGCTGGAGCAACAACTGGCAACTCCTGGCCTCCTGGGACATCGGACGCTCTGAAGGCACCTTCGACGGCGGCGGCGCCGGCGGCGCCGGAAGCTTGCTCGATAGCGCCAACGACGACATCAACCGAGAGGGGCTGACCGTCTGGGACCGGCCTCACCTGGTGAAGGTCACCGGCAACTACCTGTTTGCCGAGCCTGTCGGCATCAACCTCGGCATGTTTCTACGACTGCAGTCCGGCGAGCCGATGATCCGCCGCGCGGTGCTCCCCGCCTCGGGCACGCCCGAGCAGCCGCCGATCAACCAGGGTGACGAGAACGTCCGCGTCGAGAAACGCGGCCGCCACGTCAACTCGTTCAGCGTCGAGCGCCTCGACCCGGTGGCGGTGCTCGATCTGAGAGCCGAGAAACAATTCACGATCGGCCGTTACGGCATGCTGCACGTTTATGCCGACCTCTTCAACGTCTTCAACACCAACACGGTGACCGCCATCGAGGTCGACTCCAGCGCCGTTTACAACAACATCTTCTGGCTCGTATCGCCGCGGGTCTTCCGCATCGGCGTGGGGTTCGACTTCTGATGCGGGCACTGGCTTGGTGGATGATCGCGCTGGCGGCCGTCGGCGTCGGGCCCCAGCAGGGGCGCGAACAACGCCCGGTGTTCACTGCCGATATCTCGATGGTCATGGTCAACGTCTCGGTGATCGACAAGAACGGAATGCCGGTGACCGGGCTGGATGCCGATGACTTCGTGCTCCGGGAGGACGGCGTCGTACAAGATGTGGCCGTGGTGCTGAATCCCGAAGAGGTGCCGGCCGACGTGGGCCTCCTGATGGACCTGAGCGGGAGTGTCCGCTCCGACGAGCTGGCTCTGCGTCGCGACGCCCTCGCCCTCGTCGATGCTCTAAAACCCGACGATTGCGTGTATTTCCTCCCCTTCTCCAACGAGATCGGCGAAGGTACCTGGGGTCGCCCGGACGACCCCGCGCTTCGTCGCTCCATAGAGCAAGCGCGAATTCGCGGTTACACGCCGCTTTACGATGCGCTGATCAAGGGCATCAATCGCCTCGAGCACGCCACCGACCGCTGCGATTTGGCGCCCGGCGAAGAGCGGCGCAAGGCCCTCGTCGTGCTCACCGACGGAGGCGACACCTCGAGCGCCGCGGTCTTCGCGACGGCGATCAACACGGCGTCGATCGCCGAGGTGCCGATCTTCCCGGTCGCCATCGGTGTCGCCATCACCGAGGGGCAAAACGCCAACATCGGCTCCGGATTCCAGCGTCGTACCGGCACCGAGGCCGACGCCCGAAAGAAAACAGCGGCGGCCGGCAACGCCGATCCCGTCGGCGAAAAGGTGAACGAATTCGACCACACCGGCCAGGCAATCCGACAGAGCGCCCAGGAACGCTGGGACCAACGTGTCCGCAGCCTCGGCATGGGCCTGGCAGAGTCCTTGAAGGAAATCGCCGGAATCAGCGGCGGCAAGTACATCGACGGGGGCGAGAGCGACACCGAGCTTCGCATCGCCTACGACGAGTTCCTCACGTGGCTGCGCTCATCGTACGTGGTCGGCTACTACCCGCCCGCGGCGCAGCGAAACGCCCGCCGTCGGGGCCTGGCCGAGTGGCGCGAGATCGAGGTGGCCACCCGCGACGACGCCCACCGCGTGTATGCGCGCCCCGGCTACTTTCTCCGCGACACCGACCCGCAGGCGGCCGCGGCCGCCGTCGAAGCCGGTGTGGAGATGCTGCAGTCCGGCCGCACGGGCGAGGCGATCATTGCCTTCGACAACGCGCTCGATACCGACCCCTTCAACTGGGAGGCGCACTACTACCGGGGACGGGCGTTCGGCTCTCAGGGCGACATCGATGAGGCGCGCGAGGACTTTCTCGCCGCGGCACGGCTCGGACCCGGCTTCGGCCCCGTGCACGAGTTCGTCGCCATTTCGTCGGCGGACCTCGGCGACCTCGACACCGCGTGGGAGCACGCCATCCGCGCCCAACACGCCGGCTATGACATGAGCGAGCGGTTCGACGCCCTGCGGCAAGTCGCTCCCGCCCCCGTGGACCTCGAGGAGCGATTGGCCGTGCCGAAGCTGTACGTCGGCCGCGCCGTGATCCCCGACCCGGAAGCACAGGCGATGCTCGAAGCCGTCCTGCGGGGGGTCCGCCGCGCCATCTCCGAGTCCCGACAGTTCGCGCTCGTCATCGAGCCCGAGCTCGCCGACTACTTCGTGCGGTTGCAGATCCGCGACGTCGGCGAAGGCGGGAGCGGCAAGGTCGGCGGCACAACAGAGCTCCTGCAGCCCGGCTCCGACCGGCCGATCCACGATCGCGGCCTGTCGCTGGACGACGCCTTCGACGAGGCCGGCACCGTGGCGACCTTCGCCGCGCAGCTCGGCGAGCTGGCGGACTGGTTGAAAGGACGCTGACCCGAGCAACGCGACAGGCGCGGCTAACCGACAGCTATTCCTCGCGGCGCGCCCGGCGAGCTTCGTCGGCGGCTCCGGCGTCGCCGCCCGCCGCCCGCGGCCACACGTTGTTCTCGCGATTCACGTCCGGGAACAGAGCATCGGGGTCGATGGTCACCGACGTGACCTCTCCCACCGAGCGCGGAAGCTCGAGAGCGAATTCCACCTCCCCCGCCAACCAGTGGGCCACCGGAACCTCGCGTGTCAGCACACCTGCATCGCTCGTCTCGATTCGCACGGTAGTCGGCATGGGGACGAAGCCGTGGTCTTCGATGATGACCACCGGGCCGGCGGCGCCTTCTCTCACGCCGCCCACCGCGTGGTCGAGTTGCCAGGTCTCGTAGTACCAGGAGCTCCAGAACCAGTCGAGGTCCTCGCCGGCCGCGCGCTCGATGGTATTGAAGAAGTCCCACGGCGACGGGTGCTTGAAAGCCCATTCCTCGAAGTAGACGCGCACGCCGCCTTCGAAGACCTCCTCGCCAACCAGGTTCCGCAGCGTTACCAGCAGCGTTGCGGGCTTGGCATAGGAGGCGTTGCCGTAGCCCACCTCGTAGTAATCGCCGTGCTGCATCATCATGCCTTCCTGCTCGGCGCGCGCCACCTCGAGGTAGCTGTCGCGCGACTCCGCCTCCGTATCGGGCGGCTCGTCGAAGAACTCGAGGCGGCCGCGATTCGTCAGGTAGGAGGCCCAACCCTCATCCATCCAGGCATGGCGTTTTTCGTTGCTGCCGATGGTGAGTGGTGTCCACATATGGGCAAGCTCGTGCAGCGTGACTCCGTAGAGGGCGTCCCCACCACGCTCCCGGTAGGCGCCGATGAGCGTCAGCATGGGAAACTCCATGCCGCCGCCGATGATGTCGTCGCCCTCGACCGAGGTCATGTGCGGCCACTGATACGGCAACCCCGTCTCGCGTGAGAGGAACTCGATGGCGTGCTTGGCATAGCGCGCCTGATCGACCCACAGGGGGGCGCGATCCTCGCGCCAGAACGAGTGGATGCCGACGCGATCCTCGATTCCGTCGCCGTCGCGGTCGGGCACGCGCGCGCTGGTCGCCGACCACGTCTGCACGTTCGACGCCGTGAAGGTGTAGTCGCGCACGTTTTCGGCGGCGAACCGGTAGGTCAGGGCGCCGGAGTCCGGATAGATGGTCACCGCCTCCTGCTCTCGATCGGTCGGGGTCGCCACCTGAACCACCTCGTCGGAGGAAGCCGCTTGCGCCAGCCGCCGCAGCGTCTGCGCCGACAGCACCTCCTCGGGATTCTCGAGGGCGCCGGTTCCCATCACGGTCCACCCCGCCGGCACTGTGATGTTGACGTGGTAATCGGCAAACGAGTCGTAGAACTCCGCGCCGCCCGTGTACGGATCGGCGTCCCAGCCGCGAAGGTCGTCGTAGACGCCCACTTTCGGGAACCAGTAGCCGATGTAGTACATCTCCCGATCGCTGTGCCCCATGCGGCCGGAGCCGTTCTGCGGCACATCGAAGCTCCAATCGACCTGCACCTCGACGTCGCCTCCTTCGGCGATCGGCGTCGGTAGATACACGGTCATCAGGGCCCCATTGACCCGATACCCCGGCTCGTCCTCGGTAACCACCTCGAAGAGCTCCTGCCCCCCGACGCTGACGCGGCCGATGCGCA
>CAYSHI010000187.1:0-10437 GCA_964430745.1 uncultured Acidobacteriota bacterium | reverse complement strand
GACAGCAACGTCGTCTTGCCCGAGCCCGACGGGCCGGCGATCGAGACGAACTCAGCCGTCTTGATGTCCATGTTGATGTCCGACAGGGCGTGGGTTTCGACTTCTTCCGTGTAGAAGATCTTGGTGACACCGTCGAGGTGAATCAAGGAACTCGCCTTGTCTGCCATTACGTCGCCTCTCCTTTGCTCAGCGCAACCGGACGCGATCCACCGAGTCCCATCGGGACATGTCCGAGAGGATCACTTCGTCACCCTCCTCGAGCCCCTGCACGATCTCGATCAAGTTGACCGAACCGAGACCGAGCTGGACCGTGGTGCGTACGGCATACTCGCCGTCAGCGTCTAGCTTGAACAACCCCACCTGGCTATTCGATTGCCCGTACGCGGGCTTTCCCACATAAAGTACGTCAACAAGCCGCTGGATTTCTATGGTGCCGTCGACGGAGAGCTGCGGACGCGCGCCCGGAGGCAAATCGTCCACCAGCAGTTTGACGTCGACGGTCACGGTCCCCTGAGAGGCCGAAGGATCGATGCGCGTGACCTCGCCCGGAATCGTCGAGGTGCGAATATCGACAACGGCGCGCTGGCCCACGACGATGTCCTTCGCCTGCGTCTCCGGGATACGCAACTCCGCCTTGAGATTTTCGGGTTGCACCACCCGCGCCAGCACCGTGCCCGGAGTCACGGACTGGCCCACCTCGATGGGCATCTCCTGCAGGACCCCGCGGATGCCGGCGATCACATCGAGGTCACTCAGATCACGAGCGGACAGGACGTACCGAGCCTCGCGTTGACGCAGGTTCGACTGCGCCACCTCGAGCTGAGCGGCCATGGACTCCTCGTAGATCCTCAGGCTCTCCTGTTCGATTGCCTGACGCGCTTCAAGCTCTTCCGCGACATTCCGCGAGATGAGCATGGTGCGCTCCGACTCGAGTCCCTCCTCGAAGAGCTCCAGGTCCCGCTGGTAACGAATTCGCGAGGTCTGGTAATCGGCTTGCACCGCCGCCGCCTGGGAGCGGCGCTGCAGAAACGTCGTCTCCAGCTGCACCTCGAGGTTGCGGAAGTTCGACTGTTCGACGGCATAGTCCCACTCCGCGTTCTGAGCGGAGAGCTCCAGATCGGGGTTGCTCAGCCGCAGGATCACGGTGTCCGCCTCGACCGCAGCGCCCGGCAACAAGACGATCTGTTCGACCCGGCCGGCCGAGCGCGCGGCGACGGCGCGAATTTCTTCGGGCACCAGCGTGCCGGCTCCACGACGCTCCAGCAGCAGCTCGCCGCGCTGCACGGTGTCCATCCATAACGTGGCCGAATCGACCGTGGGAGCGGCTCGCTCGAGTCGGGACAGTGCAATCGTGACGCCGACGAGGGCCACGGCGCCGACGACGCCGTAAACGATCCGCTTTGTGTTTCTTCCGGAAGTGTCGCGCTTGATGTCCATCGATGCCTCTGATCGTACAGTTTCCGTGACCTTCGCGGGGCCCGCAAGTGCCGGCCAAGAGGACGCCCGGGAGTGGCCGTTGTCAACGGCGTTCACGCCCGTCCCGGGGGGTGCGGAAACGTACGCGTTTTCGCCCACGTTGTGCTACGTTTCTCAAGGTTGGACCTAACGAAACAGATATCCTGAAAGCGGCAAGACAATGGGTGATAAATTCGTTTCCGATCTCATGACCACACCGGTCCACACCATCACCCCCGATCACAGTCTTGCCGATCTTGCCGAGCTCTTCGATCGACACGATGTGCGGCATGTGCCGGTGATCGACGCCGAAGGCGACGTGGTGGGACTTGTCTCCGATCGAGATCTCTTGCGCAACGTCCTCACGGATCAGGCGGACGTTCCGCTGAGCGTCCGCGAATCGGCGATGCACGGCACCCGCGTCGAAACCGTGATGACCGTCGAGGTCGTCACGCTCGAGCCCAACGACACGGCCCGACGAGCGTCCCGCGTGCTGTTGGAGAACAAGTTCGGCTGCATTCCCGTCACCGAGGGCGCGCGCCTGGTCGGCATCATCACACAGTCCGACTTCCTGCGCGTCTTCGCCGAGGGTGCCGAGTGAACCGTCCGCCCGATCTCGGGGGGACGAGACCGCTTGCGAGGCCGCTCCCGTGAAGCTCTATCAGGTCGACGCCTTCACGGCAGAGCGCTTTAGCGGTAATCCCGCCGCGGTGTGCCTCGTCGAGGGCTCCGTCGATGACGGCTGGATGCAAGATGTGGCCCGCGAGATGAACCTCTCGGAGACGGCCTTCCTGACGCCTTCCGGGAAAGATTACAAACTGCGTTGGTTCACGCCCTTGACCGAGGTGGATCTGTGCGGCCATGCCACCCTGGCAAGCGCCCACGTTCTCTGGACGACCGGCGCGGCAGGCCCGGACGAGGTCATCCGATTCGAGACCCGAAGCGGAGTCCTGAGCGCCGTGTGCCGGGGCGACTGGACCGAGTTGGACTTCCCCGCCACACCCGAGGAAGAAGCCGAGTGTAACGTCGACATCGAGCGAGCGCTCGGTGTTCCGCCGGTCTACGTCGGCCGCAGCACGTTCGACTTTCTCGTCGAGCTACCGACGGAAAGTGTGGTGCGCGACCTCGAGCCGGATCTCGCCATCATCGAGCGCGCCAACGCTCGCGGTGTCATCGTCACCGCGAGAGCGCGCTCCGACGAGTACGACTTCGTGTCACGCTTCTTCGCCCCGCAGTGCGGCGTTCCCGAGGACCCGGTTACCGGCTCCGCCCACTGTTGTCTGGGACCCTACTGGGCGCGGCGACTCGGCAAGGACGATCTCGTCGGCTACCAGGCCAGCCCACGCGGCGGGACGGTCCGCGTGCACGTGCAGGGTGATCGCGTCGCCCTCGGTGGCCGGGCGGTCACGGTCTTCGAAGGCGAGCTGCACTGAGCGTCGCGATCAGGGGCGCTCGATGATTCGGACGCCGCCGGCTGCCGCCACGACAACCCGAGTCGCCATACCGAGAAACAAGCCGTGAGCGATGACACCCGGCGTGCCGTCGATCGCCCGCGCCATCCCCTCCGCATCGGCGATACCGTCAGGAAAGCTGCAATCAAGTATCCAGTTTCCCTGATCGGTCACGAAGGGGGCGCCATCCTGCCGGCGCAGCTCCGGTTCCGCGCCGAGCTGTCGCAGCCGTATCTCGACGGTACGGAAACCGAACGGGAGCACCTCGACGGGCAGGGGTGAGCGTTCTCCCAATCGGCTCACGAGCTTCGAGTCGTCGGCGACGATGATGAGCTCGCGACTCGCGGAGGCAACGATTTTCTCCCTCGTCAGCGCACCGCCCAATCCCTTGATCAGGTCCAGCTCGCGGCTCACCTCATCGGCGCCGTCCACCGTCACGTCCAGCTGCGGGTGGGCGTCGAGGTCGGTCAGGGGAATGCCGAGCCCGCGGGCCTGCTCCTCGGTGGCCAGAGAGGTAGGAATCGCCACCAGGTCCTGGAGAGCGCCCGACTGCCACATCTCGCCGACCACATCCACGAAGTGCTTGGCTGTCGAGCCGGTTCCCAGGCCCAGAACGCGCACGTCGCCGAGGAAGAGGGCCGCCTTTTCGGCAGCCAAGCGCTTGAGCTCCTCGGCGGTTCGGGCCATGACGCGGCAACAGTAGCAGGCAGACGACACGTGGGCGAGACACGGCTGTCCGGTTTCGCGACCCCGCTTCCCACAAGCGAACACTCGATCCTCTCCGCCCGCCCGGAAAGCCCCGAAAACACGGCGCAGGGCCAGCAATACACCGCCTCCGCGGCCCCGTCGAAGTTGGCATGGGGCTTGCTTTATAACCAGGGCAAGAGGCGATCAGCGGCGCGCCAGTCCCGTCCCTATGGTGGACTAAACTGGGGAGCGGCCTGGGGCTGAGGCTGGCGCACCCCTGATCGCCTCTTTTCTCTTGCCCAGGAGCGGCAAGGCGCCCACCGCGACTCAGCACGGGGTCGTTCGACGCCGGTGCTATCATGGCCCTCCGTCCGATCACCCGATAACACCGGATGCCGCCGATGATCAGAGTCCGAAATCTCGACAAATTCTACGAAACGGGTTACGGCCGCACGTATGTGCTCCGCCGCATCAACGTGGACGTCGGCCAGGGGGAATTTGTCACGATCATGGGGCCTTCGGGTGCCGGCAAGACGACGCTGCTGAGCATCCTCGGAATGCTCGACGGTGTCTGGGACGGGGAGTTTTTCTTCTACGACCACCCCGTCCACGACATGAAGCCGAAACACCGCAACGAGCTCAACAAGCAATACATCGGGTTCGTGTTCCAGAGCTTCCATCTACTCGATAGCCTGACGGTGTACGAGAACCTGGAGATCCCCCTCTCCTACCGCAACGTGCGCCGCAAGGAACGGCAGAGCCTGGTCGCCGATATCCTCGACCGATTCCAGATCGTCGGAAAGAAGGACCTCTATCCCAGCCAGCTCTCCGGCGGCCAGCAACAGCTCGTGGCGGTCGCGCGGGCGGTCATCGGCGACCCCAAGCTCATCCTCGCCGACGAGCCGACCGGCAACCTGCATTCGAGCCAGGGCGAAGAGGTGATGTCGCTTCTGAAGGGGCTCAACGAGCAAGGCACGACCATCATTCAGGTGACGCATAACGAGAAGTACGCGGGGTACGGAGACCGCATCATCAACTTGCTCGACGGCTGGGTGGTCGAGTCCGATGAGCTTCCCGCTGGGGCGTTGGCGGAGTCCGACTCGGGCACGCCGAGCTAAGCTAGGGCCTGTTAACAGTTGCCAGGCCCTATGCGCATCCTTTTCGACCGCGGGACTCCCCATGGTATCTGCACCGAGCATTGACGTCGGACTCGATTGGCGAGAGGACCTCTACTTCGAGGGCGTCGTCGCCGACGCTCCGGTAACCATCGACGGCGACGGCCAACGCGCGATTTCGCCGGTGCAGATGCTGGCAGCCGGACTGGCCGGTTGCATGGCCATTGATGTCGTGCACATTCTGACAAAGATGCGCACCCCGCCCGTCGCGCTCAACGTGGAGCTCACCGTCGAGCGCGCGCCGACCGATCCCCGGCGCGCCGTGAGTGCCGAGATGAGGTTCGTAATCACGGGTGAGGTGCCGGACAAGAACGTCAACCGGGCGCTCGAGATGTCGCGGGACACGTATTGTTCGGTCTGGCACTCGCTGCGCGAGGACATCCCGCTGAGCACCTCGTTCGAGATTCGCGGCGCCTGAGCCAACGCGACGTTCGATCCATCGCCGCACCCGTGAGACGCCGTTGCGCGGTGTTCCGGACCACGGAGCCAACCGCTCGTACCGAACCTGAAGCCGTCGCGTCAGGCCCTGCTCCAGAAGTCCGCGATTCGGCGGGCGAACGACGCCTCGTCGACGAACGGCGTATGTCCGACACCGGGGATCCTCCAGGTCTCGGCCCCTTCGATGCGACGGCCGATTTCCCATAGTTGCTCGTCGCTGCCGAACTCGTCGTCGTCGCCCTGGATCGCCAATACCGGGCAGCGAACGAACGGTAGCCGGTCGCGGATGTCCCAGCCGGCGTGAACCTGTCCGAGCCAGACGGCGGCCCAGCTGCGCAGAAGATCGAGTCCGTGGGGGCCGTGAAACCGCGTCAACCAACCTTGCGGACCGTCTCGCTCGGCCGCCTCCAGGAGCGCCGCGATGCTCGTGGTCGTGATCGGCTCCACGAAGGCGTGGGCGGCAATGCTGACGACCGACCGGACCCGCTCGCCGAACCGCGAAGCAGCCAGCAGCGCGATGCTGCCGCCGTCGGAATGGCCGACGAGATCGACCGGCCGCGGTGTGAGCTCCGCGAGAACCTCGAGCAGGGTCGGCACCTCCGCCTCCATGAAGCCCGGTGCAAACGAATCGCGCGCCTCGGATGCGCCGTAGCCCCAGCGCTCGTAGGCAACGCAGCACACGCCGGGCGCGAGGCCGGACAGCCGATGCGGCAAGGTCTTCCACGACTCTATCGAGCCCAGTCCGTGATGAAGGAAAACCGCGTACCGGCCGATGTCCGCTCCCGACTCCCACACGCGAAGTCGTAGGCGGCGCCCTCCGAACGACTGCTCCAGCGTACGAATCAGCGCGTCCTCGAGTGGAAGACGTCGCTCTGCAGACGAAAGGGGGCGTTCGGCAACGGGTTGTCGATGCCGATGGGTGGGTCGAGGCCGATGATGCCGTCGATGGGCGGCGGAACGGTGGTGGGCGACGGAAAGAGCGGGAAGGTCCACAGCATGTGGAAGTCGCGGGAGCCGGCCGCGATGCCCGTATAGTCGCCCAGGAAGTACTCCCGCGCCCAGGCGGCCCAACGAATGTCGCTGGTCACCGGGCTGAGCCGGCGCCGAGACTCGAAGCTGACGCCTCGGTCCCGCGAGATACTCACGTACTGGTCAACACCGAAGGCCCGGTCAGGATCGTTCTCGAGACTGGTGTAGCTGACCGCAACCTCTCCCCTCCCGTTGACCGCTACCGCGGCGGTGAACGTGGGCGCGTCGCCGGGCCCGTCGCTCACACGCATCGGTTGCGACCACGTCATTCCCTTGTCGCGTGAGAACGAGATGGTCGCGTGGTCGACACCGGTCCAGCGCGCATCGGCCCACACGAGATAGAGATCACCGTTGTTGTCGTCGACCGCCATCGAAGGCAAGATCGACCCGTCGCGAATATAGGGAACGCTGAGGCTCCTGAGGCTCCGGATCGCGCGTGGCGTCGAAAACGACGCCCCACCGTTGGTGCTCGTCGACAGAAAGATGGAGAAGCCCTCGATACCCTGGACGGTGCCGGCCCACATGACATACACCGTGCCGTCGGGGCCGACGCGGGCGATGGCGCCGATGTTGCTTCCGGCGGCCCGCAACAGCAACGGCGCCCGATAGCTCGCCCCCCCGTCCACGGAGCGGGCAACGAGAAGATGTTGCGCCGCGAACCCCTGCCCCTGCGCGATGTTGACATCCCAGGCCACGTACACGTTGCCGTAAAAGGAGCTCGCGGGGTGGGTGTCGACCTCGATGGCCTCTTTGTCGTTGAAATCGAGATCGCTACCGAAGACCGTTACCGGCGGCCCCCAACTCAGCCCTCCGTCCGTCGAGACGCTGACACCGATCTGGTTGGCGGGGTTCGTTTCGTTGAAGTCCAGGCTCACGTAGTAGACGCGATTGCCGGGGCCGAACGCGACCCAGGGGTCGGACGCCCGCTCCCAGGGCCCTCCCAGCTCCTGTGTGAGGTGCGGAAGGCTCCCCTCGGTCCAGGTGAGCCCGCCGTCGAACGAGGTCGAGAAGTTCAGCGCCCGGGCGCCTCCGTCGCGAAAGCGACTCTCCTGGTAGACGGCGACAATGTTGTCGTCATTCTCCGGATTGACGTCGATATCCGGCTCGGCCTGCGACCAGGGATTGGTGGCGTTGCCGGGAGGCAGCAGGTCGTTGTTGACGCGAACGGGTGAGGTGACGTCGGCGTCGACGAAAGCGTCGGCCGTGCTCAGGAGGAAAAAATCAGGCGGCACCGGTGGCGGGGCGACCGCCTCGGTGGCCACGGTGGGAGCGCCCGGATACGGCAACCGGTGCTCCCGAATCCATCGAGCACGAGAGAACTGCTGTCCTTCTTCCTCTTCGGGCGATTGCTCCAGCAACCCGCGCTGTCGTTGGCTCTGCGGGCCCGGTCCGGGCGCGAGCGCGTTCAGGCGCGTAGAGCCACCAAAGAGAGCCAACAGCAGCAGGACGGCGATTCCGACCCGAGACGTGCGCATGACGAGCCTTTCTGGGCGTCCATCCAGGGGGATTTACTCAAGTGTCGATCGTATCACCCGCGCCTACCACTCATAGAAGCCGCTGCCGGACTTCTTACCCAGGCGCCCTTCCTGCACCATCTTCTCCAGAATCTCCGGTGGGCGGAACGCGTCGCTGCCCAGCTCCTGGTGCAAGTAACGGGCGATCGCCAGCCGGACGTCGAGCCCTACCAGGTCGGTGAGCTTCAATGGGCCCATCGGGTGGCGGTAACCCAGCTCCATCGCGGTGTCGATGTCCTCCGCCGACGCTACCCCCTGCTCCACCATCCGCATCGCTTCGAGCCCGAGGACGATGCCCAGGCGACTGGTGGCGAACCCGGGGACATCGTTCACGACGATCGGCGTCTTTCCCAAGGACGCGGCTACCCCGACCACTTTCTCGAGCACGTCGGAGCGCGTCCCCTCGTGGCGGACGATCTCCAGCAGCTTCATGAGGTGAACCGGGTTGAAGAAGTGAGTCCCCAAGAAACGCCCGGGATCACGAAGGCCGGCCGCGATCGACGCGATACTCAGGGAGCTGGTGTTGGTCGCCAGGATCGCGTCGTCGGAGCATGCGGCTTCGATGCGCTCGAAAGTCGCGCGCTTGATGCCCAAGTCCTCGGGAACGGCCTCGACGACCAGGTCGGAGCCGGCCGCGAGCTCGGCGAGATCCACGGTCGTGCGGATCCGGTCGAGGGCCGCCTCCGCGTCGCTCTCGCTGACCTTGCCCAGCTCGACGCCCTTGCCCAGGTTGGCGCGGATCTTCTCGCGCCCCGCGGCCAACAGTTCCTCGTTGATGTCGCACAGGATCGCGCCATATCCCGCCTGTGCCGCAACCTGAGCGATGCCATGACCCATCGTGCCGGCGCCCACCACGCCGATGCGCTCGATCGTCATCGTCTTTCCTTTCTGCACCTGCCGGGCGGCGCCGCCTGTCGAACCTGACCCGACTTGTACCACGTTCACGCCCCTCACCGGGCCCCGCGCGGGCGGCCGGCGATTTCAGCCGGTGCACCCTTGCCGCTGCCCGGATGCCCCCGGAACACGATGTCGAAGCCTCGGCATCCCCCGAAAGCCGGCTCTGCCGTCTTCCGGCTCGGGGGTGAATTCTCCGGTGCCCGCGCGTTCAGCGTGTCTGCACGGGTGCTGTCTTGCTTCATGCACTCGCGCTCGGCCGCCTACGGGCGCCGGAGAATTTTCCCTTCGAGTCGCCGCCGACGTTCCATAGTTGGCAGGGGGAGTCGTCTTGTTGGGCGGCGGCGGGACGTGGCAGGTCCGAGGCGGCAACCGCGGATCTGAGGGAGGGTGGGGAGATCGATGCTGCCCTCTCGCGTGTACTGCGCTCCGCAGACGCGGCGCAGCCGCTCAAGAACCCGCACCTCACGCGAAGGGCAGTATCGATCTCCCCGCCCTCCCGTCTACCTCCAATGCCCGCACGTACCGGGAGCCGCGCTGCACGCCCGATCTTCTACGGAAGTCAGCCTGGTCTCAAGTCACCGCAAGCCGGCGAGGCACGTCGGCTCAGCGCTCCATCGGTTTACGCGGCAGCTTCTCGTCGCGCATCGCCGCGTTGTAGGCGAACACCGCCGCCACCACCGCCTGCTGGATTACGTCCTCGGCCTGCACGCGGTCAAAAAAGTCCATGTTCGAGTGGTGCGTGCGGGAGTTGTACTCCAAGCGGTCCTGCATGAACTGGAAGCCGGGGAGACCGACGGCATCGAAAGAACCGTGGTCGGTGCCGCCGACGCTGCGGGGACCGAGGGTATCCATGCCGAGATCGTCGAGCATCGTCATCCACTGCTCGAAGATCGGCTTCACCGCCAGGTTGCCCTGCAACCAAATGCCGTGCACGCGGCCGGTGCCGTTGTCGAGGTTGAAGTAGGCGGAAAAGTCGTCGTACGCGGGCTTTACGTCGCTCATGTCGCGCGCGGCGAGATGCTGGGTGACGTGGAAGCGCGAGCCGATGAGCCCCTGCTCCTCTCCGCCCCAGAGGCCGATGCGCACGGTGCGGCGCGGCTCGATGCCCAGCGTCTTGAAGACGCGCATCACCTCCATCATGGCGGCAACCCCGGTGGCGTTGTCGGTGGCGCCCACGGCGCCGTGCGTCGAGTCGAAGTGACCGCCGATCAGCACGACCTCGTCGGCGAGATCCGTGCCCGGAATCTCGGCGATGATGTTGAAACCGGAAGGCTGGGTTTCGTCGTGGAAGCGCGTCTGGATGTCGACTTCCATCTTCACCGGGACGCCCTTTTCGAGGATGCGCATCATGCGGTTGTAATGCTCGACGGCGATGGTGGCGGAGGGGACCACATTGCCGGCGTTCTCGTCCCTGGGCCCGCCGCCGCCGGGGAAGATGGTGCCGCCGTCGGTACGCTGCGTCGTCCAGGAGAGATCGCTGCCGCCGGCCGGCGTCGTCGAGTCGCTGCCGCGATCGATGAGCGCCGCGGCGTTTTCCTCGAGAAGGAATTCGTTGATCTCGTTGCGGCTCAGCCGCCGGTCGGCGCCCTCCCCGGCGGCTCCTCGCCCCCCACGACCGCGAAAGCCGCCGCGTCCGCCGCCGGTCGCGGGTGCGATCGGGGTCGAGCGCGCTTCTTCCTTCATCTCCTCGGTCATGCGCAGGACGAGGTCGCCCTCGAGCATCTCGACCTCACGGATCGGCTGCAGCAAGACGATCTTGCCTTCGAGGTTGCCGCGATACGTGTCCAGGTC
>CAYSHI010000186.1:0-4385 GCA_964430745.1 uncultured Acidobacteriota bacterium | reverse complement strand
GGGCCGCCGAGGACGTCCAGGACCTCTACTCGCGTGAGGAGCTCGACGCGCTTCGCGCGCTGAAGGGAACCGAACGCGACGTGGAGGAGCGCATGCCGGTGAAGGTGACCCGGCACTACCTCGAACTCGCGAAGCAGAGCCCGCAGATCCGGCGGCTCGTGAAGGCGAGCCCCGACGAGACGCTGGATCTGGCGGGCGCCGAGGATCCCGGCTTCCAGATGGACTACAGCCCCGTCGAGGGCCTGCTCCACAAGTACGAGATGGGCCTCATGTACGTCATCTCGACGTGTTCGGCGCACTGCCGGTTCTGCTATCGCGAAGAGCTCATCGCCCGCAAGGAGGTCGAACGCCAGGACGGAACCGTCGCCAAGAAAGGACTCGCCAAGATCGAGGACGTTACGGCCTACATCCTGGAGCACAACCGAATCGTCGAAGAAAACGGTGGACTGCACCCCGAATCGGGCCGCGAGCGGCTGCGGGAGATCCTGATGTCCGGCGGGGATCCGATGGTGTTGCCCAACAAGAAGCTGGCGGAGTGGCTCTCCGCCCTCGCCGAGGTCGACATCGAGGCGATCCGGATCGGGACGAAGGAAATGGCGTTCTTCCCGGATCGATTCGACGACACGTTCCTGGCGATGCTCGAGCAGTTCCACGCCACGTACCCGGACGTGGGCCTCCGCATCATGGTGCACTTCAATCATCCCGATGAGTTCCTCGTGAAGGACGCCGAGGGGAACTACGTCGAGAACCCCAACGGATCACTCAAGTGGAACGACTCGGCGAAACGCGCGATGGACGGTCTCGTGTCCCTCGGCTGGGTGAGCGTCGAGAATCAGGCGCCGATCATCCGGGGCATCAGCGACGACCCCGATGCGATGCGCATCATGCAACGCGCAATGAAGCGCGTCGGCGCCGAGAATCACTATTTCTTCTGTGGCCGCGACATCGTGGCGCACGAGGCGTTCAACGTCCCGATCGAAGAGGCATGGCACATACTGAACGAGTCCCAGAAGGGGTTGTCCGGAGTGGAAACGCGCGCGCGGCTCTCGATCACCCACTATAAGGGAAAGACCGAAGTGGCCGCGGTGACGAACGAGCCGATTCCGGGCGTCCCGGGGACCGAAAACGGCTTCCTTATCTTCAAGATTCTCCGGAACGCCGGCAGCGCGCCCGATCGCGGGAAGGTGTGCATCGTGGGTCGAAACCCCGAAGCCATCTGGTTCGACGGCTACGCGGACCGGGTCATCTACGACGAGGCGGGGTTGTACGAGTACGAACGGGTGCAGGCGGCGAGGGCCGCGGCGGAGGCGGTCGGGACCGCTTCGTAGGCCCACGCGACCCCTGGGGAGAGTCTCGTGATCAACAAAGAAGTCGCAAGCGTGGCGGACGCGGTCGCCGACGTGTTCGACGGCGCGACCGTGATGATCGGGGGGTTCGGTGAGGCGGGCAGCCCGATCGAACTCATCCATGCGCTCATCGACAACGGCGCGACCGACCTGACAGTCGTCAACAACAACACCGGCAGCGGCGAGGTCGGCCTGGCGGCGCTGATCAAAGCCGGGCGCGTCTCCAAGATGATCTGCTCCTATCCGCGCACCACGGGCTCGACGGTGTTCCCCGAGATGTACCGCAGTGGGCACACGGCACTCGAGCTGGTACCGCAGGGCACGCTGGCCGAGCGGATTCGCGCTGGGGGCGCGGGCATTCCGGCCTTCTATACGCCGACTGCCCTGGGCACGCCGCTCGAGGAGGGCCTGGAGCGTCGGACCTTCGATGGTCGGGACTACCTGCTGGTGCCCGGTTTGACCGCCGACTTCGCCCTCATCAAGGGACGGGTCGCGGATCGTCATGGCAACGTCGTCTACAACAAGACGGCCCGGAACTACAGTCCCGTCATGGCCATGGCGGGGAGGACCACCGTCGTGCAGGCCGCTGCCGTCGTTGACCCCGGTGAGTTGGACCCGGAGGTGATCGTGACGCCCGGCATCTTCGTGCAGCGTGTGGTCGCGGTCGCCGACCCCGCGCACGAGTCCGAACTCATCGCGGCGGGAGTGACCTACCCATGAGCGACGAGCGTGTCGGTCTAACGCGAGATGAGATGGCACAGCGTTGCGCGCTCGACATTCCGGACGGTGCGTACGTCAACCTCGGCATCGGCATCCCCGAACGCGTCGCCGCGTACGTGCCGGAGGGCCGCGAGGTGATCTACCACACCGAGAACGGACTGATCGGTATGGGTCCCCCGCCGGAACCGGGTGCGGGCGACCCGGAGCTGATCAACGCCGGCAAGAAACTGGTAACCGCAAAGCCCGGGGCGGTGTATTTCCACCATGCCGACAGCTTCGCGATGATTCGCGGCGGGCATCTGGACGTCTGCGTGCTCGGTGCGCTTCAGGTCGCTCAGTCAGGCGACCTGGCGAACTGGTCGACCGGCGCACCGGGTGCGATCCCGGCCGTCGGCGGCGCCATGGACCTGGTCGCCGGCGTGAAGACGGTCTTCGTCATCACGCAGCACACCACACGGGACGGTGAGGCCAAGCTCGTCGAGTCCTGCACCTTTCCGCTGACCGGGCTCGGCGTCGTGGATCGGATCTACACCGATCTTGCCGTCATCGACATTGTCGACGAGGGCTTTCAGGTCGTGGAGTTGAGTCCCGGGGTGAGCTTCGAGTACGTGCAGGAGCGCACTGGGGCCAAGTTGATACCCCATGGGTGAATCCCGAAGCTCGTCGGCCAACGCACGGTTGTACGAGCGCGCGCTCGAGATCCTGCCCGGCGGGGTGAGCCGCAACACCGTGCTGCGTAAACCCCACCCGCTGTATGCCGATCACGCCGCCGGCTGTCGGATCACCGATATCGAAGGCGTCGAGCGCATCGATTTCTCCAACAACATGGCCTCACTGATTCACGGACACGCGCATCCGGCGATCGTCGAAGCGGTGACCGAGCAGCTCAAGCGAGGCACGGCGTTTTCCGAGGCCACCGAAATCGAGGTGCGCTGCGCCGAACATCTCGTCAGCCGGAACGCCGGATTCGAAAAACTCCGGTTCGTCAATTCCGGCACCGAAGCGGTGATGGGTGCCTTGAAGGCCTCCCGCGCGTTCACCGGCCGGGCCAAGATCGCCAAGATCGAGGGCGCGTATCACGGACAGTACGACTACGCCGAGGTGAGCCAGAACCCCAATCCAGGGAATTGGGGGGACGTCGATGCGCCCCGCAGCGTGCCAGTGGCTTGGGGGACACCACCCGCCGCGCTCGCCGACGTAGTCGTGATCCCCTTCAACGATACCGAACGGGCGCTCGCCCTTCTGGACCGGCACAGGGGAGAGCTGGCGTGCGTGTTGATGGACCTCATGCCACACCGCGTGGGGCTCAACCTTGCCGAGCCACCGTTCGTCAAGGCGATCCGTGAGTGGACCGAGGCCGATGGTGCGTTGCTCGTGCTCGATGAGATCATCACGTTCCGCTCGGAATACGGAGGCGCGCAAACGTGGTACGACCTGACTCCCGACCTGACGACGTTGGGCAAGTTCATTGGCGGCGGTTTCCCGGTCGGCGCGCTTGCGGGAAGGGCCGAGGTGATGAACGTCATGGATCCACTCGCCGAGTTCGTGCAGTTTCCGCATTCAGGGACATTTTCGGCAAACCCGATCACGATGACGGCCGGCCTGACCGCCATGGAACTGTTCGACGAGGAGGCTGTCCAGCGGATCAACGCCCTGGCGGCGCGCGCCCGGGACGGCATCGAAGAGGCCATCCGTTCGACCGGCATCACGGCCTGCGTGACGGGCGGTGGCTCGTTGCTCCGGGTGCACGTCAAAGCGTCCCCGCCAACCAACTATCGGGAGGCGTTCTTGAACGCCGAGGAGACGCGGCAGTTGACCGGACTGCTCGGCCACCTCCTCGATGAGGGCATCACCATGATCAACACCTGTACAGCGGCGATGTCCACGGTGATGGGCGAGTCGGAAATCGACACGCTCGTGTCGGCGATGGAACGCGGCTTCGCGAAAATCCGAGAGACGGGTTGATCGAATTATAGACTCCGTCAGGCTTCTCTGACGCGAGGCTCGGGTCCCTTGTTGGCTCACTCTCGTTACATGATTCCCGTTGCTCCCAACCTCGCTGCGGCGTAGATCAAGCATTCCCATCAGCCCCAGAGACCATCGCTCCAGACTCGAACTAGCAGAAGGGAAGAGCCATGAAGAGGATCAGAAACCTGCTCGCCCTCGGCGTGACACTCATGGCCGTGCTGGCGGGCCCGGCGCTGGCCCAGGACACGGGAACGCCGGACAAGGACCAGGTGGTCAGCCAGCCGAAACCGTATTCCCCCTACGTGGATCAACACTTCCCACAGCGGGTGTACTGGGGCGATACCCACCACC
>CAYSHI010000185.1:0-4345 GCA_964430745.1 uncultured Acidobacteriota bacterium | reverse complement strand
TTTCTTCGGCCGGGCGGAGGTGTCGGTGGGCAGCGGGCGTTCAGCGGGTCAGAGAAGTGGCTGTCTGACGCCAGGCAATAGTGCTCGGCCGCCTATGCTGCCCGCCGATACCTCCGGCGGACGGCGGTCGGTTCCATGGCTATCTCAGGGACACAGGGTCGTCGGTCTGGGTGCGCTTGGGCGGAGAGTCTCGTCTTGGCGGGATCGATGCAGAGGGTCGGGGCGGGGCAGTGATGCCCTGTAGCGTGTATTGCGATCCGCAGACGCGGCGCAGCCGCTCGAGAGCCCGCACCTCACGCCTAAGGGCATCGCTGCCCCGACTCGACCCGCCCAGCACCAAGGTTCCTGCCTCATAAAAGCCCCCTCCCGCCATCCTCTGTCACCGGACACAATGAACAACCTTGTGAGAACTAAGAGCTAAGGCTGCTCTCGAGTCGCCGGTTGGCGGGAACGTGCCCCCGGGTCGGTCGGCGTCGCCGCGAGCTCGGGTCCCGGATGCCCCCGGTCGGCGTTCGGCCCGAGTCGGTCGTCCGGTTCCTCGGTCGGGGTCGGCGTTATACGCAGGTAGCCGATCATCATGGCCGCCAGCAGCGCGCTCGATAGGCCGAGGATGAGCCAGTAGTGCTCCGCGTAGGCGGCCTCATCGACGATGAAAGGGAGCCCGAATAGCGCCAGACCGTTGTTCAACGCGTGCGCGACGATGGCGGGGTAGAGGGAGCCCGAGCGCCACACCAGGATCGCGAGATAGGCTCCGACCAGCGTGATCGGCACCAGAACCAGTGGGTTGAGGTGGTAGAGCGCGAACATCACCGAGCTCCAGATGATCGCCGAGATCCATCCGGCCTTTCGACGCATCAACTGCAACAGCAAGCCACGGAAGAGGAATTCCTCGCAGATCGCCGCTGTGACAACGGCCGCCAGAAACAACATGAGCAGGTCGAGGGGGCCGTCCATGGCGACGAATTGGCTCAGCACTTGCTCCATGATCCGCCGCCAGGGACTGTCCTCGGGCAGCGTGCTGACGAAACCGAACTGCATGGCGCCTCCGGCAACCTGCAAGGGCAGGGCGGCGGCAAAGACCATGTACCAGTGGACCCGGCCGGCGGGCCGTAGGGCGAAGGCTTCGCGAATCGGCAGGCGCATGAGCCGGGCGAGCCAGAGAGAAAGGCCGAAGAGCACGGTGACCTGCCCGACGATGACCGTCGCCCGCGCATCGAGCCCCAGGGTGAACAGCAGCCCGGACAGCGCGGTGTAGAGCATCAGCGACAACCCGAAGATCACCAGGGCGATGCGTCTGCATACAACAGAGGGAGGCCAGGCCATGCGTTGCTCCGTTACGTGGTCGCGGTCGGCGCGCTATCGTAGCACCGTGATGGATCGCGAGCCTTCCACCGTCAGGCCGACGCCGTACGGTCGCCATCTGGGAATCGAGGTGCTCGAGGCTACGGCAGGGACGGCCTCGGCACGACTTCGATCTGCAGGAACATCTCTGCAACCGTCGTGGGGTCGCCCATGGCGGGGCGGTGGCGTCGTTGTTGGACTCCGCCCTCGGCGCCGCGGTGATCTCCTCGATGAAGCCGCAGGAGTGGTGCGCCACGCTGCAGATCTCGATTCAATACAACGATCCGGCGCGGCGCGGGCCGCTCACGGCGTCGGGCCGGGTGGTGCGGCGCTCGCGCAGCGTGGCCTTCGCGGAGGGCGAGGTTGCCGACGCCCGAGGCCGCGTGGTGGCCCGCGCGCACGGCACCTGGACGATCTGGCCGGGCCATCCCGACGCCGACCAGCGTTCCGGGTAGCGCGGCGATATCGGACCGCAGAGCCTTTTTTTCGTCGATTGTTCGACAAATAATGACCCGGGCCGTCTTAAATAAGCAGGCGGGGATCGCAAAGAAGCAGACGGGGGCCGCGTTCGTTCCATCCGAGGCACATGAACATTGCGTAAGCTGATTGCTCTGTCCGCACGCCGACCGGTAGCGGTGTCGATGATTTACGTCGCCCTCGCATTGCTGGCCGTTGCGGCGGGGATCAACCTGCCGATGGAAGTGGAGATCACCGGCAGCTACCCGTCGCTCACGGTGCGGACCCGATGGGGAATGGCGGCCCCGGAAGCCGTGCAGGCGCTCATCACCAGCCCCATCGAGGCGCTGGCCGTGACGATCCCCGGTATCACCCACGTGCAGTCGCAATCGTCACGGGGCGATTCGTTCATCAACATCGAGCTCGACGAGGACGCCAACGTCGATCTCGTGGTGTTCGAGCTCACCGATCGCATATCGCTGCTGCGGGACGACCTCCCGCCGGGCGCCGACCCGCCCTCCGTGACACGCGACGCGCCCCGGCAGTTCGCCCAGGAGCAGACGGCGCTGGTGCAATATCTCCTGCTCTCTCCCCGACCTCTCTCGGAGCTGCGCCGCTGGGCGATCGACGAGCTGCAGGTTCGCTTCGAGTCCATCGACGGCGTCGGTCGCGCGGAGATCCGTGGAGGGACCGACCCCTACATCCGCATCACGGTCGACACCGAGCTGGCCGAGCTCTACGAGATCCAGGCGTTTTCGATCTACAGCGCCATCCAGCAGGTCAACCTGACGATGCCTCTGGGCGAAGTCGAGGTGATGGGCACCGGCTACGCCGTTCGCGTGAAGCACTCCATCGAGGATCTCGACAGGCTCCGGGAGCTCCCGATCGGGCGCGTGGGCGACACGAGCGTGCGCGTCTCGGACGTCGCCGAGGTCGAGACCGTGCACGAGCCCGCGGAGCAGTTCGTGCGCGTCGACGGCGAGCAGAGAATCCTGCTTTCGGTGTTCCGCCGTCCGGGTACCGACACCCTCGACGTCGCGCAGGCGGTGCGAGCGCGCATGGTGGAGATCGAGACCCAGTTGCCCGCGGACATCCGCGTGGAGCCGTACAGCGACCAGGCCGAAGACCTCGAGGAAGAGCTGGCGTTGCTGGGCAAGCGGCTGGTGATCATCCTGGCGCTGGTCGGCGGGTTGCTTCTGGTGATGTTACGCGATCTGCGCACGCCGTTGTTTCTCGGCGCCTCTCTGGCGGCGGCGTTGTCGCTCACGGTGATCGCGCTGTACCACTTCGAGGTGCCGGTGAACTTGCTCACCCTGACCGGGCTGGCGCTGGCCTTCGGCATGCTCGTCGACAATGCCGTGGTGGTGCTGGAAAACATCGTCCGTTACCGCGAGCAGGGGCTCGGACCGCTGGAGTCGGCGGAGCGCGGCACCTCCGAGGTGCTGGTACCGGTGCTGGCGGCGACGCTCACGACGATCGCCGTGTTCGGCCCGTTCGTGATCTTTCAGGGCAGGCTGCGCGACTACTACTTGCCGCTCTCGCTCGCGGTGACCTTCGCGCTGTCCTCATCGTTCTTCGTCGCCATGACGCTCATGCCGGCGGCCGCCGGACGCGGATGGGTCCTGAGCGCCCCCAGGTTCGGGCGTGAGCCGGGCAAGCGTTACCGCCAGGGCCTCACCTTCGGGTTGCGCCATCCCGTCATCGTGCTGCTCATTGTCGGCGGCATCGGCTACTACTCCTGGCATCTGTTCGACGAGAACGTGGCAAGTGGTGGGTTCCGGTTCGGGTTCAACCGCGACCGTCTCTACGTCGGCTTGACGCTGCCCGCGGGCACCGATGCGGCGCGTATCGAGGAGGAGATCCGGCCGTTCGAGGAATACGCGCTGGGTGTGCCGGACACCGAGCGCGTCGAGCTGACCGTCGACGTGACCAACAACCGCGCGAGCCTGATCGTCACCTTTCCCGAGGATCTCGAAACGACCGCGTACCCGCTGTTGGTAAAGGACGAGATGGTGGGCATGGCGACGCGCTACGCCGGTGTCAGCATCAACGTTTCGGGCTTCGACCAGGATCCCTACTACAACAGCGGCTTGAGCTACGGTCCCAGCTACAACTCGCGCATCCGCATCTTCGGCTATAACTACGACGAGCTGGGACGGATCGGCGAAGAGATCGTGCGGCTGGCTCGGCGTCATCCGCGCGTCGAGGACGCGGTCGTGACCGCCGGCGGGCGTTCGTACTATCGCTCGGTGGGCTCGGAGCTCGTTCTGACGATCGACCGGGAGGCGCTGATCCCCCACGGCGTCAACGTCAACCAGGTGATCAATCAGGTCAACACCCTGGTGCGCGGCAACACGGTCAACTTCCGGGGCTTCAAGCTCGGCGCCGAGGAATGGGAGTTGCGAGTCAAGGACTCGGGAGTCGATGAGCGCACGCTACAGGATGTGCTCGGCGAGCCGTTGCGAGGCGCCGGAGGCCGGGGCGCGCGGCTTCGTGATGTCATGGGAGTGGAGATGCGCGAGGTGCCGGGCGTCATCACCCGCGACGA
>CAYSHI010000184.1:0-9689 GCA_964430745.1 uncultured Acidobacteriota bacterium | reverse complement strand
CGCGGCGCCGCGGCCGCCACGGCCGCGAAAGCCGCCTCGGGCGCCGCTACCGCCGCCGATTGGTGTCGTGCGCGCTTCTTCCTTCATCTCCTCGGTCATGCGCAGGACAAGATCGCCTTCGAGCATGGCGACCTCGCGAATGGGCTGCAGCAGCACGATCTTCCCCTCGAGGTTACCGCGGTAGGTGTCGAGGTCGCCGGCGGTCTGCAGGGTGACGTAGGCGACCTCGGCGTTGATCACACCCTCGGTGCTGGACGACCAGGAACGCGGGTAGCCGATGATCGGCATCACCTGAGGCTCCGTCATGTGGGCGTTGAAGCGCACCACCTCCCAGCCCTTGCCGAAGTCGAAGCGCTCTTCGTGGATGTTCTCCACGCCCCATTCCTCGAGCTTGGCCATGGCCCACTCCTTGGCCTGCTCGATCTGCGGTGAGGCGGTCAGCCGCGGGCCGTACACGTCGGTCAGCCAGCTTATGTTCTCCATCACCTCCGAGTTGTTCAGGATCTCGTTGCGGATCTTGATGATGGTCTCGATGTCCATCTCTTCCTGCTGCGCGGCCATCGCCGGGGCCGCGGCCTGCAGCGATACGGATGCGAGAAAGAGGATCGAGAGCAGGAGAACGGCTGCGCGCCTGTGTGCCGTACGCATGGGCGTCATCACCTTCTTTGGGGAGTGCGTTGTGGGCGGTTGCGCCGGGAAGTTCGCTCGCTCCCGATTATAGGCCGCCGGCGCCGGTTCGTCCGCGACAGGCCGCGAGCGCCGGTCTGTTCGCAGGAGGCCGTGGTCGCCGGTCTGCTCGCGGGAAGCTGTGGTCTCCGGTTCGGTCGCGGGGGCCGTGCGGCGTGGCGTTCAAGCTCGGGCAGCAGCTTCGCCTTCGCGAACCTGAGTGGACATTGCCGTGGCCGCAGAGGTAAAAAGGGCTCCACGCGGAAAGGAGACGCCATGGCGACTCGCAACAAGACCTCGCGACGTTCGGTATTGAAGGCGGGTGCGGCCTTGGCACCGGCCGTGGCTCTGGCGCCGGCCGCGGCCCTGGCACCGGTTGTGGCGCCTGCGAAAGGTGTCGACGTTGTCGGCAGGACGGCGGACGAGTCGAGCTCCGCGGCATCGGCCGGCCGCGTGAGGCAGGGCCCCCACGTCGTCGTCATCGGCGCCGGCGCCTTCGGAGGTTGGACCGCGCTGACACTTCTTCGCAGCGGCGCCCGCGTGACGCTGTGCGATACCTGGGGGCCGGGACACTCGCGGGCCAGCTCCGGCGGCGAGTCGCGGGTCATCCGGCACACCTACGGGGAGCGAATCTACGTCGATTGGGTGATCCGCGCTCTGGATCTCTGGCGCGAGAGCCAAGAGCGCTGGGGTCGGCGGCTGTACCACGAGACCGGCGTTCTGTGGATGGTGCCCGGTGACGAGGGCTTCGAGGTCGACGCTCTCGAACACGTGCGTGCGGCGGGCGTGGTGCACGAGCGGTTGAACGCCGCGGAGTTTGCCCGCAGGTATCCCCAAATCAATCCCGAGAACGTCCGCTGGGCGATCTACGAGCCCGAGGCCGGCTATCTGCTGGCGCGTCGCGGATGCGAAGCGGTGGCGGAAGCATTTGTCGCCGAGGGCGGCGAGTATCGTCAGGCGGCCTGTCGTGTGGTGGATGCGGCGGACGGCGAAATGCGCAGCGTCGACCTTTCCGACGGTGCCCGGCTGAGCGCCGACGCGTACGTGTTCGCCTGCGGCCCGTGGCTGGGCAAGGTGTTCCCCGACCTCATGGATGCGCTGATCACGCCGACGCGGCAAGAGGTGTACTACTTCGGGACGCCGGCCGGTATCTCGGACTATGACCGCGGTACCATGCCGGTGTGGGCCGACAGCGCCGGCCGCTTCTGGTACGGAATTCCGGGCGGCGAGCGTCGTGGCTTCAAGATGGCCGACGACCAGCACGGCGCGGTTGTCGACCCGACCACACAAGATCGGCGCAGCAGCAACGAGAGCATCGCGCGGGCGCGCGAATACCTGGAGTTTCGTTTTCCGGGAATGCGCGGCGCACCGTTCATCGAGGGTCGGGTTTGTCAGTACGAGAACTCACCCGACGGCAACTTCATCATCGACCGGCATCCACGGGCGGCCAACGCCTGGATCGTCGGCGGCGGGTCCGGCCACGGCTACAAGCACGGGCCGGCGCTGGGCGAATACGTGGCGCGGCTTGTCCTGCAGGACGGGCGGACAGACACGCTCTTCGCGCTTGACCGCTTCGCCTGAGGAGAGAGCTTTGTCGAGAAGTCCGATCCCGCGGAGCGGGGGGTTCCCATGGTGGCCCTGGGCGTCGCCGCGGCTGATTGCTCGGTCGTCCCCGCGGGGACGACCCGGAGATCTGCTCATGCGCACGATGCTCGCCCTGTTGTTGACGTCCGTGGTGGCGACGGTCGCGTGCGATACCGAATCTCCAGGTGAGGTGGCCGAAACCGTCGACTCGTCGCAGTTCGATGCCCTTATCGACGAGGTCTGGAGTCGTAGTATCGACCGCAACCCCTTGCTCCGCCTGCGCGAAGGGCTGCCGGTCGTCGAGCTGCCGCCGCTCGACTACGCCCGTGCCGAAGAAGACTCCGCATTCGCGCAATCGGTTCTCGATCGTCTCGGCGAGATCGACCTGAACAGCGTCTCTCACGAGGACAAGCTCACCGGCGAGATCCTGCGGTGGGAGGCCGAGATGACGGTCGAGGGGCTGCAGTACTACTGGCTCAACAGCGTACTGACGCCTTACGTGAACCCGCTTCCGGGTCTGCAGCGCATCTTCGAGGCGCAGCCGCTCACGGACCTGCAGGATCTCGACGACTACCTGAGCCTGCTGGAGCAGGTGCCCGGATACGTCCAGTCGCTCGACGACACGGTGCGGGAGCAGGCGGCGCTGGGCTATGTCGTGTCGCGCGCCAACATGCCGGCCGTGATCGCGGTAACACGGGCGGCGATCCAGCCGCCCGAATCGCATCCGCTCGCGCCGTCCGGCGAACGGTTGTCGTTGTTCGCCACCGAGGATGCCGAGGCTTTCGAGCTGCAGTTCAGCGACATCGTCGAGCGGAGCATCAATCCGGCGATCGAAGCTCTCGTCGCGTACCTCGAGGGGGAGTATCTCGAGTTGGCGCCCGAGGGTGTGGGGGTGAAGCAGTACCCGGGCGGAGAGGACTATTACCGGTATCTCACGCGGCTGCACACGACGATGAACGTCACGCCCGAGGAGGTGCAGCAGGTCGGCTTCGAGATGGTTCAGGACATGCAGGACCGCATGGCCGCAATCCAGGCCGACATCGGCTTCGAGGGAACCGCGGCGGAGTTCAGCGAACACCTGCGCACCGATCCCGGCTTCTTTCCGGAGACCCCGGACGAGGTCGCGCATCGGCTTCGGAGTGCCTCCGAGACCTTCTTCGTCCGCGTTGACGAGCTCTTCATGATGGCGCCGAAGGCACCGTTCGACGTGCGCCGCCTCGATCCATCGCTCGAGGCCTCTCAGACCTACGGTTATTACTCACCGCCCACGCCCACCGAGCCCACGGGCTACTACAACTACAATGCCTCGAGCCTCGATGAGCGTTCCTGGCTCAACCTCGAGGGCGTTTCGTATCACGAGCTTTTTCCCGGCCATCACTTCCATATCGCGCGGCAGTTCGAGAACGAGTCGCTGCCGCCGATGCGCCGCTATTCTTTTCAGACCGCCTTCACCGAGGGATGGGGGTCGTACGCGTCGCACCTGGGTCTCGAGGCGGGGATGTACTCCGATCCCTACAGCCGCTATGGCATGTACATCCTGGAGATCTTCCTGGCGACGCGCCTGGTGGTCGATCCGGGCATGAACTACTTCGACTGGACCCTCGAGCAGGCGCGCGACTTCATGCGCGAATCCACGCTCGAGTCCGGCACGCAGATCGCCACGGAATCGCTGCGGTACTCGACCGACATGCCGGGGCAGGCGCTCGCCTACCAGATGGGCAAGCGCAAGTTGCTCGAGTTACGTGCTCGGGCCGAGGCCGCGCTCGGCGAGGATTTCGACCTGCGACGTTTTCACGAGGCCGTCCTGGGCTCCGGCTCCATGCCCATGCAGGTGCTCGACGAACACATCGACTGGTTCATCGAGCAGGAGAAGCTCCGAATCCGGTAGCTATGAGGTCTCGGCGACGCCGGCCCCCCCGAGCCCGAGCAACCTCGCGGTGTTGCCGCCCAGGATGGCGGCGCGATCATCGTCGCTGATGTCGAGCGCGGAAATCGATCCGATCATCTTCTCCAGGCTGCCGATCATGTGCGGATAGTCGCTGCCGGCGAGGATTTGCGACGGCCCGGCGAAATCGAGCGCTAATTCGAGGCACCGGGGATCGAAGTTCACGGTGTCGTAGTAGAACTCCTTGAGGTACTCGCTGGGGGGTTTGTCGATATTGGCGCGACAGTCCTCGAAGGCGTAGTAGCCACGATCGAAGCGCTCGGCGAGGTAGGGGACGGCGCCGCCCAGGTGGCCCAGCACCCACTTGATGCCCGGGTAGCGCTCCGGAACGCCGGCGAACACCAGATGGGCCGCCGCCAGCGTCGTGTCCATCAAGAACCCCACCAGAGGCATCAGCCAATACGCGGTCATCGTCTCGACGCCGACGGGGTCGATGGGGTGGATGTACATGACACTCCCCTTGTCGGACGCACGTTCGTAGAGGGGCCAGTAGCGCTCGTCGGCGAGCGCCGTGCCGCCCACGTTGGAGAACAGCATGAAACCCGCGAAGCCGAGCTCTCCGGTGACGCGGTCGAACTCGGTAAGCGTGGCTTCGGGGTCGTTGAGCGGCAGGGTCGCGAGGGCGGTAAAGCGATCGCCCCGCTCCGCAACGATCTCGGCGAGCGCGTCGTTGACCATGCGCGCCAGTGGAACCGAGCTTGCGGGGTCCTCGATATGGGTTCCCGGCGAGGTGAACGTCAACACCTGCTTGCCGATGCCGGCCTCGTCGAGTACTTGCTGACGGTACTCGATGATGCGGTGCCCCGGCACGATGACGTTGTAGTCGCCCGGGTAGTGGAGTACCGGGTTGCCGTCACGGTCTTCGCTGTAGCCGACGTTGCTCGGCCCCTCTTTGATCGCCTCGAGGTATGCGGGTGGATAGTAGTGATTGTGGAAGTCGATGATCGGCACGGCTACTCCTTTCGCGCCCACAGATAGTAGACGGGGAGTCCGATCAGAACGAGCGAAAGCCCGGTAGCGCTCTCGATCGGGCTCGAGATGACCTGATTGACAACGATGGCGGACGCTGAGATGGCAAACACCAGGGGAACGAAGGGATAGCCGGGAACACGGTAATCGGCGTTGTACGGACGCGTGGATTCGGCGGTCTCGATGGTGTGGCCTGGGCCGGCCGCCTCGCGCCCGGTCGCCGCGGCCGGCGCGCTGTCTTCCGCGCGTGCGTGGCGTCGTCGCAGGACGATGAGCCCGAGTGCCATCAGACCGAAGAAGATCCACTCGGTGTAGATGACGCGCGTGAAGAGAACGCGGTAGCTGCCGGTCGCGACGAGGACGCAGGACCACGCACCTTGCATGACGATGGCGCGGTGCGGCGTGTGGTAGCGCGGGTGCACCGCGCCGACCCAGCGAAACAAGAGGCCGTCTTCGGCCATGGCGTAGTAGACGCGCGGGCCCGCGAGCACGATTCCGGCAAGCGCTCCGAAGGCGGAGAAGATCACCAGCGCCGACATCATCCCACCCCCACCTGAGCCCCACACCGCGTTGGCGGCGTCGGCGGCGACCCGGGTGGAGCCGCGGATACTGTCGAGCGGCAAGACCCACATGTAGACGGCGTTCATCGCCACGTAGCATGTGGTGACAACGGCGGTGCCGATGATGAGCGCGCGGGGGATGGTGGCGCGGGGCTCGACGGTCTCCTCCGCGTTGTAGGTGACCATGTGCCAGCCGCCGAAAGCGAACAACCCGGCGACGAGGGCGAGCAGGAACTCGGTGAGCCCTGCATCGCTTGGAGCCGCCGGCGACTGCACAACGCGATCGTGGGCTGCGCCTCCGAAGGCAAAACCCGAGACGATGATCAGGACGACGGCGAGAAGCTTGCCGGCCGTGAACAAGGTCTGCAGCGAACTACCCTGCTGCACGCCGACGTAGTTGACGGCGGTGAGGATGAGTATCACCCCGATGCCGACCGCCTTGACGCCGTACTCATCGAGCGGCACGAAGTACGCTGTGTAGCGGCCGCAAACGGTGGCAATCGCCGCGATGATGCCGGAGTGCATGGTCCAGAACATCGCCCAGCCCCAGAGGAAGCCGAGCGCGGGGGAGAAGGCCTCGCTGAGGTAGATGTACACGCCGCCGCTGCGCGTGAATATCGAAGCCAGCTCCGCGCACACCAGCGCGCCGAACATGGTGAGCACCCCGGAGACGATCCACACCGCGAACACGCCGCCCACCGAGGGCACCTGTCCCGTGACCTCCGCGGGTTGCACGAAGATGGACGTGCCGATGATCGTGCCGATTACCATGGCCGTGGCCTGCGGCAACCGGATGGCACGTTGCAGCCTCACGCCGGGACCCGCGAGCCTGACACGGCGTTCATCGATCCGGTGATTCGGACGCGCGCGGAATGATCTCGCCGTCGCGCACAACCACGCTGACTCTCTCCATCGCGTGGATATCGGCCAGGGGGTCGCCGTCGACGACGATGATATCGGCCAGCTTGCCGACCTCCAGGGTGCCGAGATCGTCTTCGCGGCCGATCGCCATGGCGCTGTTGCGGGTCGACGCCACCAACACCTCGGCCGGCGTGAAGCCGGCCTCGATGAAGAGCTCGAACTCGCCGATGGGCATGATGCTGCCGCGCTGATACGGAACGTCGGTCCCCATCGCCACGATGCCGCCCTTGCGGTGGTAGCGGTACAGATTGGGGCCCACAGGGCGGCCGCGCTCGCGGCCTGGATAGCCCCAGATGTTGGCGGTGGAAACAAAGATCAACCCTGCCTCCAGGCACTCGTCGAGTACCTCGTCGGGCATCTCGTGAATCGGCGTGTGCGCCAGCACGTCGAGGCCCGCCCGCGCAGCCGCCAAAGCCTCGCCGGGGTTGGTGACGTGAGCGCGCACCATGACGTCACGCTCGTGAGCGGCGCGCACAATGGCCTCGAGCTCCTCCATCGAGAGGGTGGGCCAGCCGTCGGTAGCGTCGTAGTCGGTGTCGAAGCCGGTCTCGATGGCCACTTTGATGAGCTCTGCCCCCTCCTCGTCGATGATCGTCGAGGTGATCTCGTAAGCGTCGTCGGGGCCCTCGACCGTCCAGGCGTACATGGCCATATCGAACTCGCGTCGCGTCGTCGGGTATCCACCGGGGACGGTGATGATGGGGCCGGCCATCAGGAAGCGCGGCGGGTGCTCCATCGATTCGACGAGCGCGCGTCCGGCGCGACCCGTGTGGCGGATCGAGCCGGTGTCGACCAGCGTGGTCACGCCTGCCAGTAGCCACGGCGTGATGGTGTCCTCTCCTCGGGTGGCGAGCGGAGCATTGGGCCACAGGGCGTGCATGTGGTTGTCGATGACGCCGGGCATGATCAGACCGCCGCCGGCGTCGATGACGTGTGCCCCCGCCGGCACCGCGACGTCCGTTGTCGACCCGACCGCGCTGATGCGATTGCCCTCGAAGACGATCGTTCCCTCGTCGATCACCTCTGCGCCGGTGCCGTCGAACAGGCGGCCGTTGATGATGGCGACGACGTCAGCCACCGGTGCAGGCTCGGACGTCGGCGCGCAGCTTGCGACGGCCAGCAAGGTAGCCGTAAGGACGGCGCGTCGTGACCATGAGGCGCTCATTGGCGGTTGAACCCGAAGCGGCTCTGCGCGAGCTCGACCAGGCGGCGCATCTCCGCGATGGGATCCTCGTTGTCGTCGACCTGCAGCCGCAGCACGACGTCGTTGTTGAGCCATACGCCCCCGTCCTTCTGAACGATCAACATGGCGGCCGATTGCATGCCGCGGGAGTCGCCGCCCGCCGCCTGGCCGGCCTCGAGCGCGGCCATCAAGCGCAGCGACAGGTGCCCTTCGGCGCTCTCGAAAGCGTCGACCATGTCCTGGACCACGGCCGGCCCGGCGAGGATGTTGCCCTGGGCGCTGCAGTTCTCGCCGATGAGGTGTCCGGCCCAATCCGAAGCCTCAGGCCCGCTGAACGTGGCGACCTCTCCGTGGGCGTTCATCACCGAGAATTGTCTGCCGGCCTTCGGCCACGGACGTCGACCGAGGCCGGGGTCCGGGTCGTTGTCCCAGATCGTCTGCACGATATCGGCCGGCGCCATGCCCCGGCGCAGCAGTTCGAGCGCTTGCGGCCCGTAGCTCACATCGACGATCGCCTGGGTTGCCACCATGCCGACGTCGGCCTCGCCCCAGAGCACGCCGTTGCCGACCGAAAAGACACGCGACTGCACCGCGCCCCCGACCATGCCGGTCTCGGGATCGAAGCCGAGGATGGAAAAGGTGGCGACGTACGGGGGAAGCTCATCCGGGGCCTGACGGGCGACCGTTCCGGGGGGAACGACAGCGCCGGCTTGAATTTCCGCGCCGGCAGGAACCACCGCGCTGGCGGGAACCACCGCGCCGGCAGGAACGACGGTACCCGCAGCGATGACCAGGCTGGCGAGGACGACAATGGTGGCGACGAGGCGGGTAGGGGCGGCTTTTCTCATGAGGCGGCTCCGAGCTTTCGGATTGCTGGGGGTTTCGTGCAATTCCTATACTGGCGGGATGAAGTTCGCGGGGGTGCGCACACAGATTGTCTTTATAGCGCTCGGAGCGCTCTTTTTCACGGGTGCCTGTGGTGGTGGCGACGAAGCGGCAGCCCCAGGCGGCTCGAACCTGCTGCTGATCACCATCGATACGCTGCGCGCCGACCGTCTCGGTGTCTACGGAAGCGAGGCTGTCGAGACACCGGCGATCGACCGCCTGGCGGCCGAAGGCGTGCGCTTTGCGCACGCGGTCACCGCCGCGCCCACGACCCTGCCGTCGCACGCCTCGATTCTCACCGGCGCAACACCGCCGCGCCATGGTCTGCGGGACAATGCGGCCGGCGTTTTGGCGCCCGCGGCCCACAGCCTGGCGGAGGCGTTCCGCGACAAGGGTCATCGCACGGGCGCCTTCGTCAGCGCGTTCGTGCTCGATTCTCGATGGGGGTTGGCGCAGGGATTCGATGTTTACGACGCTCCGCCGGTAGTGCCCGGCGAGGCCCCCGCCGGGCCGGCCGAGGCGGAGCGCAACGGCGCGGCAACGCTCGATGCCGCGATGCGCTGGATGGACGCCACCGGTGACGCGCCGTGGTTTGCATGGGTCCATCTCTTCGACCCTCACGCGCCGTACGCGGCGCCGGAGCCGTTTGGCAGCCGCTACGCCGCCCGTCCGTACGACGGCGAGGTCGCGTACAGCGATGCGCTGATCGCCCGCCTGCGGGCTCATCTCGAGGAGCAGGGCCAGTGGTCGAATACGACCGTCATCCTCACCTCGGATCACGGAGAGGCTCTGGGCGAGCACGGCGAGCCGGCGCACGGATTCTTCTTGTATGAACCCACGCTCAGGGTGCCGCTGATCGTCCGCCCGGCCGACAGCGTCGCGGGAAAGGTCGACCAAGCATCCGGGGCGGCCGATGGAGATACGGCTACGGTGGAGGCGGACGGCAGCGCGGAAGGCGCCGCGGGCTGGAGTCGCG
>CAYSHI010000183.1:0-6496 GCA_964430745.1 uncultured Acidobacteriota bacterium | reverse complement strand
TCGAAGTTGAACCCCGGCCCGGTCTCCGCCGCCCAGTTGCCGACCATCGCGCCGACGGAGGCGGCCTTGAAGCGATCCGTCTGAGTGATGGTGAAGCTCGTGGCCACTCCGCCCCAGCTCCAGCCGCGCACGCCGAGCCGTTGGGGGTCGATGTCGCGGTTTTCGATGACGTAGTCGACGCCCGCCATCATGTCGACGAGCTCCCCGTCACCGACCTCGCCCATCAGCCCCCGCAACACCTCGTCGCCGTAACCGCTGCTGCCGCGCACATTGGGCGCCAGGATGGCGTAGCCAAGACCCGCCAGCACCTGAAACTCGGCGTCGAAGCTGTTGGTGATGACGCCGGCCGGCCCTCCGTGGATGTGCACGACCAGGGGCTGCTGCGCGCCGGGCTGATGGCTGAGGGAATTCATGAAGACGCCCTCGATGCGCATGCCTCCCTTGCCGCTCCAGTCGACCAGCTCACCGTCGGTCACGGCGATCGTGTCGCCGACGGCCGGATTGACGTCGGTCAGGCGGACCGGGTCGCCGCCGTTGGCGACGGCCCAGAGGTCGGCCGGAGTGGTGTGATCCTCGTAGGAAAAGACGATGCGCCGGCGATCCGCCGAGTAAGCCCGGGCTCGCATCGTGCCCGGGCGGTCCGTCGCGGCGGTGACCTCGCCGGAAGACACGTCCAGGCGGTAGAGGTTGGTCGCCGCGCCCCGATTCTCGTTGAACAAGATGCCGCGACCGTCGGACGTCCAGGCGATGTTGTCGATCTCGCCGGTGTTCTGACCCTCGAGCCGCCGCGCCACACCCGTGTCCGCGTTCATGACCCAGAAATAGCCGTTGCGCAGGTCGAAGTCGACGTCCGAGGGCGCGTGGTACAGGAACGCGTTGCCGTCCGGCGCCCACAGGGGCCCGTTCTCGGGCGCCCGGTTATCGGTCAGCCGCCTCAGGTCGCCGCTCCCTCGTTCGAGGAGGTACAGCTCGGAGAGAAACGGATAGTTGGTGCGATCATCCGGTCGGGCGGCGAACACGACGCGCTCGCCGTCCGGGTTGATGTCGAAGCTGCCGACGAGAAACGACTCGTCGGTGAGCTTGGTTTCTTCGCCGGTTTCGACGTCCAGGACCCATAGGTTGGTGTACCGCGCCTCGTTCTTGCCGTTCGGGCCCTCGTCGACGAACACGGCATCTTCGCCCAGGTCGTGCTCCGCCTGTTCTTCCTCGCTGCGCGCCTCTTCGGCCGTGAAAAGGACGGCGCTGGAGTCGGGAGCCCACTTGTAGGCCTCGATCCCTCCCGCGTGGCGCGAGAGCTGAACGGCCTCGCCCCCTGCGGCGGCGAGGCTGAACAGTTGGCTTTCCTCTTCGACCTCACGCAGGAACGTCAGGACGCGCCCGTCCGGCGAGAAGTGGAACGAGCTGCCGCCCGTTTCGCCGATGTACTCGCGCGCGGGCCCACCCTCGAAGTCCGACACGTAGTAGCGACGCCGGCGCCGGTTCTTTTCCCAATCGAGCTCTGCGACCGAGTAGAAGACCCGTGCACCGTCCGGGGACAAGAGCACGTCACCGATTCGGGCCATCCGCAGGGCGTCGTCGACGGTCATCGGACGTGGGGCGTCCTGCGGGCCTGTGGCGGTCGCAGCCGAGCTCGCCGTAGCGGCGCCGATACCCACGGCGAGGGCCAACGCGAGAGGCACTCTCGACGAGAGAAGGCGAGAAGGAACGATTCGCATCCGCGAGCCTCCTTTCGGAAACCAGGAAGGCGGCGCCTCCGCGGGACTGCCAGCCCTCGTATTCGACGCCGTGCCGGGCGGTGGCAACGGATTGGCCCCGCGACTCCGACACCGCACGATATCACCTGCCGACACTCCGCCACGAAGCCCGGACACGCGAGGGCGGCGACGTCCGCCGTTGCCGCGGGGGAAGGATCGTATACTGGTGCCTGTTCCGATGAATGATCGCCGGTTCGCGGCGATCGAGCGTTCCGAGATTCGCCGGCGGGTGAACCCCTACCGCGCACGAGGAGACCCCTGATGTCCATCGCCAGCAACCGCGTCGTGTCCGGCCTGTTCCTTTGTTGCGGCCTCCTCGCAGCCGCATGTTCCGGGCAACCGGCCGACACGGAGACGGCGCCAGCCGATGCGACGAGCTCCGCCGTCGAGTCCGCCGGTGCTCCGACCCTCGATCCCATCCGCGTGCTGATCATCGACGGCGTCAACAACCACGACTGGGAGAACACCACCGTTGCCAGCAAGGCCACGCTCGAGTCGACCGGCCGCTTCGTTGTCGACGTCAGCACATCGCCAAGCAAGCAGGCCTCGCGCGAGGAGTGGGAGGAGTGGCGGCCGAGCTTCGCCGAGTACGACGTCGTGCTCAGCAACTTCAACGACGACTGTGAGCAGGCCGGGGGCTGTGACTCGCTTTGGTCCGAGGACACCAAGGCCACCCTCGAGGCCTTCGTCCGCGACGGCGGAGGGTTCGTGTCCGTGCACGCGGCCGACAATCACGACGCCAACTGGCTGGAGTACAACAGAATGATCGGCGTCGGTGGCTGGGGCGGTCGGCAGGCAGGCGTGCACGGTTCGATCCTGCGCATGATCGACGGCGAGTGGACGGCCACGTCGCCGGACGAAGGCCTCAGCGGCGAGCACGGCCGCCAGCGCGAGTTCACCGTCATCCACGACCAGCCGGACCACCCGATCCTCGCCGGCCTGCCGAGCGAGTGGATGCACGCGCAAGACGAGCTCTATTCCTCGCTCCGCGGCCCGGCCGAGAACGTCGAGGTCCTCGCCCACTCCTATTCGCTGTACACGGAAGAAAACGAGCCGATCCTCATGCTCATTCCCTACGGGGAAGGCACCGTCTTCCACATCCCGTTGGGCCACTTCAACGACGAGTCCGAACCTGCCGGCGCCTCGGTGTATTGCCTCGGCTTCCAGACCGTCCTGGCCCGCGGCACAGAGTACGTCGCCACGGGAGAGGTGACCATAGGCGTGCCCGAGTCGTTTCCGGGCGCCGACGCCACGGTGGTAATCGCACCGGAAGACGTGATTTGGTAGAAGGCGCGATTTCGTAAGGCAGCAATGAGGACCCGTCCGACCGCCTGCGCTTTGCCCGGAGCCCACTCATGTCCGCAAGAACGACCGTTTCCGCCACTCTTCTGATCACGCTCGCCGCCGGCATCGCCGCGGCCCAGTCGCGGGGTCGCCCGGAGCTCACCGAGGTCTGGGACCCGGTGCCTTCCAAGATCGACCCCGGCGTTGCCGGCCGCGCTCCCTCCGACGCCATCGTGCTGTTCGACGGCACGGACCTGTCGGCGTGGACCGGTAAAGAAGGTGCGGCGCGCTGGGAGGTCGGCGACGGCGCCTTCACGGTGGTGAAGGGAACCGGCGATATCGAAACGCAACAGGCGTTCGGCGACATCCAGCTCCACATCGAATGGCGCAGCCCCGCCGAGGTGGTCGGCGAGGGGCAGGGACGCGGCAACAGCGGCGTCTTCTTGATGGGCCTGTACGAAGTGCAGATCCTCGATTCGTACGAGAGCCAGACATACTCGAACGGCCAGGCCGGCAGCATCTACAAGCAGCACATCCCCGAGGTGAACGCGACGCGCGCGCCGGGCGCGTGGCAAAGCTACGACGTCGTCTTCATGGCGCCGCGCTTCGCCGCCGACGGCACCGTCGAGCAGCCCGCCACCATGACCGTGCTGCACAACGGCGTCCTGATCCAGAACCACGTGACGTTGCGGGGGCCGACGAAGTTCATCGGCGAGCCGTCCTACGAGCCTCACGAGGCCAAGCTGCCGCTGACCCTGCAGGACCACGAAAACCCGGTGAGCTTCCGCAACATCTGGGTGCGGGAATTGCGGCGCTGAGCTGCGGGTCTTACCTGCCGCAGGCTACGATCCCTTCGGGTCGTACGCATCTGCTCGCTCGCCTGCGTCGCCCTGATGCGGCGAGCGCAGGCTTTCTCCACCCTCGCACTTCAGTGAATCAAGAGAATGCGCTCGTTGGGCGGGTGCAGGTACTCGACGCCCTTGCTGGTGACGATGTGGTTGCCCTCGATGTTGATCGACACCGGGTATCCCGGCCGCTCCGGCAGGTTGGTGTGCACCATGTACTCGAAGGAGAAGAAGTTGTTCTCCGGGATTACCAGGTGTGAGCGGTCGAGGCGGAAGGGGGCGACCGACGGGCCCACCGTGACGAGGCTGCCGCCGTTGTTGCCCTGGCTGTGCAGATCGATGGAAAACCCCGAGCGCTCCTCGTTGATGAGCGCTTCCTGGATGCGCACGTAATCCTCTGTACCGATGTCGTTGAAGGGAGTGTAAATGTAGCCCGCCGCCTCGAGGGCCTCGACGATATCGGCGAGCGTCTGCTCGGCGGTCTTGCCGACGGCGATCTGGCCGCGAATGATCGGCCGTGCCGCGATGGCCCGGTCGTAGGCGTGCTGGATGCTCTCCGGAACCGTTTCCTCGCCCTCGCGCAGCACGTAGGCATTGCGCTTGTAGTCGGTCGAGAAGTAGTCGAGGTAGCGAACGCCGTTGTCGAAAGTCATGAAGTCGCCGCGCTGGATCACGTAGTCGTCGTGGTGAATCCACCAGCGCACGTCGGGCGGATCGATCGGGTCGGACGCGGCCGAGTAGAGGATGCGCGGGATGCTCACGCTCATCTCGTTGTCGAAATCCAGTCCGAGCCTGGCGAACTCCTCACGCACCCACCAGCCCACGTCCGCGAGTGTCGTCACGCCGGGTTCGATGACCTCGTTGCTCAAGGAGCGTTCGAGAATCCGGCGATGCATCTCCAGAGCATTGGCGAAGGCGACGATCTCGCGCTGCACGCGGCGCGTGCGGAAATCGGTGATGACGTTCTCGGCCGAGACGATGCGCGAGGAGAGCTCCGGCCCCAGAATTCGCTCGAGCTTCTGGTACTGCGAGTGCGAGATGCCGTCGGCGATGGCCAGCCAGTCGGAGGTGTTCACAGCGATCACCGCAGGGTCCCGCTCGGCGACAAACTCGCGGAGCTCGTCGTAGACGGCAGCATCCTGTGTGCGGTAGTCGTAGCCCTCGATCGCCATGGCGATCTCGTCGGATCCGAAAATATCGAAGAAGTCCGGATGGCCGCCGGAGCCGAAGAGGGCGCGTTCGATTCGATCCCCTCCCCTGTCCGTGAAGATCGCGTATCCGGCCAAAGGTCCGAAGTGGGGCTGCATCGGATCGGGGTCGCCGGCGCGCGTGACGTGGATCCACATGTCCACGCCGTTGTCGCGCATGGCCCCGGGCAGGATCAGGTCGAGTTTCTCGTTGCGAATCAGATGCAGGATCTCCGCCCGTTCCGCCGCCGTCTGGGCAATCTGCCCCGCGCCGGCGGTGGCCGCTGTCAGCAGCAAAAGAAAGAGAAACAGGGTCGCACGTGTTCTCATCGGGTATTCCTCACGTCTTCGAAACCACGCCGGGCGTCCTGGAAACCGCACTCGAAGCCGCACCCGGCTTCCCCGAGGCTGCACCCCGCCCCCTCGAAACTCCACCGGAAGAAGCTGTCAGGCACCCTGTTAAGCTATCCGATACTCGTGTCTCCAGACAGGAAGTCGCGCTCATGAAGCTCAGGTCCGTCATAGGATTCGGACTCGCCATCACCTTCTCCGGTGGGGGCATCGTCACGCTCGCCGCCCTCTCCGCGCCCGCGGCGCCGCAGGATTTCCAGCAACCGTACGGCATCGAGTCGCAGGACGATATCGAGAACGTAGCCCCCATCCGCCGGCAAATCCTGAAAGAGGAAGAGTGGCTGCGCTGGCGCAAGGAGCACGTCGTGCCCGAGGTAATGCGGCGTGTCGGCGTCGACATGTGGCTGATTGGTCGCGACGACGGCGCCCTCTACTACTCCCTCGTGCCGGCAAACTACGAAGGTCTCATCTCGCGTCGTTACGAGGCGCTCGTGTTCTACGACGCCGAAGGCGAAGGCGTCGTCGAGGCCCTCGCGATCGACGGCAATGAGGTCGCCGAGATCGTGCGGGCGCGCGACCCGCGCAGCATCGGTATCAGCGAGGAATCACGCGAGCGATTCGCCCGTTTGCTCGGGCCGGAGCTGTCTTCCCGGCTCTCGGAGAACGAGAACCTCCGCGAGGGCTTTCTCGAAAAGCGCAGCCCCGAGGAGATCAGCGTCTTCAACCACGTGGCGCGCTTGGCCTACGACATCATTGCCGAGGCCTTCTCGAACCGCGTCGTTGTGCCCGACGTCACCACCACCGACGACCTGAACTGGTGGATCCGCCAGCGCTATCGGGAGCTCGGGCTCGATACCAGCGACCACCCGACCATCACCATCCAGCGCAGTCGGCTCGAGCGCCCCCGATACACCGAAAACGACGAGCACTTCCGCATCGACGTGCCGCCGCGCAACGGCTACAACACCGTCATTCGCCGCGGCGACATCATCGCCTGCGATACCGGCATCAACTACTTCGGCGTCGGCACCGATACCCAGCAGGTGGCCTACGTGCTCAAGGAAGGCGAAGACGA
>CAYSHI010000182.1:0-24458 GCA_964430745.1 uncultured Acidobacteriota bacterium | reverse complement strand
ACTCCCGGGGGTGCCGTTACGGGCACCGTGGGGGCAGATGCGAGGCGGCACGACGCAGGCGATATGTGAGATATCGTCGAGGAGCGCCAACGAAGCAGATGCCCCCACGCTGCCCGTAACCCTCTGGGCGCATGGGGGTTGCGCGGCACCCCCGGGAGTTTTTCAGCACCCTGCTAGTGCGAACCTGCCGCCACCACCCTATTTCGCAGGACCCCCACACCTTCGACCTCAACCTCGACGACATCGCCCGGCTGCATCGCCTGGGTGCTTCCCGGCGTGCCCGTGAAGATCAGGTCTCCAGGGTGCAAGGTGACGTAGCGACTGACGTAGCTGACGATGGTATCGATGTCGAAGATGAGGTCGGCGGAGCTTTCCGCTTGCCGGACCTCCCCGTTGAGTCGGGTCTCGACATGTAGGTCGTTGTAGTCGAGGCCGGTGACGAGCACCGGACCGATGGGGCCGAACGTGTCCGCCCCCTTTGCGCGCAGCCACTGCAAGTCGTCGCGTTGCCAGTTGCGCTCGGACACGTCGTTGCCCGCCGTGATACCGAATATGTAGCCGGAGGCGTCGGCGACCGACACGTTCTTGGCGGTCTTGCCGATGACGATCACCAGCTCGCCCTCGTAGTGAACGTTCTCGGCATCGGGCGGGATCACGATGTCGGCACCCGGACCGACGATCGAGGTCGGGTACTTGGCGAACAGCCCCGGGTATTCCGCCGGCTCGCGGGAACCGAGGTGGCTCTGGTAGTTGAGCCCCACGGCGATGACCTTCGACGGCACCACCGGGGCGAGCAACTCGACCTCGGTGAGCGGCACGCTCGACCCACTTCGGCCCGCACCGCCGATGGGGTCACCCTCGAGCGCGTGCACCGTGTCGCCCTCGAGGACGCCGAACGAGGTGACGCCCTGGTGGCTGTAGCGGACGTATTTGACAACGTTCTGAACCATCTTCGGCTCGCTTTCCAACGGGTCGTGACCGGAGGCAGCCGCGAACGCGGCGGCGCCCAGCATGAGAGCGGCGATCTGCACGCCGACGGCAAGCCGACCTGATCGGATCATGACAACCTCCCCGAGTCTGTTTCTTCGTGACGGTGTTCGGCGGCGCCATCTTCGCCCAATTCCAGTTCGAAGGCCAGGCGTCTCGCTCACCGGTGGCGACCGTGAGCAACCGACCCGTTGGGAATCACCGGTCTCGTCGGTTGAGTAGTCCGTCGAGCCGCCGCGAAGGAAAGACGGCGTCGCGCAGAAAAAAGGAAAACCCGAGCACGCGGATAAAGCGTACGCGGGCCACCGAGGCGGCGCCCTCGCTTCGAGAAGGTGGGTTACGGCGACCCTCGGCAACGAAGGGAAAATGCGGAAATCCGGTCGGGCTCACCCCGAGACGGCTCGACCGTGATAGTTTGCCGGCCAGCAGGGATCTCTCAGCACCCGGCGGGGTTTCCCCGGTGGGCGGGTTGATCGTCGGGTCATCGGATCCCGAGGGTGGGTGCATTGGCGGTCGTTCCGAGGTCCGTCGTCTTGCCGACACGGATAACGGCCACAGCTCATGAAGTTCGCGTTACTCATCGATGGTACGAGACGCGGGTGGCGCAAGGATCGAGCGCGCGTGGGCGCTACGAAAACGCGGTGGACGGATACCCCGCCGCCGGGATCCTGTTGGCGGTAGGCCTTTCGGTTGTCGCCTGGATCGTCGTCGTTATCATGCTCTGACGGGCTCGTCCGGTCGACGATCGGGCATTGAGAGCGGATAGCCACGGTTCAGCGATACGACGGGTAGGTGCGTCGAACGGCGCTTCGAAGGTCAGGCCGTTGGAATCGGCCGGGCGCGGAGTGGTGTCGGAACCTGCCGCTCCCTTGGCGAGTCCGTGGACCCTCTGAACTCGTCGATGAACCTGCTCAATCCGTCCGCATCCACGGTCAACTCTCCCTCACCCGGTACCACGAACGTGACGGACCCATTGTGTCCCACCCCTGCCTCGACAAGCGCAGCGATGACGGCAGACAGGTCACGTTCCTTCACGGCTGGGGCCTCCCTCGTCCTGAAATGCGGCTGCTGAATCGAAAAACGTTCTTTGATTTTGCGTGGGCGCGGCTTAAGAATCCAGGGTGATTGTGTAAAAAGTTCATGAATTTGAAATTCAGGATCGGGCGTCGTTAGTACAGCAGGACGGGGACTTGTTACGACAGGAGGAGGGGGAGATGTTCCAAACAAGCACGGTAACGCGCTTCGGAGCAGCCTTGGTCGTGTCTCTGTCGCTGGCTCTCGCCGGCGAAGCGATCGCCCAGGATGTTTCCGGAACCTGGAGTCTCACGTTCGACAACGACGGCGGCGGTAACGGGTGCGCCTATTCAGGCACGGCCACCTTCAGCCAGTCGGCCACGTCGAACGCCGTTTCCGGCACCGTCAACATGACAAAGACGGCCGGCAACGCCACCTGTCCGGCCGGCATCCAGGGACCACTGGATCCGAGCTCGGGCATCAGCGGAGCAGCTTTCGTCTGGCTCGTACAGGATTCGCGCTTCGCCGGCGGCGTCGTGCTCGTCGACAACCAAGTGACGGGGGCGCTGCCGGGAGACACACTCGATCCGACGGTGATTCCCAACGCAACGGACTTCCCGCCGACGCTCATATTCGGCACGCTGACCGGGACACGCCTCTCCGGGCCGCCACCGCCGCCGCACTATGTCCTCGACGGTTTCGGCGGCGTCCACGCCGGCGACGGCGCTCCGACGCTGAGCCCGACGACTCCTTATTTCGGCTTCGACGTGGCGGTGGATATGGAGCTCGCGGCCAGCGGTTTCTACGTTCTCGACGCCATGGGCGGGGTCCATGCCGGGGGCGGCGCCATGGTCCTGAACCCGCCGACCCCGTACTTCGGATTCCCGGCCGCAGCCAACCTGGAGCTCAACAGCACCGGCTATTACGTCCTGGACACGTTCGGGGTCGTTCACGCCGGCGGCGGTGCGCCCCCGGTTGCCTCGCCGACGCCGTATTTCGGCTTCGACATCGCTCGGGACTTCGAGATCCGGTAGCGCACGAAGCGCTTCGGAAGCGGCCGGGGCTGAGCTACATTTCTTGCAAGGGGGTCGAGCTCCGACCGAGGCAGACGAACATGGACTTCGATGACCGCGAAGAGGCGGCGTTCTGGCAACCGGAAGACGGTGACTGGCTGCTGACGAAGATGGTCACGCTGGTAAACGCCGAGGGTGGCGCCATGGACGTCACCCTGACGGTGGGTGGCTCGCTCATTACCGGCGAGATGATCGGCGGTACCGAGTATTTCGAGCTCGTCGGCCGCGCGTTCGCCGATTCCCAGGGACGGTTCTCCGAGTTCGGCGCGCGCCTCTACTCCAGCAGCGACATCGATCCGACGCCCGCGTTTCTGCACATGAAGAACGCTGTCATCCTGTGCGGGAACCGCGCGGTACCGCCTCACGGCAACGGGATGTTGTGGCGGGGAAGGATCGCCGCGGTGGACGGGTTCGCGTGGGGTCGCACCGCGCCGGATACCGAGTAGGCCGTTCCCACGGGGAGCCGGCTTATCTGATCCCGGTGTCGTATCGCAGGACCAGCTCGACGATCTCGCCCTCCGGAACGGTTACGGCGTGCGGCTGCTCGGCGGGACGAAACACGGGCGCGGACGGCTCCGGCACGATGACGTAGTCCCCGGGCGCGAGGAGCAACTCGAACGCTCCTTCCTCGTCCGATTCGAATCGCGCTACCTCGTTCCCGTCGGCGTCGTTGACGAAGAACATCGCCTGCAACGGCGCCCATCCCGGGTCGTCACCAACCTGCGGGCCGGGCATCACCGGGCCCCGCAAGGCCTCTCCTCGAATGCCCGCGGACTGCTCGCGCGGAGCGGCGGGAACGAATCCGTCGACCTTGGCGGAGGGGTCTTCGGCAACACCAGCGGACGTCGCACTGCTGGGAGGGAGCGAGGGGGGGTCCCCGCCCGGAGGGGTCGAGGACTCGGCGGCGCAGGCTGCAATCGACGCAACAAATGCTACGAAAAACGCAATTGGAAACACGAATTGCCTGCCGCGAACAGTATTAGACACTCGTGGGACCTCATATTTCAGCCGTGACGTGAGGCCTCGAAGTTCATGCTGTACTCCCGCAACCGTATCATGTACAACTGCCTATGAATTGGCTGCCGACTCTTAGCCGAAAGGTGGTTCAGGTGCGACGTATCTCCCGTGCTTTCTCCTTTGCAGTGATCATCGGCCTCTTGTGCGTAGCCTCGACCGCGACGTTCGCGCAGCAAGGACCGCAGCTCGACATCCTGACGGCGGAGAACAGGCCTCTCGCGTCGCTGGCGACCGCGGCAAACGCCGCCCGAGCCGCCGCCCCGCAGACTCCGGCCGCGGCGGAAGTCCGAAACTTCTATCCGGCGGCCGACCTGCGCACCCAGGTCGCGGGCGCCGTGATGCAGGCAGACCCGCTGCTGGCGCCGTTCACTCCCTCCGCGCCGGCCAGCGTGCTGACCCAGTTCGACGGCTCGGACAACCTCGACAACGCAGCTGCCGTCAGCCTCTACATCAATCCGCCCGACACGAACGGCGAAGTCAGCTCCGACGCGACCAATCGTTTCGTGCAGATGATCAACCTCGTCACCACCGTTTTCGACAAGAACGGTAATGAACTGGGTGGCGGCCCGTTCCCCAACAGCGCTCTCTGGAACGGTTTCGGGGGTGTCTGCGAGAACACTGACCAGGGAGATCCCGTCATCCTCTACGATGAGGCTGCCGATCGCTGGTTCTACAGCGTGTTCGCCTTCAATAACGGTCCCGCGGCCCCATTCACGCAGTGCATCGCGGTCTCGCAAACAAGCGACCCGCTTGGCGCGTACAACCGCTACGCCTGGGATTTCTCGCCGCTCGGCCTCAACGACTACCCACACTTCGGCATCACCACGAACGCGATCGGCGTCCAAATCAACCTCTTCACCGTACCCGGCTTCGGCTTCGCCGGAACGTGGATCGGCACAATCGACAAGGCGTGCGTCTACGCCGGCGGCGTTGGCTGCGTTCTCGTCGGAGGCAACCTGGGTCTCGCTGAGTTCGGCCACCTGCCCTTCGACTACGACAATTGGGGTGCCGCCGGTTTCGTACCGGCCCAGTTCGGGACCGCCATGACAGCGTCCGGACTCTTCGACATCTGGACGATCACGCCCGATTTCGCGACCCCTGCCAACACGACAATCGTCAGGACCTCGCGGGTACCCATCGCCACGTTCGACAATGACCTTTGCGTCGCGTCCCGTGAGCGGTGCGTCCCGCACCCCGGCGGCGGCGACGACCTCGAGACGCTGGCCGGCCGCCTCATGCACCGCGCCCAGGTGACGAATCACGGCACACACCTGTCGATGGTGGCGGCACACACCGTCGATGCCGCCGCGGCGGTGCCCGGTGTGCCCGGCCGCGCCGGCATTCGCTGGTACGAGTTGCGCAGCGCTGACAACGGGGCAACCTGGACCCTGCATCAGGAAGGGACGCACGGGCCGGCGGACGGGATTCATCGTTGGATGCCGAGTATCGCCATGAACTCGCAGGGGGAGATCGGCCTCGGATACATGGCGTCGAACGCCGCCACACCCGTGGGGATCCGCGTCACCGGCCAGTCGGCCGGCAGCGGCGGCAACCTCCTGCAGATCGGCGCTCCGGGAGTATTCGATGTCGCGGAGACCACATGCCGCGCCGGCGTGACCGGTTCGGATTGGTCCGGGCGCTCAGGCGACTACAGCACCACCACCGTCGACCCGACGAGCGGCACGTTCTGGCACACCAACCAGTTCAACCAGACCGCCGGCGTGCCGGGGTTCGCCACTCGATTCGGTTGGGGTACGGCCGTTTGCGAGTTCAGCATCCCGGCGCCGGGTGTCTACGTGCTCGACGGGTTCGGAGGCGTCAGCAGCGGTGGCGGCGCGCCGGTGATGAGTCCGGCCGCGCCGTATTTCGGCTTTGACGTCGCCCGCGACATGGAGCTGGCGGCTACCGGTTACTACGTACTGGACGGCTGGGGCGGCCTGCATTCAGGCGGCGGCGCGCCGGCGATGGCGGGCCCACCGTACTTCGGATTCGACGCCAGCGCGGACCTCGAGCTCGCGTCGACCGGCAACTATGCCCTCGACATCTTCGGCGGCGTTCACGCGAACGCCGGGGCGCCGACACTGAGCCCCGCGACGCCGTACTTCGGCTTCGACGCTGCCCGGGACTTCGAGCTCGCGCCGAGCGGCGGATACTACGTCTTCGACGCCTGGGGTGGTCTCCACTTCGGCGGCGGCGCGACGCGCCTGAGCCCGTTGCCTCCGTATTTCGGCTTCGACGCATCGCAGGACATAGAAACTGTCCCCGGAGGTGTCTACGCGCTCGATTCGTTCGGCGGCGTGCACGCTGTCGGTGCCGCGCCGGCGCTCATGACGCCGCCGCCGTACTTCGGATTTGACGTTGCCCGGGACATGGAGCTGGCCGGAAAGGGCGTCTACGTGCTCGACGGCTGGGGCATCATTCACGCCGGTAACGGCGCGACGCCGATCTCTCCGACGACGCCGTACTACGGCTTCGACATCGCCAAGGACCTGGAAATCCGCTAGGACCCTGACGGACAAACCAAGGAACCGGGCGGCCGGCTTCGAGTTTCGGACTCGGGGCCGGCCGTCGCCGTTTCGACGCTTGTCAGCGTGAGCCCGGGCGCGCTGCCTCGAGCGTGGCGCGGGTCAGCGCCGCCTCGTCGATGGTGACCTCGTAACCCGATAGCAACCCTTCGTAGAGCCGCTCCTTCGCGGTCTCCGTGCGCTGGAGGTTGAAGTCGCGAACGAGGTCGGCACGGACGTCCTCGTAGGCCGGCGCGCCTCCGTCGGAACGCTCGGTGACCTGCAGCAGGTGGACCCCGAACGGTGACGGTAGGGGGCCATGCCAGCCCTCATCGAGGCCGAAGACGGTTTCGGCGAAGCCTTCCCCGAACACGCGCTCGACTTCGCCCGGGCTCGCCCTGTAGAACTCCACCGGGACCATCAGGGAGTCACCGAGCTCTTCGATCCTTGCGGCGTCGACGCCTCCTGACCGGAGTCGGGTGAGTAGCTCGGCGGCATCCTGCTCGGCGGCCGCGCCGCGCCGGTCGACGCTGAAGAAGACCTGCTGGAAGCTGACGCGGTCGGGAAGTCGGTAGTCCTCGGGGCGTTCGGCGAAGAACTGCCGCAGCTCCTCATCGGTGGGATCGGCCATGAGGGCTAGATCCTGGGCGAGCAACTCCATCTTCTGCACCATCCGGCGGCGCACGATGGTGTCGTCGGTGTCGAGTCCCAGGGCCAACGCCTCGCGGTATGCCACCTCCTCGCGTACGCGCCCGCGCACCAGTCCTCGCAGCTCGTCCTCGGTGGGTGGCCGGCGCCATTGCCGCTCGAAATTGCCGGCGAGCATCTCGACCTCAGCCTCGCCGATTTCGATGCGCCGTGCGCCGCGGCCGAGGAACCCGCTCGCCGCCCCGTACACGAGCAGCAAGAGCGCACCGATGATGAAAAACTGAGCCAGCGGGTCACGCAGCCACTTCATTGGACGCGCTCCTGCTCGAGCACCTCGAAGCTGCGGATCTTCCACGTTCCGTCCACAGCGGCGATACCCATGCGGGCATCGTAGCGGTTTTGCCGGAAGTGGCGGTGTCCGAAGTGGGTCACCATGCCCCCCACCGTCCAAACGGCGCGAACGCTGAACCCGTCGGGACCGGGCTCGACCTCGCTCGCAGCGACCACCTCGACCGCCTCGACCCGCGCCTGGGCGCCGCCGCGTTCTTCGAGCTCGAGCGAGCGTCGCTGTTGCAGGTAAACCTCGGTGAGCATATCGCCCGTCACGGTGATGGCGAGCCGGTCGTAGATGCGACCTTCTTCACGAAATTCGAGGGCGCGGTAGACGTTGGGGAGCAGCCCGGCCAGCATGCGACGGGCCTGCGCCTCTGTCGGGACGCGGCCGTAGGATCCCGGCACGGCGAAGGTGGGCGCGACCATCGGTCCGAGAACCAGACCCAGGGCCAGCGCGACGCGGGCGAATCCGACTGCCTCGCTCCGTCGACCGGACCGGCCGGCACGAAACAGCACTACACCGGCAAGCGCGAACAGCGGAAGCGACAGCAAGGGAATGGGGACCCGCAACGGCTCGACGGGAATCGCCGTCACCGTCGGCACGGGATCGGTCAACAACTCGTTGCGCCAACTGATGCTGTTCGACGCGGCGGTAACCACCGAAGAAAGCACGCTCTCGGGGTCGATCACCGTCGCCGGTATCAAGGCGGCAATTCCCGGTACCCGCCGCCACACCAGCTCGACCGCCTGCGGCATCCCTTCCGTCGGGTAGGCCACGACGACGCCGAGCAGCGCTTCGCCGACCGGCTCTGGTTGGGGCTCGGCGCGCGGCAGCGCGCCGGTGGCGTCGACACTCATGAAATCGACGCGCTGCAGCAGCGGCTCGGCAAGTACGCCGTCGATGCTCAGCCCGGTGCTCGCGACGACGAGGTCGCCCAGCCGCCCGGCCACTGCGTCCTGGGCCGCAACCTCGAGCACGGCGTCGGCCTCGAGCCCGAGCTCACCGGAGAGATCGGCGAGCCGAACCATGACTTCGTGACGCAGCTCGAAGGGCTCGATCACGAGGAAGCTCTGCATCGCCGTGTCGGCGCCACCGGGCGCCACGCGCTGTGACGCCGGCGTGGCAACGGTGCCTCCCTGCGCTGCCGGCCCGGCGATCGCCATATCGCCCCCGGCCGCGGCTACGGGAGGTGCGCTACCCGTCAGGGCGAGTCCGAGAGCCAGAGCACCGCCGATGCCGCCTGTGGCGTAAGCCAGCGCACGGCGGGACGCCGAGGCCTCGCGTGCCAGGACGGCGCCGACGGGGATCAGCACGGCGAGAGCAACGAGATGCACTGCGTCCATGCCGAGAATGGCCATCAGCTGCGTGGCCGGGTCGCTCGCCTCACGTCCGAGCTCTTGCGCCAGCAATGCGGGAACCGCCACGCCGTGCAAAGCGCCTGCGGCGGCAACGAGAACGTACACGCGACGGGGCTCCTCAGGCAGGCGCAGCGCCTCGCGCGCGAGGAGCGCCACGGCGAGTCCCAACATCAAGTCCGCGGCGCGCACTTCGAATCCGAGGCCCCACCACCCCGCGGCCAACGAACCCGCGACCTGTCCGAGCGCGAACAACGTCAGGAGCCGCAGCGGCTTCCTCGCCGCGCCGAGCAAGAGCGCGGCCAGCAGGAGCCCGAGGTGCGCCGCCGAGCCCAGCGCGTGTGTGCCGCCGGCGACCACGGCATCGCGCGCCCGCTGCACGAGGTCGGGCGCAGCCGTCCCTTCAGGCAAGCGCCAGGGCGGATCGCCGGGAGTGATCAGTCGCGCGAAACGGTCGCCGGACAGCAAATCGACGCGCGCTACTGTGGTCAGCGCCAGGTCCGCAAACGGAAAATCCAGCCCGACGACCTGGCCGGTGAGCGGCCCGTCGCAACGCCAGTCCTGGGCGAACAACCAGGCGCCCGGTTGGTTCGTGACATCGAGGTCTCCCTCCGGCGCGCACGAAGGAGGCAGCTCGGGCATCGGAACGGCACGCGGCGGCAGCGCCGTGGGTACACGCCACTGCACCGCGAACACCCCCGGCTCTCGCTCGGAGATCTGCAGGTGCGCCGGTGGCCCGACGTCGCCGATCGCCGGCAACGCCAGGACCATCGCCGCGAGCACGGAGACCACACGAGCCGGTCCCATCTCAGTCGCGTGTCAGCTTGCGGTACTTGATGCGGTGCGGTTGATCCGCGTCGTGCCCCTTGCGCGCCTTGTAGTCGGCCTCGTAGTCGGCGTAGTTGCCGGCGAACCATTCCACGTGGCTATCGCCCTCGAAAGCGAGGATGTGGGTGGCGATGCGGTCGAGGAACCAGCGATCGTGACTGATGACGATGGTGCAGCCGGCGAATTCCAGCAGCGCCTCTTCGAGCGCGCGAAGGGTATCGACATCGAGATCATTGGTGGGCTCGTCGAGAAGGAGGACGTTGCCGCCCGCCTTGAGCACGCGCGCCAGATGAGCCCGATTGCGCTCGCCGCCGGAAAGATGCTTGATCTTCTTTTGCTGATCAGCGCCCTTGAAACCGAACGACGCGACGTAGGCACGCGAGTTCACGTCGCGGCTGCCGAGCTTGATCGTGTCGTGCCCCTCGCTGACCGCTTCCCAGACTGTCTTCTCGGGCTCCACGAGATCGCGCGCCTGATCGACGTAGGCGAGCTCGACAGTCTCGCCGAGCTTCAGCGCGCCCGCGTCGGCTTGTTCGGACCCGACGATCATGCGGAAGAGCGTCGTCTTTCCGGCGCCGTTCGGCCCGATGACACCGACGATCCCCGCCGGCGGTAACGAAAACGACAGGTCGTCGATCAGCAGCTTGTCGCCGTAGCCCTTGCTCAGGCCGGCGGCGTCGATGACGTTGTCACCGAGACGGGGGCCGGGCGGGATGTAGATCTCCACCGTTTCCGGCAAGCGCTCGGTATTCTCCTGCAGCAGCTTCTCGTACGCGCCGATGCGGGCCTTGCTCTTCGCGTGCCGCGCCCGTGGCGCCATCCGCACCCAGTCGAGCTCACGCGCCAGCGTCCGTTGCCGTCGCTTGTCCTGCCGGCCTTCCTGCTCCAGCCGCTGCTGCTTTTGCTCGAGCCAGGAAGAATAGTTGCCTTCCCAGGGAATGCCCTCTCCGCGGTCCAGCTCGAGGATCCAGCCGGCAACGTTGTCCAGAAAATAGCGGTCGTGGGTGATCGCCACCACCGAACCGGGATACTCCTTCAGGTGGCGCTCCAGCCAGGCCACCGACTCGGCATCGAGGTGGTTGGTGGGCTCGTCGAGCAACAGCAGGTCGGGCTTCGACAGCAGCAGGCGACACAGCGCCACCCGGCGCTTCTCGCCGCCCGACAGGTTGTCGACCGGCGAGTCCGACGGCGGGCAGCGCAGCGCGTCCATGGCGATCTCGAGCGTGGTTTCGAGATCCCAGCCGTTGGCCGCGTCGATCTGATCCTGCACCTTGCCCTGTTCCTCGAGCAGGTCGGTCATGGCGCTCTCGTCGAGATCCGGGTCGGCGAACTTGTCGGAGATCTCGTTGAACTTGTCGAGCAAGGCCTTCACTTCGCCCATGCCCAGCATGACGTTGTCGAGCACGGTCGTGCCGGGCTCGAGCTCGGGCTCCTGCGGCAGCCAGCCGACCCGCGCCTTCGGATCCGGGTAGGCCTTGCCGTCGAACTCGTCCTCCTCGCCGGCCATGATGCGCAGCACCGTGGACTTGCCGGCGCCGTTGTGGCCCAGCACGCCGATCTTGGCGCCCCAGAAGAACGACAGCCAGACTCCCTTGAGGATCTCGCGGTTGGGCGGCACGACCTTTCGCAGGTCGTTCATGGTGAAGATGATGTCGGGCATATTCTTATCGCCTCAGGGCGTCAGGGCTTTTTGTAGCAGGCCGTCTACCGCCACCTGATCGGTCGCGGTTAGCGAACCGAGGCTTCGACGGATCAGATCGCGGTGCAGCGTCACCAGCTTACCGGCCCGGACGACCGACGGCATCAATAGTCCGGACGCTTCCCACGCTTGCACGACGTGATCGAACTCTCCGGGCCGGTCAACTCGCTGCCCGGAGATCGCGGCGACGATGAGGTCATCGCCCGAACCCATGAAGGCCTGTGAAGCAACGACCAGCGCCGGTCGTTGCTTGGAGCTCGTCAGATCCGTGAACGGAAATCGGACCAGCACGATCTGCCCGCGCTCATACGTCATCGTAGGCGGCGTCTGCCGGGTTGTCCCAGAATTCGAACGCGCTCTCGGACGCCGACCGCCAATCAAGATCCTCTTGCCGCTCGGACAGATACGCCTCGAGCGCGGTCTCGGCAACTTCGCTCTGCGTGCGCTCATCCCTCGCCGCGAGCATCTTGATACCCTTCGCCACCGGGGCGGCTACGTAGTACGAGACCTTCGTTTTGTCGGGCATCGACTCCTCCTCTGACCGCGCCAGTGTAGATATTTGTATACAAGTCTACAAACTGCCGCATCGGGCAGCAAGGTCGGGCCGGCAGCGCCGCTCAGCGGATCTCGCGACGCATCGAGCCCTCGACATCCTCGTTGCCCTGCGCGGCGCGCTCGTAGACGATGCCTCCTCCCAGGATGGTCAACAGAACCTGGGTGCCGTAGATCTCATCGACATCGATCTCGAACAGGTTCTCGTCAAGCACAAAGCTCGTCCAGCCACTCTTTCCTTGGGCTGTCGCCGGGGAGAATGCCGAGCAGCCACTGGCCGCCGATGATCCACTCCTTTTCGGGGTTGGACAGGGCGTAGGCCTCGACGGCAGCAAGGATCTTTCCCCGGGTATCGGCGCCGGCCAACTGCAGGTTCATACCGCCGTACCAGGGCGTGATGAACGGGTGCGAATGAAGATCGAAGATGCCCGGCATCACGAATTGCCCGTCGAGGTCGTGGATCTCGGTGCTCTCGCCGGTAACCGCCGCCGCTTCGGCGTTCGAGCCGACAACCAGGAACTTACCCTCCCTGATCGCCACCGCCTCCGCCCAGGGCTGGGCCTCGTTGACAGTGTAGATCCGGCCGTTGGTGTAGACGATGTCGGCGATCTGTTGACCGCCGGTTCCGTCAGTGCTCGTAGCGGCGCGGCCGGCAGTGAGCAACATCGTCGTGAGCACCAGAAGAGCCGTGCACTGGTTCTTGCCTCGTTCTTTCATTGTTTTTCCTGCTCGTCGACGACGACTCGACCTACGTTCCAGGCCGTCAAGCCAATAGGCGAAGCCCGGGGGAAAACCCGCAGGAAGAAGATCAGCCGCCGCGACGACGTCGCACTCCGGAACGCCGGCAGTTGTCGCCCTGGCGCGGAGACCCGGACCAGATCACGAGGCCGGGCGGCGAAACAGCAAGCAGTAGTCCCGTCGCCCGCCGGGCCAATCCTCCACCCGCCGGACTAGCTCGAAACCGTTGCGGGTCATCTCTTCCGTAAGGGCGTTGATCGGCGTGCCGTGGCCACCCCTTTCGGGCGCTCCTTCGCTGGCCGGTATGTCGTTGCGCGGGAGGAAGTCGACGACAGCGATGACGCCGCCCGGCTCGAGCGAGCGGAAGAGGCTCCGAGCCATGACGTCGGGATCGAGGAAGTGGTGGAAGACGCGGCGCAGGAGAATCCGCTCGCAACAGGCCTCGGGCAGCCTCGTATCGTCGATGCCTCCAAGGATCACCGTCACGTTGTCGCTGCCGGCGACGCTTTCTCGGATGTCGTCGACGTTGTCTGGTTCGACCTCGGTCGAGAAGACGTGACCAGTTGCGCCGACGCGATCGGCCAGAAAAGCCGAGTAGCTCCCGTCGCCGGCGCCGACATCCGCGACTGTCATCCCGGCGCCAAGCTCGAGAACCTCGGCGATACGCGCGGTCTCGCGATCGAAGCCGCGCCCTCGTTGCGCGTACCACCCGCCGGTGCCGATAACGACGAGCGTGAGGATGAGGAAGGTGGAGAGTTTGAAGATTCGGGGCGACGTTGTCCCTGGTTCGACCGTTTTCATCGAAGGTGCCCTCCGGCTCGGTGTTCCCTGACGAGGCGCGGCTATTCCGAGTCTATGGCACCGACGGGCACCATCCCAGGGAACCTTCGTCCCGGCTACTCTGGACGGCGTTCGATATCAAACCCGGATCGACGCAGATCGACGGAAGCCGAAGTACGGTGTCACCGGCGTCAGAATCGTGGCTCCGCCGACCGCATATATCCCGCCGTACCTGTCGAGCGCATACACCCCGACAGTGGCGGAGCACGCCGACGAAGCGCGGGCGATCGCCGGATCATGATCTCTCCCTGAACCGGAACGGGCGCCGCCACGTGCCGCGGCGGCGCCCGATTCGGCTCTTGTCTCTATTCCTGCGCGCCGAGGTGCGGCCTCAACGTATCACATAGTCCGGCCAGCAGATCTCCGGCACCGTCAGGAACGGATCGTTGTCGTAGTCGAAGCCGAAGATCGACGTGCTCATGTTCGGCGTGTCGTTGCCGAAAATCGCGCCACCGCGTCCGCCACGAGCACCACCGGCGGCTGCCGCCCGTTCCCGCATCGCTCGCGGGTCGAGGATCTGCTCGATGAAATCGATCGAGTCCTCGAGGTGGTAGCGGGTGGCGCGGTCGGACACCGTCGGCATGGCGGCGACGAGCTGGCCGCGAAGCGTGCGCAGCTCGCCTCGCAACAAGGCCCGCACCTCGCCGCTCGGAGCGGTGTTGCCGTTGAGCCGGTTGTCGATCGTGTCGAGGTACACGCGCTGGGTGTTGCGACGGAAGGCGTCGACGTCGCCGCCGCCGGCCAGCTCGCTCCACACGCCGCCGCGCACGTCGGCCAGGTACTCGGTCGGCGTGTAGGCATCGGCATCAAAGGCGGCCTGCTCGACGAGCCGGTTCAGTCGATTCGCCTGCAGCATGGAGTTCATGATCGAGTTTTGCGCCCCGCGCACACGGTCCATCGCACCGGCCGGCTCCATGCGTCGCAGCAAATCGGGCTCTACGAACATGGTCGGTGTCTGCATGGCGTTGGCGAGCAGGAAGTGCGTCGCTTGCCGCTGCCGGCCTGCGGGCACAGCCTCGAAGCGCACGCCGTCCTGGCCGATGTGCTTCTGCTGCGAGAGTGACCCGCCTACGAGCTGGGTTACATGTCCCATCTCCAGACGCCACTGACCCAACAGCCGACCGTAGACCTCGGTGAGCTCGGTGTAGGGTGCGCCTCCTTCGGTGGTGGTCGCGGTCAGCAGCATGTCGGCGATGCGCTCGATGTTTTTCAGGCCGAGTTCCGTCGCCGCCACCGCATCGATGTCACCCACCGCCTCGGTGTTGTTGAGCGGGTCGGACCCGGCAGCATCGGCGGTCGAAAACCGCAGCCAGGGCTTGTCGTCCTGCTCGAGGGCCCATTCGTTGAGCGTCGGCAGCTCCTCGTCAGGAGTGCTCGCGCCCGGAATCGGCTTGTAGCCCCACATCGTCGCCCACTTGTCGTACGGACCGATCTTGGGGATGAGGTCTTCGACGGCGATGCCGTCTTCGGGCTGCGCCACGTAGTTGAAGCGCGAGTAGTCCATCAACGTCGGCGTGTGACCGTTTTCCGCCACCCAGCTCGCGTCCCGCACCTGATCGAGCGTGTAGGTGCCCGACGCCTTCATGTTGTGCTGGAAGCCGAGTGTGTGGCCGACCTCGTGCGCCACCACGTAGCGGATGAGCTCGCCCATCAAGTCCTCGGGCAACGGCAGCGTCGCCGCGCGCGGATCGAGCGCCCCCACCTGGACGAAATACCAGCTTTTCGCCAGGTTCTGGACGTTGTGATAGAACTGGATGTCCGACTCGATGATCTCGCCCGAGCGTGGATCATGCACGTGGGGTCCCGAGGCATTCTCGGTGGTCGACGGGAGCCAGCGGATCACCGAGTAGCGGGCGTCTTCCGGGCTCCAGTCGGGATCGTCCGCGGGCGCGTCGCGTGCCACGATGCCGTTGGAGAAACCGGCCGCCTCGAAGGCCGGCTGCCAGTCCTCGATGCCCGCCTTGATGTAGGGCACCCACTCGGCCGGCGTGGCGGGATCGACGTAGTACTCGATCGGCTTGATGGGATCGGATACGGCCGCGTTCGGATCCTGCTTCTCCAGGCGCCAGCGGGTGATAAAGCGGCGATTCACGGCGCGGTGCTCGGGTCGGCTGTAGTCGATGTACGAATCGGAGAAGTAGCCGACACGCTCGTCGAACAACCGCGGCATCATCGGCTCCTCGGGCAGTTTGAGCATGCTGTAGGACATCACCACCGTGGCGGAGTTGCCGCGCATGCCGCGCGCCGGGGCCTGGCCGCGAGCGCCGCCCGTGCCGCCGGTGGCGGGAGGAGCGGTATAGGTCTGGCTCACCTCGGTGTTGATGTTCATCGGGTAGGCGACGACCTTCTCGATGAAAGAACGGCCGCTGTCGAAACCGCGCGCGTTGAGGCGCGTGCGCACCGACAGCTCGTTGACCTCGCTGGTAAACAGATTCGTGACGTCGATGACGGGATCGCCGTCGGGGCTGAAAGCCGCCACGTCGAACACCTCGGCGATCGCCGGATTGTTGGAGTCGGCGACAGCCTGTGCGACGGGCGTGTCCGGGTCTGCGATCACGTCGTAGTTGATCAGCCGCAGCAGGACCCTGTCGTCACGAAGCTGCCAACGCACGATGCGGTCGTCGGAGCGCTGCCCGCCGTAGCCGGCGCCGAGCGTGGTGCGCTTGATGCGCCCCACCCAGAGAAAGTCCTTGTCGAGCTCGGCGAGAGGAATCTCGTAGAAGATATCGTCGCCCACACGGTGGACCTGGAAAATGCCGTCGTCGGTGATCGCCTCGTCGGTGATCACCTCTTCGTAGGGCTTGGGCTCTTCGGATTCCTGGTTGTCGTCGCCTCCGCCGCCGCGGCCTCCGCGCTGCCCCCCTTCGCTCGCCCAGATCGGATTCTCCGGACTGACGACCCCTTGCGACGCGGGACGCTGTGCCGGCGGGCCTACCGCCCCTTGCGACACCGGACGCTGTGCCTGCGCGCCGACGGTCACGAGCAAGAGCGCCGCGATCGCGAGCGCGATAGAGAACGGATACCAGGTAGGTGTGCGTTTCATGGAGCCCTCCGGGTGGGGAAAGTCGCGGTGTCGAAGCCGCGATTATAGGAGGCTCGGATCCTTTTCGCCCACCCGGCCGCCGGGATGCCGCCGACTACCTCGACAACGGCAGCCGCAAAATCGTGGGCACCGGGAGCGAGCTCGCATCGGGCAACTGAGACGGATCCGCGAACTCGGCCCAGGGGCTGTTGGCAACGAGATAGAAATTGTCGCCCACGACGGCTCCCAGAGTCGGCTCCCCGAAGCGGGGATCGGCGCGCAACAGGACCTGCGCGCCGGTTACCGTGGCGCCGGCGCGGTCGAGGTGCAGCCGGACGACCCGATGGGGGCTGATGCCGTTCTGCACGGCGATCAGATCGGCGCCATCGAAATAGAGCCCGTCGATGCCGTAGGTGGTGACTTCTTCCGGCCCTTCCAGCCACTGCACTTCGCGCGACGCCGTATCGACCCGGTAGATGCCGCCGCTGTAGGCGGCGACGTACAGCGCGCCGTCGTCCGCGAGATCGAGCCCCTGCGGAGACTCCAACGTGCCGTCGGGGAGCAACTCCGTCACCTCGTCGGTGCCCGGACGAAGAACCCAGACCCCGCCGCCGATGCTGTCGGACGCGAAAACGCTGCCGTCGGCGGCGACGACCAGGTCACCCACGACGCGGTCGCCACTTCCGCGGGGGAGCAGATACTCACCTCGGAGAGAGCCGTCGGTCAATGCCAGCGCCGCGACTCCGGCCCTCCCGAGCTTCTCCTCCTCGAGATCGGCGGTCTGCTCCATTCCCGAGATCGCCACCCACAGCAGCCCGCGTTGCCCATCGACCTTCATGCCCAACACGCTCCACGGGAGGCCGGCGAATGCCTGCGGATCGCCGGTCGCGTCGATGCGGACAATGTCCCCGAAACGCACGCTGCCGACAAAGAAATCGCCCGTTGTGCCATCCACCGCGAGCCCTTCCGGAAAGAAGTCCTTTCGCGCCAGAGTGAACGCGACGTCGGCGTCTCCCAGCGGGAGGCTGCTGTCACTCATGCGCGCGACGATCTCCTGGAACCGCGGTGACGCCGCCAGCGACGCGAACTGCTCGCCCTCGGCGATGGGATACGCCAGATCCATCTCGGCGACCCCATGGAGGAGGTCCAGAGCACGCTCGCTGTCTCCCATGAGAGCGTGGGCGAGGGCCAGGTTCACCAACATGGGTGGAAACCGGGGGCGCAGCCGGAGAGCCCCGGACGCCGCCTCGGCCATGGTCGCGTGGTCGCCCTCGCGGAAGGCCGCGACCATCTGCTCGTACCAATCGACGTAGGAACGCTGTTGCTGCGCTCCGGCGAACAGCAACAGCGCGATGGCGAGCAGGCTGTGAAGGCGCCTCATGGCGATGCAGTGTAGCAAAGGCCTGAGGCGAGGGGCCCTCCGTGGCACGTCACGTCCCTGCAGGTCGGCATGTCACGTCCCGCGTCGCTTCGGGTGGCGGACAGAGGGGGGTTTCACGTAGTGAATTGCGGCCGTTCAGCCGTGACCGTTTGTACCGTCGCCGCATCAATGTAGTTAAAGGAGCCGCTGGACACCGGAGGCGCGATGGGCGCCCGCCGGCAGCGGAGCTTTGCTGATGCGACCCACCCCGCAACCCCGCCCTCTCGGCACGCTGGCCGCGGTTGTCCCCGCGCTCGTCATGCTCGCCTTCATCGCCTCGGCATCGGGTGCTTCGGCGGCCCCCGTCGCCGGCGTCGCGACCGACAAACCGGTCACGGGCCCCGAATGGGCGTCCACGTACAATCGTCTGGTCGTCGAGATCATGAGCCCCTATTGCCACGGCTTGACGCTCGACAACTGCCCCACCAAGGGCGCTGCCGAGCTGCGCGATCAGATTCGAAACTGGCTCATGGAAGGGCGCACCGAGGACTGGATCCTCGATGAGCTGGAGCTGCAATACGGCCCCTCGATCCTCGGTGCGCCGCGCATGCGCGGCATGGGACTCGTGGCCTGGCTCGTCCCACCGCTGGTCTTCGCGGTCGGCGCGATCGGTGTGGTGGTGTTTCTCCGCCGCAATACGGCGGTCGAGGAGGAAGACACCGACGCGGCCTGATTACGGAGCGTTTGACAACGGCGGTCGCGGCAAGCCGGACGGTACTGGTCATCCTGGCCCGGCATACACTCGCGGCCGCCGTCCCCGTTCGCATCGCCCCCGGGCCGGCCACCGAAGGCATAAGATCCCTGACGAGTCCACCATTCGAAGCCGGAGAAACGTACCATGACGAGCCCACACGTCCTCGCGTCGCGCCTGCCTACCCGAAAGTCGCGCCTTCTCGCTCTGCTGTTGTGCTGCGGTGCGCTGCTGTCCGCGCCGCTCTCCGCATCCCCGATGCAACAGGCGGAAAACGTGGTTCTTTTCACCTTCGACGGACTCCGCTGGCAGGAGGTCTTCGGCGGCGCTGACGAGGCCCTTCTGACGGAGGACGCGGGCGGAGTCGATGACGTCGATGCTCTGAGCGACAGGTTCTGGCGCGCAACCGCCGAAGAACGTCGCGAGGCGCTGATGCCGTTCATGTGGGAGGCAATCGTTCCGTCGGGGCAACTGTTCGGCAACAACCGGCGCGGCAGCCGGGTTCTCGTCACCAACGGACGGAATTTCTCGTACCCGGGTTATCACGAGATGCTGGGAGGGTTTCCCGACGATCGTATCGACAGCAACGATAAGCGTCACAATCCCAACCCCAACGCGCTCGAGTGGATCTCGCAGCAGCCGGGCTTCGAAGGTCGGGTAGCAGCCTTCACGGCGTGGGACGTCTTTCCGTACATCCTCAACGAGCCCCGTGCCGGCATCGTCGTCAACGCCGGCTGGGAGCTTTTCGACGACGCCCCCCTGACGTCTCGGCAGGAATTGCTCAACGACCTCATTCGTACGAGCACGCGCGACGCGGAGGGTGTACGCAGTGACGAGCTCACGTTCTTCGCGGCGCTCGAGTATCTCGAGGCGGCCCGACCGCGAGTGCTCTACATCTCTCTGGACGGCACCGACACCAACGCCCATGGGCGCCGCTACGACCGCTACCTCCGGTCGGCCCACCTCGGCGACGAGTACTTGCGAATGCTGTGGGAGAAGCTGCAGTCGATGGAGCAGTACGCGGGAAAGACAACGCTCATCGTGACGACCGATCACGGCCGAGGCGAAGCCCCGGATGAGTGGCGCAGCCACGGCGAGGACGTCGTCGATTCGGAGCTCATGTGGCTGGCGGCAATGGGTCCGGGCACGGCGCGGCTGGGCGAGCGTGCGGATACATCGCCGCTGACGCAGTCACAGGTGGCGGCCACGATCGCCGGGCTGCTGGGTCTCGATTATCGCGGTGCCGTCCCCGGAGCCGCTGCCCCGATCGCCCCGCTGCTGGAGTCCGGCCGCTAGTGTCCCACGTCGTGAATAGGGTGACGTTGGACAGGCGGGACAAGGCACCCCCGGCTCGCGAACCAGGCGCCTGTGGCGTGCCGGGTGCATCCATGCTCATGTTTGAGTAGTTTTGCACAGCTTCCACATAGTTTTGCACAGCCTTCCCTTGAATCCGGTTGGAAAAACCGACAAAAGAGTGCTATCCCCTCTAATGGCCCAGCCTGCCACACATGGACGGAGTGACGCCGTACAGGCTGGGAGGTCGACATGACCCGGAGCATCCTCGTCGCGGGCGCCCTCGCGATCGCTTTCACCGCCGCTGCACACGCACAGTCCCCAACGACTCCCGTCGAGCCGCGCACCAGCTTCACCGCCGGCGGCTCGGCCGGCTACGCCAACGGCTTCGGCGTCGAGTTCTACGGAATGTTCTCGAACTTCGCTCGCGGCCTGCCGATGTCGGCGAGGGTTGCGCTCGGCTACACCTCGCTCGACCCCGGCTCGGCGGGCGACGCGCGACGCATCTTCATCAACAACGCGACCAACGGCGAGCCGGACAAATCCGGCCGCACCCTCGAAATGCGCTTCGACGCCATGTTTCGAATGACCTCGGAATCGGCGACGCCCGCGTACATCTACATCGGCCCTCGCTACTCGAGCTTTCGTGGGAACTTCCGTTTCATCGGCGGCAACGAGGACTTCGACGTCACCTCCGGCCAATGGGGACTGGGCACCGGGCTGGAGGGACATTTCGGCATGGGCCGTTCCGGAGCGCTGATCATCGGCGGCGGGGTGGATTACTTCTTCGAAGGCGCGTTGACGGGCCACGATACGACGTACACACCCTCGGGCGACGATATCAATCCGCGCAAGCGCTATACCTTCGTCGACGCCGACGCCGCCATCAACCAACCACGCTGGGTGCCGCGCTTCATGGTGGGGTTCAACTACACGTTCTAGTGTCCTGAAGAACTCTCGGGGGTGCCGTTACGGGCACCGTGCTAGCTCAATCGGAACGGAGTGCGACCAGTGGGTCGACGCGTGTCGCCCGGCGCGCGGGAACGTAGCTCGCAGCCAGCGCGACCACAGCGATCACCAACACTACGCCCGCGTAGGTAAGCGGATCGGTGCCGGTGACCCCGTACAGGAAGCCGGACAACAGCACCGCGAGGGCGGCCGACGCGACCACGCCGGCGACAACGCCGATGGCCACGAGCAAGAGCCCATGTCTCACCACCAGGAGCCGCACCTCGTCGCTGCGCGCTCCCAGCGCGATGCGAATGCCCATTTCCTTGGTCCGACGGGCGACGGAGTAGGACAGCACGCCGTACAGGCCGACGCCGGCGAGCAACAGAGCGAGGGCGGCCGACAAACCCAACAATGCCGCGGACAATCGTTCCCGCACGAGCGTGGCCGACAAGTGATCCTCGAGGGTCGTCGCGTCGAAGACGGGTACGTTGGGGTCCGTCTCTTGTAGGGCCGTTCGGACGCCGGGCAGCACTCCCAGCGGATCGGCCGCCCCTGTTCGCACCAGCAGGCTCATGCGCGCACCCATCCCCAGCGCGGCAACCTGTGCGTGGGGCAGGTAAGTTTGCGGCCTGGGATCCGCCCGGAGATTCCCCACCTTGCTGTCCCCGGCGATGCCGATGATCCCGACGAAGTCGCCGTCGGGCCCGTCGAAGCCGATGCGCCCGCCGAGCGCGTCCCGTCCCGTGAGTTGCGCAAGCAGCTCGGCCGCCGTTTCGTTGATGACGACACTCGGGGGCCCGTTGTCGTCTGCCGCGGTGAACCCGCGCCCTCGCATTATGGGAATGCCGATGGTTTCGAAATAGTCGCTCGCCACATAACTGACGTAACTGCCCAGCCGCTCATCTGCTTCGGGCGTGTACCCCTGCAGCGAAATACTCCACGAATTGTCGTTTTCGGGCCCCGGCAACGCGCTCACGAGGCTCGCCGCGACGACTCCGGGGACCGCTTCGATGCGCGGCATGAGGCGGTCGTAAAAGGCCTTGACCTCGGCCCCTTCGTAACCCTGCAGGCCGGGATCGACGGTCGCTGCGAGGACGTTGTCCGCGTCGAAACCGAGCTCGATGGAGCCCAGGTTGATCAGCGTCCTGGCAAACAACCCGGCGACGATCAACAGCACCATCGAAAGGGCGACCTGGACGATGACGAGGCCGCTGCTCATGCGACGGCGCCCGATGGTCGCGCCACCGGCGAGGACGGGGCGAAGGTTGCACGACAAATCGACGCGAGCGGCACGAAACGCGGGAGCCAAACCGAAGACAACGCCGGTCGCCAGCGAGGCAATCAAAGCGAACCCCAGCACTCGGGCATCGAGACTGAGATCCAGCTCCAGAGGAAACGGCAGGCGCCGCAGCAGGCTGCTTCCCCACTGTGCGAGCAACAACCCCGCCGCACCACCCAGGAGGCCGAGCGTCAGGCTCTCGACCAGGAGCTGGCGGAACAGACGGACGCGATCGGCACCGAGGGCCTGGCGGATGGCGATCTCCGACCTCCGTCGCACCGATCTCGTCAACATCAAGTTCGCCACGTTGACGCAGGCCACCAGCAGTACCAGCCCCATGATTCCCATGAGCAGGCTGCTTGTCAGCACCACCGCATTTCGCTCACCGGGCATCAACGTCGCCTGGTGGAGCGGCACCAGCGTGTACTCGCGGCCCCAATTCGCGAACTGCGGGTTCTGTTCGATGATCCATTCCGCGACGCCGGCGACGCTGTCACCGGCTTGCTCGATGCCCACACCGTCGCCCAGGCGGCCGACGACGAAGATCCCGCCCCAGCCACGGCGCTCGAGCAGATTTCCCGACGCCGGCATGAAATGCGGTTGCATCATCATCGTGGCGAACACCTGCGGGCGGCTCTCGAGATAGGTTCCGCGGAAGCCCGCCGGGGCCACGCCGACCACGGTGAAGGTGCGGCCGTTGAGTCGAGCCTGCTTGCCGACGATGTCGGCAGCGCCGGCGAAGCGCTCCTGCCACAGGGAGTAACCCAGCACTACTGCAGTCTCCCCGTCGGGCTCGTCATCGTCCTCGAGCGCGAAGAAGCGTCCTGCGGCGGGCTCGACGCCCAACACGTCGAAGTAATTGGCGCTCACGATCATGCCTTGGACCCGCTCGGTGTTGTCTCCCGTCGAGAGATCCATGAGCAAGGGCTTGTAGGAGGCAAGGCCGGCGAACGCTTCGCTTCGCTCGGCGAAATCGAGGTAGTCCATGTAGGCGTTCACACCGGGCGTTCCGCCTTCGGATGTAAACATCGCCACCAGCGTCTCGACATCTTCGACCTGCGGGAGCGGGCGCAGCAGAAACGCGTTCACCAGGCTGAACACCGCGGTGTTGATGCCGATTCCCACCGCAAGAGTGATCACGGCGACGGCGGTGAAGCCGGGGCTGCGGGACAGAGTGCGCAGTCCGAAGCGAAAATCCTGTGCCAGACGATCCATCGGATTTCGATCCTTCCGGGGGAGCCGAGAGGAACTGTTGCCGGGGTCCCGAGGACCCCCGTTGTCGCCCATCGTGGTCGAGGTCGCATGCCGGCGGGCGGGGCCTCGTGAGCCGTCCTTCCGCCGCGAGGCGCGCCTGGTTTCGAGCCGTTCGAGCAGAGCCGCCCGCACGATTCCCGGAACCGTGCGGGCCCAGAGAGCGAACACGCCGAAGAGCCCTTCGCGCCGCTGAATCTCCTCGCAACGGAGGGCGAAGACTTCCTGCATCTCATCGCCGAAAGCGCGTCGAAAACCAGGCGGATAGAGCCTCAGCAGCAACCCGAGAGAACGTCGCGAGCTCATACCTTCTTCCCGCCGATGAGTGCCCGAGCCCGCGCCGTTTCGATTACCTCCGTCAGTCGACCCGCTTCGGCCGCCGCCACCTCGCGCCCGAACTCGCTGATGCGATAGAAGCGTCGCGGCTTCGGCCCGCGGCTCGAGGGGATCTCCACGGCTTCGCTCGGGCTATCGTCGGTTTCCTCGATCAGGCCATTGCCCAGGAGGCGTTTGATGACCCGGTAGAGCGACCCGACCTCGAGGCGCACCTTGCCCGCGGACTGCTCTTCTACCGCCTTCATGAGCCCGTAGCCGTGCACGTCGCCGCCGCTGAGAACGAGCAAAATCTGCAAATCAACCGGGCTGAGCGGCAGCATCGCCAGGGGATCTTCAGGTGTCTCGTGGCGATCGTTCGACGTTCGGTGGGACCTCGGCATCGTCGCTTCTCCTGAAGTTATATGAGAAACGCGAGTATATTCGAATTACTTATATTGTCAACGTGAGCCTTCGAAAATCTCGATGCCGAACGCCACCCGGTCACCGACGCCCCGTCTCGCAGACATCTAGTGTCCTGTCTCCAACATAGCTTGACACTTGTAGCGAGCGCGACGGGGCGAGTCCGCGGAGAGGCGCCGACGGCGATGTGCATACATCGTCGAGAAGCCGCGACAAAGGAATCGCCC
>CAYSHI010000181.1:0-25694 GCA_964430745.1 uncultured Acidobacteriota bacterium | reverse complement strand
GTTGGTCTTGCCGAGGATGATGGCGTCGGCCGAGCGGAGCCGCTGAACCACGAGGGCATCGCCCTCGGGAACGTGATCGCGGAACAACGGCGAGCCGAAGGTCGTCCGCATGCCCTCAGTCTGGGTGACGTCCTTGATGCCCACGGGGATGCCCGCGAGCACGCCAAGCGCCTCACCTGCCCCCATGCGCTCATCGAGCCGGCGCGCCTCGTCGACGGCGCTCTCGTTGAGCGTAACCACGGCGTTGATGTCGCCGTTGTGCCGCTCGACTCGCGCGAGGCAGGCCTCCGCAACCTCTGAGCACGACACTTCGCGCCGTTCGATGAGGCGACGCAGCTCCGTTGCCGGCAGTTCGGCGATGCTCACGCGCGCCTCCCGCTCAGTCCTCGACAAAGGCGACGACGCGGCAGAACGCTGCTTCCCCGCCCTTGAACTTCCACGGAAAGCAGCCGATCGTCAGCCGACGATCCTGGATCTCCGGGTCGTCGATCTGCCCTCCGAGATTTTCGATGTGCATGCAATTGTGCGGAAACAGCGCGTTGTGGGTCAGCTGGTAGTGATCGTGTGGGAACAGCCTGTCGACCTCGGCGGCGCCACCGAAAGCCTCTTCTGCCTTGGCACGCACGCGGTCGCAGTGACCAAACGTGCCCTTGCCGAGGAAGCGACCGATCGGCAGGTTCATCGGGTGATCTGTCGACACCACGTCGACGCCCCAAACCTTGATCTTCTTCTCCAATAGCCACGGAACCATGCTCGGATGGGCTCCGGGGTGCATATGGATGTACTGCTCCTCATCGGATTCGGCGCCGAACTGAGCGTAGCGATGCCACCCGGTATGGAGCACGAGGATGTCGCCTTCCTTGACCTCGACTCTCTTCTCGATCATCTCGGGTGAATAGGCGCCGAGGGCGTCCATTTCCTCGCTCAGGTCGACGATGACCCCGTCGCCGTAGAGCCAGTCGAGCGGGATCTCGTCGATGGTCATGCCGTCGCTCACGAAATGGCGCGGGGCGTCGAGATGGGTGCCCATGTGGTTGGACGTCTGGATGTATTGCGCGTTGACCCCGTGCTCCGACTTCCGCTTGATGTATTTGACCTCGAACGGAGGGTAATAGGGCCAGAAGGGGACCTCCTGGTTGAGGTCCTGCGAAAGGTCGTAGAGCTTCATGGTCGACTCCGTTGTTGGCGCGGCCGGCGGCCGAGAACCCGACGTCGTTCGGCGGGAGCCCGGCGGACGGATGCAGCATACCCGCAAGCGTGCCGAGAGTCCCGGCCGCTGCGCGAACTCGCCGGGAATGCGTATTGCTCCCAACATGCGGACTCTCTACGCTAGAGCCTCCCGCAGCATTCTCCTCGGCGACACGGAACGACGTTCGGCAATGGGCACCTCGCGGATCCAGTGGACACTCGCCGTGGCGGCGCTCGTCGTCTATGGCTCGACGATTACGTGGGGGCTTCCGCACGCGACCGCCGCTGATCGAACGAACACGTACGCCACGGATTCCGTTCTCTCGGTCAAGGCTCTGGCCGAGATGCACAACACCTTCGTGGTCTCGAAGCCCGACCGTAACTACGGCTACCCCTGGTTTCACTACTTCGTCGTCGGATCCGCGCAGGCGCCTTACGTCGGCCTCCTGATGTTGACGGGCGGTATCGAGCAGATGGAGGCCGCTTATCCGTTCGGCATGACAGACCCGGCCCGCTCCATCCGCTGGCTGACGATCATCGGGCGGTTGGTGACGGTGCTGATGGCCGTCGGCGTCGTCCTGGCGACGCATGCCCTGGGGGCAGCACTCTGGGGAGAAACAGTGGGCGTCGTCGCCGGGTTCCTGACATTGCTGAGCTATCCGATGCTCTACTACAGCGGCACGGGAAACCTCGACGTGCCCTTGACCTTGTGGTCGACCCTGGGACTGGTCGCCTTCGCCAAGATGATCACCGAGGGGGTAACCCGGTCTCGCGCCGTTTGGTTCGGCGTCTTCGTGGCTCTTGCACTGGCAACGAAGGATCAGGCGCTCGTGGTCTTCCTCCCGTTGGGGCTGGCTCTTCTGTCGCGCCGTTACATCGGCGCCGACGACGGAAGGTGGCCGGCGAAGCCGCTGCTCATCGGGCTGGGCGCATCGATCGTCGTCTATATCGCCGCGACAGGGATGCTGGTCGACCCCGCGCGTCACGTCACCCATGTGAACCGGATGCTCTTCCGCCCGGAGATGCTCAGCGTCGCCTCGGCCTATTTCCCGTCCCATCCGCGCACGATCTCCGGCTTCGCGCTCCTCTCGTGGGAGTTCATCACGAAGCTGAGCTGGGCCCTGTCCGTGCCGGCACTCGTGGCCGCGGTCTTCGGCGTGGGCCTCGCCGCCGCGGCACATCGCCGCTACCTGGTGTTGCTGCTGCCGCTGCCGACCCTGTTCGTAATGCTGAGCCTGCCGATCGGTTTCTCCCTGCTCCGTTACTTCCTTCCCCTGGTGCCGATCTTCGACGTGTTCGCAGCCTCGGCTCTCGTCGCTCGCAAGAACAGCCGCGCGGTCGTCAGGGTATTGCCCCTGGCCGTGGTGCTCGGCTGGCGCGCCATGATCGGAGCCGACCTGGTGTACGCCCAGCTCTGGGAAACTCGTGCAGAGGCGGGCGCGTGGATGAGCGCCCATGCGGTAACGGGCGACCGCGTCGAGTACTTCGGCGCCGAGCAGAAGCTGCCGCCACTCGACTCCGAGATCGTGTCGCGACGGATCGCCGGCCGCGAACCCTGGATGCAGGAATTCGATCACGGTCCCGCCATCATCGAATACCTCGCCGCGGAGGGACCCGAGTTCGTCATCGTCATCCCCGATTGGACGAGCTTTCCCGGAATGCAGCGCAGCGCGGATTGTCCGCCGGAGGTCTTCGAGGCGCTGCTCGACGGTAGCGTCGGCTATCGTGAGGCTGCACACTTCCCGCGGCGCACGCTGTTGCCGTCGCCTCTGTCTCGCCCACCGTTCGACAACCCCTCGGTCGGCCCGCCGGTTCGCATCTTCGTGAAAGAAGACTCCACGTCGATCAGCAGAGAAGGTTCCCCGTCGCCTGGCAGAGAAGACCGCGCGTCACCCGACCGCTGACTCGACCGTCGGACGGGCCTCGAGATCTGTTATGAATGCTGCCGCAAGAAAGAAGATCGTCGCCGTTCTACGGTTGCTCGTCGGGCTGGCCCTGGTCTCGTACATCCTCTTCGCGCGCGGCGAGTGGCAGACTTTCGAACGATTTGCCGCTTCGATGTGGCTGCTGCCCGTGCTCGTGGTTTTCGGAGTTGCAGGCACGGCCATCGAGGCCGCGCGCCTGAGACTTCTGCTGGCGTCGCAAGCCATCGACCTGGGTTTCCTGCAGGTCTGCAGGCTGGTCGTCATCAGCTTTTTCTTCGGCGTCTTCATGCCCGGCGGTGCAGGGGGCGACATCGCGAAGCTGTACTACCTGGCGAAAGACTTTCGCGGGCGTACCGTGGAGATCGCCACCGTCCTTCTCGTCGATCGGCTCGTCGGCCTGTTCTCGCTGCTCTCGGTAGCCCTGCTGCTGGCGCTCCCGACATACGAGCTTCTCGGCGAGCTGCCGGTGATTCGAGCCCTGGTGGCGATGACCGTGGTCACCTTGTCGGGTCTGCTGGTGGCCGCAGCCCTGTCGAGCTCGGCTTCCCTGCGGCGGAACCGGGCCTACGTATGGCTGATCGCGAGGATTCCTTTCTCTCGCTACTTCCAGCGTGCCGATGACGCCATGATGGCGTTCCGCGATCACCGGCCGGCGGTGCTGCGGGCCGTTCTGCTGAGCGCCGTGGGGCATGTGCTCATGGCGTTCACTTTCATGCTGGCCGGCTCGGTCCTCGTTCCCGATGCCCCGATGTGGGCAACGGGCTTTTTGGCGGTCCTCGGGATGGTGGCCAACGGGTTGCCGCTCACGCCCGGGGGGCTGGGTGTCGGAGAAGCTGCCTTCGAGGCTCTGTTCGCGATGATCGGCGCCGACGGCGGCGCCGGATTGATGTTGGCCTGGCGGGCAGCCGTGCTTCCATTGCTCGTCGTCGGCGGTTTGCTCTATGCCGCCGGCGGCGGTTCTCGCGGCATGTCGAGCGCGGCTTTCGACGGCTTCGCCGACACCGACGAGGAAGGCCTTCAGGCCTGATTGCCCGCGCCTCGCGCGCGTCCATGGGCTTCGCTCAACGCACGCCGCACGAGAACTTCCGTGAGGCGGCGACGATAATCCGCCGAGGCGTGGATGTCATCGACGGGATCGATGTCCTCGAACGCCGCGACCCGGGCGACCTCGGCGAAGCACTCGGCGTCCAACCTCCCTGAGCGCAAGCACGCTTCGGCGGCCGCGGCGACAATCGGCGTTCCGCCAACCGCGAAGAGAACGATCCTCGCCGCCTCACAGCGCCCTTTCCCGATGGTGATGGTCGCGATCACCCCGACGAGCGCGAAATCTCCGTGGCGGCGGGCGATCTCCCGGAACGACCACCCGGTGCCGGCCGGAAGCGGCGGTACTTCGACCTCCACGAGCAGGTCCGCCGGTTCGACAGCCGTAAAGAAGAAGCCGTGAAAGAAATCTTCAGCGGCCACCCAGCGCTCGCCGTCGCGGCTTCGCAACTTCATTCGCGCTCCGGTTGCAAGCGCCACCGCCGGAATCTCGGCCGCCGGGTCCGCGTGGGCGATGCTGCCACCGATGGTGCCGCGGTTGCGGATTTGAAGGTGAGCGACGTGAGGCATCGCGGCGGCCAACAGGGGGGAGCGAGCGGCCACGCCGGCGTCGTGCTCGAGCTTCGCCTGTCGGGTCATGGCCCCGATACGCAGCCCATTCCCGCCATCCTCGACGTACGCCAGCTCCGGAATACGGTTCAAATCGAGCAGCACGGCGGGCCGCGCCAGGCGGAAGTTCATCGTCGGCACGAGGCTCTGGCCGCCCGCCAGGAGCTTTGCTTCGTCTCCATGTTCGGCGAGCAGATCCACGGCCTCTTCGACGCTCCGCGGCACGCGATAAAGAAACGGGGACGGCTTCACGGTCGGTCTCCCGTTTCCTTGTGGCCCTCGACGAGCTCGAACAGCCGCGACGGGCTCAACGGGATCTCGAGGACCTCGAAATCATCGAGCCCGAGAGCGTTCTCGACCGCCTGTGCGAACAGGGCCGCCACCGGAATCGCGCCGGCTTCCCCGGCGCCCTTCACGCCCAACGGATTGAGCGGCGACGGCGTCTCGATGTGTGCGGTCTCGATCCGGGGCACGTCGGTGGCCGTGGGCAACAGGTAATCCATGAACGACGGGCACAGAAGCTGGCCGTTCTCATCGAAAACGAGCCGCTCGTAGAAGGCGTTGCCGATGCCCTGGGCCACGCCGCCCACGATCTGCCCCTCGAGGATGAGCGGATTGATGACGCGGCCACAATCGTGCACGACAACGTACTTTTCGATCTCCACCATGAACGTCTCGGGATCGACGGCGACGATCATGGCGTGCACACCGCTCGCCGTACTGCCGGATTCGGGGCCGAAGTACGACGTCGCCTCGAGTCCGGGCTCGGTCCCGTGGCGAACCGCACCGCGCATCGGGTTGGCCTTCACCGCGAGCTCGCCGAGACTGATCGAGAGCTGCGGCGCGCCTTTGGGGTAGGCCTTGCCGCCTTCGAGGACGAGGTCTTCTTCGGCCACCTCGAGAGCCTCTCCGGCGTGTTTGAGGATCTTCTCGCGAACCGCAAGGGCGGCCGAATGGCACGCATTGCCGGCCACCACTGCTCCGCGGCTGGCGAACGTGCCCGTCCCCCAGCCGAACTCCCGCGTGTCCCCCGTGACCACATGCACGTCGGCCGGCTCGACACCGAGTTGATCGGCCACGATCTGTGCAAACGAAGTGTGATGGCCCTGCCCCTGCGTGCCCACGCCGGTGGCGAGGCTGACGCGACCACTCGGTTCGACCGAGATGCGCGCCCCTTCGTAGGGGCCGATGCCGGTGCCCTCGACGTAGCAGACGACACCAATTCCCCGCCGCCGGCCGTCGGCGTCCTTCGACCCGGGTTCGAAGTCGCGGTAGCCGATGGCCTCCGCCGCCATGTCGAGCGCCGGCTCGTAGTTGCCGCTGTCGTAGGTCAGCGGCTTGAAGTCCTGGAAGATGATGTGGTGGTCGTGAGGGAACTCGTCGGGGCGCAGCAGGTTTCGTCGCCGCATCTCCACCGGGTCCAGCCCGAGGTCGCGGGCGGCGATGTCGAGCATGCGCTCCATCACGAACACCCCGTGCTGACGGCCGGCGCCCCGGTACGGGGTGACAATGGGCTTGTTGGTGAACGCCGCCCTGAACTCGGTGTAGTAGTGCGGGACCCGGTAGGGGCCCAGCAGCGTGCAGGAACTCGTCAAGGGCACGGTGAGCGGGTACGGAGCGTAGGCGCCCGCGTCGTGCAAAAAGACGTCGTGCACGCCGAGAATCGTGCCGTCCGCGGCGAAGGCGAACTCCGCCTCGTGGATCTGTCCGCGCTCCTGCGTGGTCGCGAAGAAGTTCTCGCGGCGATCTTCGATCCACTTGACCGGGCGGGAAAGGTGCAACGCCAACCAGGTGACGATGACCTCTTCGGGGTAGAACATCATGATTTTGGGGCCGAAGCCGCCACCGATGAATGGGGCGATGACCTGCACTTCCGACTGGGCGAGGCCGAACATGGCGGCAAGACCGTTGCGTAGCGGGATCGGCGCCTGGGTCGTATCCCACACCCGCAACAAGCGGCCGCGCGCGTCCCAGTCAGCGACCACGCCTCGGTTCTCCATGGCCGCCGCGGTGCCGCGGTCGTAGAGCAGCCGCCGCGAAATCACCATGTCGGCTCTCCGGCGCGCGCCCACGTAGTCACCCTTCTCCTGAATCACGTGCGCCATCAGGTTGGAATCGAGATCATCGTGTATGAGCGGCGCTTCGGAAGACAGCGCGGTTTCCAGGTCGACGACCGCGCCGAGCGACTCGATGTCGGCGAGGACACGGGCGACGCCATCCTCTGCGGCATACCGATTCACCGCCACCACCACCGCCAGCGGCTCTCCGACATGTCGGACCTTGTCCCTGGCCAGCGGCACCTGCGTGCGCTCGTTGAACGTCAGCCGCTCGATATTCGGCGGCGGCGGAACGAGCAACGGCCCCGGCCGCCAAAGATCGCCCAGATCATCCGCCGTGTAGACACCCACGACCCCGGGGACGTCGCGGGCGGCCGAGGTATCGACGGCGTTGACCCGCCCATGGGCAAAATCGCTGCGCGCAAACGCGACGTGCAACATGCCGGAAAGATGAACGTCGTCGACGAACAACGCCTCGCCGCGCAGAAGACGCGGATCTTCGTTTCGCCTGACCGGTTGGCCGAAGTGGCGCGTGCTCATGGCGCCGCCTCGCCGGGGCCATCGTCACGGGAACGAGGCTCATCCGCGGAACCCTGCTCGCCCGCTCCGGATGACGAGGGCTCACCGCCTTCGACCGGCGGTGAAAGATGGCCGACGGCGTGCTTCACGGCATCGACGATATTCTGGTAACCGGTGCAGCGGCAGAGATTCCCCGACAGGGCTTCCCGGATCTGTCGGTCGTCCGGGTCAGGATGGGCGTCCAGGAACGGCACCATCGTCAGAAGAATACCGGGCGTGCAGAATCCACATTGCAGCCCGTGTTTCTCCCTCAGGGCATCCTGCAACGGGTGCATGCGCGCTTCATCGAGCGCCAGCCCTTCGACGGTAGTGAGCCGGCAACCGTCCGCCTGCACCGCAAACAAGAGGCAAGAGCGCACCGCCTCGCCGTCGAGCAAGATGGTGCACGCGCCGCATACGCCATGCTCACAACCCACGTGCGTGCCCGTGAGATCGAGCTCGTGGCGCAGGAAATCGCTCAAAAGCAAACGCGGCTCGACGGAGCGATCGTAGGTCTCGCCGTTCACGGTCACCCGTACTGTCGCCCGTTCGCTCATCGAGTCATTCTATTGCCCGTAGGCTCGGTCCCGCCGGGAGCCGGGCGAATCGCCCTTCGCCGGGGTCAGTCTCCGCCGGTTCCGACCTGAAGAAATCGCGAGACGATGTGGATGAAGTCGTGCTCGGTGACGATGCCGATGAGGCGGTCGTCCTTCACCACCGGCAAGCAGTCGACGTTCTCGGTGCGCAACAGACTGATGGCGTCGACCATCGAGGTTTCGGGAGGCACCGTGACCGGGTTCGGATCCATAATCCGTTTCACCGCCGTCGCCTCTCTGTCTTCCTCCGCCTGTCCGCTGTACTGGCGGATCACGTCGAAGCACGACAGCAAGCCGACGAGGCGCCCCGTCTCGTCCTCGACGGGAATGTGGCGCACCTGCTTCCACTCCATCAGGTGAGCAACCAGGTTGATCGGCTCCTCGGGATCGACCGAAAAAAGATCGGTCGTCATGAACTCTTCGACGCGCAAATCCGTCGGCTTCATGGCGATACCCTCCTCGAGCCGGGCCAGCTTCCAGCGATGGACGGGCTCTCCCTCCGACTGCCGCGAAACGGTCGCAGCGGTCAATGCGGTGAGAATCTCGTCGCGGGTCCCCATCGGCGAGAGCTCGGTTGCAGAATCCAGGAGCCACCGTGAGCCCGTGCGACCGTTGCCGACGCGCGCTTCGATGACACCCAAGTAGCGTTCTCGATCGTTGTCCTTGATCCCCGCGGCTTCCAGCGCCCGATGAGCCAGCGGCAGCAGATCATCCAGCAGCAAATCACGCACCGGTACCACTCTGTCGTCGAACCAGCGCATTTGAGCATCGAGCCCGTACTCGGCGGCGGCGTAAAAGTTCGAGCGCGCATCGGCAAAGCTCATGAGCTCGCGGACGTCGTCGACCTGCCGACGTAACCCCGAAAGCAACGCGAAAAAGAAGGCCGTGTTGGCGATCTCGTCGACGACGCTGGGCCCGGCCGGTAGGGCGCGCATCTCGATACGCAGGTGCGGCTTGCCGTCGGAGATCCCGTAGCAGGGGCGATTCCACCGGTACACCGTGCCCGAAAACACCCGCAACGCATCGAGCCGCGGCGCCTCGCCGCGGGCTAACGCGTCGAACGGATCGTCGTCGCTCTCGCAGGCCACGAGAGCGCGGAAGCTGGCCACATCCTGCGCGTACAACTCCATCACGGACCTCTCGACCCACTGCTGGCCGAATCGTACCCGAGGTCGCCGTTCACGAAGGTGGAACCGGGAACCACGCGAGTCGATTGCCTGCTGGAATACCGGCACTCGCGTTTCCTTCCACAATCGCCGGCCGAACAGGAGCGGGGCGTTGGTGGCGCCGGCAAGCAGCGGCGCGACCGCCACCTGCGCCACGTTGTAGAAGTGAGCGAATTCGTCGGGATCCACCTGCACGTGGACCTGAAAGCTCGTGCAGGCGCTCTCGAGCATGACGGAGTCGTGCTCGATGCTGACTTCATCGAGTCCGTGTATACGCAGACCGAAGGTGCCGCCGCTCATCGCTTTCAACGTGTCGTTGAGCGCCTGGTAGCGCTTCCGCGGCGTCATGTTCTCGATTGCCAGGTCCGACGCACGCAGCGTCGGCAGAATACCCGCCAAGACGGGCTGGACCCCCATCGACGCGGCCGCGCCGCGAAGCCGCTCGATGTTTCGGTCGAGATCGTCCTCGAGGCGCGAAAGGCAATCCGGCGCGAACTCCAGCGGCGGCAGGTTCAGCTCCAGGTTGAACAGACCGAGCTCGGTGGTGAACAGCGGATCGTCGAGGATCTCGAGCAGGCGGGTAGAGGCACAGGCCGGCCTGCCGGAGCGGTCGACGAGAAAGAACTCCTGCTCGGCGCCAACTCTGCGCACTCCCGTCTCCAGGAGGCCGTGGTCGAGCATGTGGCGGAGGGCATCGAGGTCACGGAGTACGGACTGCATGAAATCGCGGAGCCGGCGGCCCTCATCGGCCTCTTCGACCTTCCGCTCTCCCATGCTCTCTCCCGGTCTTCGGCACCCTCAGGACGGGCTCCTCCGCGAGTCGCCGTCGCGACCCGAGCAGAGATCGTGGGCCTCCTCCGCAACCCGAGCGGAGATTATAGTGATCTCGCGCTTCAGGCTCACCCTGATGCCCCCGGGCGGCGCGGCGGCGCACACCCGCTCGCGATCAACCGGCTGATCGGCGCCGCTCGCGGATGCGACTCTCGGCCAACGCCGCGGCCACCTCACCGGCCGGTCGCCGCAACCGGCGCGCCTCCTCCAGGACCGATCGGGTGGTGTCGAAGATACGATCGATCAACGAGGAGCAGTCCGTCAACCCCATCACCCTGCGGCCCACGCCTTCGATCACCGCGCCGGCCGAGGACAGTGGATCCGGGACCCAGAGGACCCCGCGCTCGGCGAGCACCGCCTCGACCTCCGGCGCCGCGAGGATGTTGTTGGCCGCGCCGCAGATCGCCCGAGCCGGAGTGGAGCCGGCGACCTCGCTGGAGACGACACCCCCGACGGCGCAGGGCGCAAGGATCTCGGCATCGACGGCGAAAATCCGATCGGGATCGACGATCGAAGCCGACAAGTCCGCCGACAGAGCGGCGGCCGCTTCCGCATCGAGGTCGGCGACCAGCACTTCGGCCCCCGCCGCGGCGGCGGCGCGAGCCACCGCAGCGCCGACGGTGCCGCAACCCTGGACGGCGACGCGCGTGCCCGCGAGGTCGACGGCGTCCGGAGAGCGGACGGCAATACAGGCCTGCATCGCCCGCACACAGCCGAGCCCGACGGAGCCAGCGAGGCCGGCCTCGTCCGTGTAGACGTGCGAGGTGCGGCGAGACATCGCGTGGAGATCGGCGGGCGTGGTGCCGAGGTCGCCGGCGGTGAGGAAGCGACCGCCGAGACTTTCGATGAAACCGCCCAGGTGCTCGAAGGCCGCCTCCCTGCGCATGGACTCCCGCAACATCACGACCCCCTTCCCCCCACCCGCGGGCAAACCCGCGAGGGCGCACTTGTATGTCATCGCGCGGGCAAGCGCGTGCGCGTCGGCCAGAGCGGACTCCTCGTCCGGGTACGCCCGCGTGCGAATGCCTCCGGCGGCGGGGCCGAGTGAAGTGTCGTCGATGACGATGAACGCGAGCAATCCGCTCTCCTCGTCTTCGACTCGATAGTGCTGCGGGTCGAACAAAACGCCCTTCCTTGTGTGCTTGCCAAGCCCCTGCCGGTCGGGGCACCCTCCCCGGGGATCAGCGACTGGGAGGCAACCTCAATGCGACCGCTCGTTATCGGCGTCGCCGGCGGCACGGGCTCCGGCAAGACCACCGTCGTCACCAAGATCGTCGACAGCCTCGGCGACAACGCCGTCAGCTTCATCGAACACGACTTCTACTACAAGGACCACCCCGAGCTGTCGCTCGAGGATCGAGGCGCCCTCAACTACGACCATCCCGACTCGCTCGAGACCTCCCTGCTGATCACCCACCTCGAACAGCTCCGCGAGGGGCGGCCGATCAAGGCCCCGCGGTATGACTTCGCGCTGCACGCACGAGAGAAGGAATCACAAATCATCGAGCCGCGCCGGGCGGTCATCCTCGAAGGCATCCTCATCCTCGTCGACTCGGAGCTGCGGGATCTCATGGATATCAAAATCTTCGTCGACACGGATGCCGACATCCGATTCATCCGCCGGCTGCTGCGGGACCTGAACGAACGCGGACGGACGATGGAATCCGTCATCGAGCAATACCAGCGGACCGTCCGCCCCATGCACCTGAAGTTCGTCGAGCCGAGCAAGCGCTACGCCGACATCATCATCCCCGAGGGCGGGTCCAACACGGTGGCGGTCGACATGCTGCTGACCAAGGTACGATCGATCACGACGAGGTAGCCGCACGAGGCGGGTGCTGTGGGTGTATCGTTGCGGCAGGCTCCTACCGAGCCCGACCGCGACCCTCAAACCGAATCCGACGATGGCCGCAGCGTCTTCTCCGCAGCACAATGAGCCCGCTGACGGCGGCCCGACGTATCGCATCGCGGTGCTGCCTTTTCGCGACCACAGTGCCGAACGGGACCAGGCCCACCTCTGTGAAGGCATCGTCGAAGAGGTACGCGCCGACCTCACCCGCGTTGACGGAGTCGAAGTCGCGCCGCGCGCCTCGGCGTCTGCGTTGAAGGATCGAGAGCTGCCTCCACACCAGGCGGGCAGCAGGCTCGGCGTCGACGCGGTGGTTTCCGGAACCGTGCGCAGGACGGACGGACGACTGACGGTCGAGGCTCGGCTGGTGATGGTCGACAATGCCTCATCGGCGTGGACTCGTGACTTCGACGGCGACAAGACCGATCTCTTCGGTATTCGCGAGGAGATCGCGCGCGGTGTCGTGCAGGCCCTCCACCTGAGGTTGAGCGACGCCCAGCTTCGCGCCATCGTCAGCGCCGGCACCCGCAACGTCGATGCCTACGAGTACTACCTGAAGGGTCGCCGGCTGTTTTTCGAGTCCAGTCGTAAGAGCGTCGCGGCGGCGGCGGAGATGTTTCTCAAGGCGATCGCCAACGACCCCAGTTACGCGCTCGCATACGCGGGTATGGCCGATTGCTACGCCTACCTGTTCATGTACTTCGAACCCACGACAACGAACCTGAAGTTCGCCCGCAACGCCAGCAAGCACGCGCTCTCACTCGACCGCAACCTCGCCGAGGCACACGCGGCGCGAGGCCTGGCGGTGGCGCTGAGCGAACGATACGACGAAGCCGAGGCGGCCTTCGAAGAAGCCATCCGTCTCGATCCATCGCTCTTCGAAGCGCACTACTTCTTCGCTCGTACATGCTTCGCCCAAGGCAAATACGAACAGGCATGTCGCCTGTACGAGGCGGCGGCAGAGGTCAACGGTGACGAGGCGCAGGCGTTGACGCTCCTCGGATTCACTTACCGGACGATGGGCGAAGACGATCTCGCGGACAGGTCATCAGCACGCGCGCGGGCCCGCCTCGAGCGACTCCTCGACCTCAACCCCGACGATCCCCGCGCCAACTACTTGCTGGCCGACGCGCTGCTGCAGACCGGTTCGCACGAGGAGGCGATCCGGCACGCCGAACGGGCGGTGTCCCTGGATCCCGAGGACTCCTACACCTTGTACGGGCTCGCCTGCGTCTATTCCCGGCTCGGTCGCGTCGACGACGCCGTCGCAGCGCTGCGCCGGGCCGTCGACAACGGCTTCGGCCACAAGGCATGGGTCGAGAACGACAGCGACTTCGATGCGCTGCGTGAGGACGCGCGCTTTCGACGACTGGTCGACGGGCTCGCGTCGGCATCCGACTGACCGCCGCGGCGGTATTACTCCTCGGCCCAGGCCACCTGCCCGATCTCGCATGGTGGTTCAGGATCTCCCGGATCGAGAGGGCCTCGCCATGTGCCCTGGAGCTCCGAACCTTCGTACCAGAGGCCATTGATGAAGTCGCCGCCCGCCGAGACGGTGAGCAGAGCTCGGCCGAAGCCGTTCTTTTCGCGCCACTCCAGGCGCATCATGCGACCGTCGAAACGCCCGCGCACGACCGCGGTGCCGTCGTCGTAACAGCCTCGGACCCGCTCTCCCGACTGTTGCAGATAAAGCGGGCCGAAGTTGGTCAAGTACGTGCCCGACACCGGAAGCCGTTCGGCGACCTCGCCCACCGCCGAGCCGTAGGCCTCCAGCTCCATGATCTCGGTGAACTCCTCGTTGCCCCAGTTGGAGTTGACCACCAGCTTGATCCAACGCGCCTGGCGACCGAGAGGGAGCGGGAATTGCTCACGGCCCCCCTGCGGCGCCTGCAGCTCGGCGACCCGCTCGTATCCCTTTTCGGGACCTTCTACCGAGAACCAGACCTCGATCTCGCGCGCCGAAATCCCCGGATATTCGTGCTCCTGAGCGCGGGTGTTGTCGAACACGATCGACTGGATGATGTGACGCTGCGGCAGCTCCACGACGATGGTGTTAGGGGCCACGTGTCCCTGCCGGCTCGCCCAACCGGTGTAGGGATTGTGATCCAGAAGCGCCAGCGCCGGCCACGAATCGTACTCGGTCGTCGCCGCGAGGATGACGGCGCCGGCCTCGAGGTCGAGGAGATCGTCGCTTCGTGTCTGCGACCAGGCGACCACCATGCAGCACGCGGCGACGAGGAACAGACAAAACGCCTCGAAAACGCGGTTTCGGAATCCACGCGGCCCGATCGGCGCTGCCGCCGGGCGAGCGATCTTCATGGCATCTCGTCCTGAGCTGCTGGGGTAACGTGAAGAGTCTTCTGGCGGCCTGTAGCGGGGAAGTCGTCGACCTAGAAGCGGCGCCCGTCCATTCCAGTCTACCCGTCGGTCCCCCCCGGGCGCAGGGTCGAGGCACGGCGATCGGCTCCCCGCGGCCGGGTTTCGAGGTCGGCCGCGTCTGCTTCGCGATCCGGGGCGGATCCCTCCAGGCGGGCGCCGAGCTGATCCATGCGGTCGTGCCCCCAGAACAACTCCCTGCCGTGGCGGAAGGTCGGCACTCCGAACACACCGACGGCGAGAGCATCCTCGGTGAAACGGCGCAGTGATCCCTTGACGGCCGGCACCGCGATTTGTTCCTGGAGCTCGGTGTCCTCGAGCCCGACCCCGGCCACGACGCGGCGCAACACGCCGATGTCCGTCAGGTCGCGCCCCTCACCCCAACAAGCGCGCGACAATGCGACGGTGAGGGCGAGCGCCTCCGGGCGGCCCCGGTTGAGACACACAGTGCGCAGCGCTTCCAACGAACGGAAAGGGTGCGCCGGAGGGCCGACGAGTGGAACGCCCAACGCCGCAGCGGTACGGACCGCGTCCCGGAGCGTGTAGCGCCGCTTGACCTCGACCTCTACCGGCCCCACCAGGCCGGTGGCGTCGAGCAGAGCGCCGTAGACCACAGGCCGCAGGTCCCAGGAGACGCCGTGGCGTGCACCGAAAGACTCCACCTGAGTGAGCGCGAGATAGGCGTAGGGAGAGACGAAATCGAAATACAGCTCGACCGTGTTCTCGTTGCGCATTCAGGCTCGGGGCAGCGGTGTCAGTGGGTCGCTTCGTCGCCCGAAGCGTCGTCCTCTGCGACCAGCGACGCGATGGAGCGGCGTGCGGGAGCGGCCTCCGCCGGTTCCGGCTCCGCGGCGGGTTCTGCGGCGGGTTCCGCGGCGGGTTCCGCGGCGGGTCCCGCGGCGGGTCCCGCGGCCGACTCGGGCGCCGGCGGCGGCTCTGGAGGGCTCTCCGGAGGTGCCTCGGCGGCGGGAGAGGCTGCGGCGGCGGGCTGCGGAGGGGGTGCCGCCTGCGGGGCAGGCTGAACCGGACCGGTATCGGTAATGCCGGCCTCGTCGAGCGCATCGCGCGCCTTCGAAAGGTGCGGGAGCATGACGTCATACTCCTGGATGAGCTTCTCGAGCTCGGCCTTCTTGGCTTGCAGATCGCCAATCAAGGCCTCGAGTTTTCCCCTACCTTCGCCCATCGGGCCTTCCCTCAGGTTTCCGCAACAACCTCGCCCACCTCAGCATACATCAATTTCCGTCAAACAAAGTGGCTCTAATCATCACTCAGCGCAACAATAAGTCATTTTTCGTGCCTTCTAAAGATAAAAAAACACTTCTAGCTATAAATACGCGATGCTAGTCGTTAGAAGTCATTCCGAGTGATCGACGCCTCGGAGGCCGCAGGGGCCGTCGCGCGCTTCCCGGCTCGCGCCTCCCGCCAGCCTCCACCACCGTCCGCCACGAGGGCATCCGATACCTCGCGGGCCTCGCTACTGGCCGGGCTCCCAGAGAGGTTCGTCGCGCGCCGACTCGAGATTCTCGAATCGAGACATGACGAAGAGCGCGTCCGAGAGCCGGTTGATGAACGGCACCATGTGCTCTCCGATGTCCTCCTCGCGGCCGAGCGAGATGATCCGCCGCTCGGCCCGCCGACACACGGTGCGGGCCACGTGCAGGGCGGCGGCCGCCGGTGTTCCGCCGGGAAGGATGAAGTTCTCGAGCGGGCCCACGGCGCCCGTGAGCTCGTCGATGAGGCGTTCGAGCGCCTCGACGTGTCGCGCCTCGATGCGCGGCACGGGGAATTCCGGGTCTTCGCTGGCGGGTGTGGCGAGATCGCCGCCGAGATCGAAGAGTTGATTCTGCACCACCGCCAGCTCCACTCGCAGGCGATCGCAGACGCCTACGCTCACCGCGTGACCGATGCAGGCGTTCAGCTCATCGACGGTTCCGTACGCTTCGACGCGCGCTGAGTCCTTCGGCACTTCCGTGCCGGCGCCGAGCCGTGTCGATCCGTCATCACCCGTTCTCGTATACAGCTTCGTCAGCCGTGCCATTGACCTCTCCTTCGTCGCCCGAGTTTGACCGCACCGAGGTCGACATTCCAGCGCCAATCTTCAGCGATCGAGTGTCAACGCGGCCCCGAAATAACCACTCAACCCCGCGGTGCCGAACCCGAGGACCTCTTCATACGCGGTGTCGAACAGATTATCGACACGCGCGCGCAATACGACCTGGTCGACGAGCCGGTAGTCGACCGCAAGGTTGACGATGCCAAAGCCATCGAGCCTCTCCCGACCGCCGACGCCGTTGTCGAAGCTCTCCCCCTTGGCGCGCACCTCGGCCCACAGGCGTAGCGGCTCTGTCGGCCGAACCGTGACCCGTACGCTTCCCTGATGGCGGGGTCGGCGGATGAGCTGCTCGTCGGACCCCTCGGGCGTTGCGTCGGTGTACGTGTAGTTGCCGGCGAGCGTGAAAGCGCCGGCAACGTATTCGCCGTTGATCTCGGCGCCGGCGCTCATGACATTGCCGAGGTTTTCGGGCCGGCTGGCGACGAAATCGAACTCGATCAAATCGCGGATGTCGTTGTAGAAGAAGACAGCCCCGAAGTGGGACCGCGCCGCGGGCACCAACAACTCGATGCCGACGTCGGCGCCGATGCTTTCCTCGGGCATCAGATCGGGGTTGGAAAAACCCGGAAAGTACAAGTCATTCAGCGTCGGTGCCTTGAAGCCGGTGCCGACCGATCCGTGCACGCGCACAAGATCGGAAGCATCGACGGTTGCCGTCGCCCGGCCGGTCCATTTGCCGCCGAAAGCGCTGTGGTCTTCGTAGCGCACGGCGCCGGAGACTCCGGCAAGGTTGCCGATGCGGACGCGATCCTGGATATAGATTCCGATGACATCGACCTTCTCCTCGAACCCTCCCCGACCGAATTCGCTGAAGCTCACCGAGTCGGCGCCTTCGCGTCGATACTCGAGGCCCGCTACCAGGCGTTGATTGCCGGGGAGGACGACATCGTTCTGCCAGTCGACCTCCCGGATGGTGGAATCGAGCTCAAAACGGGTGAAGAAGTCCTCGGGCGTGTCGGTGGCAAGGTCCGCATCCGAGGAGGACAACTCGACGCGCGAGGAGAAGCGATCCTGCTGCCAGCCGATCGCGCCGCCGTAGATATTCTCCCGGCTGGTCTGCACATTGAGGAGAGCATCGACGGGACCGTCCTGGAAGTCGAAGCCGTCGAACTCCAGCTCGGTGTCGAAGCCACGCAGAAAGCCGCGCACCACCACACCGGACGACGATCGATAGTCGGCTCGCCCGTTGTACGAGAGATTCCGGTGACCATCCGGCTCGAGGTTGCCGTTGGCCTCGTTGGCACTGGAGAAACCGGAGCTGTCGAGATACGAGACACCGCCGATCAGCGACACGGCCCCGACCTCGCCCATCCCCCAGGTGTGGACGCGCCCGGTACCGAAGGAGCCGCCATCGGCCTCGATGCCCCAGGTGCCCGGACCGGCGCCGGAGCGCGTGATGACGTTGATCACGCCACCGACCGCCTGCGACCCGTACAACGAGCTTTGCGGGCCCCGGACCACCTCGACGCGCTCGATCTGGTCTGCTGCGAGCTGGATGGCGGACAGGTCGTAGGCACCGGTGGTCGGCGAGTTGACCTTCACACCATCGATAAGGAACAAGGTATGGCCGGTGTTCGACCCACGGAGAAACAGCTGTGTGATCGACCCCGCCGGCCCGCTGCGCACGACGTTGACCCCGGGGGCGAACTGCAGCACGTCGACGAGCCAGCGTGCCCCACTCGCGGCGATCTCGTCGCGCCCGATCACCGAGACACTGCTGCCGACGTTGCGGATGTCCTCGGCTTCTCGTTCGGCCGTGACGACGATCTTCTCGTCGCGCCGCAGCGGTTCTTGTTGCGCCGCACCCGCGCCCGCCTGTTGATCGACGGCGCCGGGCAGCGCCGCGAACGCCAGCGGCGGCGCGACGGCTGCGTGCAGCACGATCCAGGCGACTGCAGACAAGAGAAAGGTCTCGAAAAGATTGCGGGGCTTCATGGCATCCTCCTGAGATGCCCGGTGAGAAGCCCCGCGAGAGGGTGCCGAAGCACAAAAAAACCGAGCCGTGAAACCGGCTCGGGACATACGCCGGTCGTCTCCGGCCGACGCCTGTCCCCTCCCGCGAGGGCCAACCCAGTCGGGTTGGTTACGGTCTCCTGGCTTACGGATCATCCTACTCGCCGCGCCTTCCCGGAGTTCCCTCCAGTGACGTTGCGGTCGCCATCCACGCGCCTCCCGGCGCCGTGTGCCGACCGCTGCGGCTTTCGTCCCCGATCACAGTTGCGGGGCAGCGTGGGATTCACACCCACTTCCCAATGTGTAGATTGAATGAGCTGCGGCCAGTAGTAGCATGGCGCTCATGACGATGCCAAGCCGACCGTCGCGCGCTCGGGTCTCCCGACGCCCCCCTCGCGGGGCCATCCCGTGGCTCCTGGCAATCCTCACCTCCTGCGCCATGAGCTCCTCGTGCGTCCTCGCTGACGACGACGTGGTGCTGGTGCTCGCGGCGGCGAGTACGATCGACGCCGTTGAGGCCGCCATCGCCGAGTTCAGCGTCGACGGTGAGCCACGCGTCGAGGTCAGCTTCGCCGCGACGTCCGTCCTTGCCCGGCAGATCGAGGAGGGGGCGCCGGCCGACATCATGCTGTCTGCGAGCGGCGCCTGGGCTGACTATGTCGAGGAGCGCGCGACGGCCGACCGCCGCGTGGTCCTCGTGAGCAACCAGTTGACGTTGATCGTTCCCGCCGACTCGAAGCTGCACGAGGGGTCGCTGGCGCTCATCGGTCAAGAGGGCGCCCTCGACCGCATCGCCATCGCCGACCCGGCCTCGGTTCCCGCGGGTATCTACGCGGCAGAGGCGTTACGCAATGCGGGCCTTTGGGCGGCGGTGGAGGCCCGTCTCGTGCCGACGCTCGATGCCCGCGCGACGCTCACCTTGGTGGCCGGCGGCGAGGTGAGCGCCGGCCTCGTGTACGCCACGGACGCCGCTGCAACCCCGCGCGTCCGGGTCGTCGCCCAGGTCGATCCGCAATTGCACCAGCCGATCGAATATCCTCTACTGCTGCTGGGAAGCGCTCGCGCCGAGGCCGTGCGTTTCTTCGAGTACCTGATCTCCGAGCGCGGCCGCGCGCACTTCTACGACCGCGGCTTTCGCCGCGCCGTTCGCTGACAACATGCCACGGTTCCGACGAGCCGACCTCACTCATTCAGAGATTTGTTCAAGCAGACGAAGTCGCTCGAACAATTGTCACCGTGGCCGCAAACAGAGCGGTGAACGGCGGCGCACACAAAGTCGAAGGCGGGATCGTCCGCAGCACTCTCCAACACTGAAATCGAAGGAGCCCGCCGATGGCTGCACTTACATTTTCTCATATTGGCATCACCGTTCCGGATTTGGAAAAAGCGGTCGAGTTCTACTCAAAAGCATTTGGTCTCTACGTCATCATGGGGCCAACCGAAGTTCAGCATGATGAAAGTGCGATCGGGCAGATGTGCGATGACGTTTTCGGCGAAGGTTGGGGGTCGTTTCGGATTGCGCATCTGTCGATGGGCGATGGCACGGGCATCGAGTTGTTTGAATTCCCCAACACGGTCGATGAAGAGCGCCCGTTCGAGTATTGGCGCCGTGGTTTGTTCCATTTCTGCGTTCAAGACGAAGATGTCGAAGCGCGTGTCAAGATCATCGAAGAACTTGGTGGCAAACAGCGGATGCAAGAGGGTGCGCAAGCGCGATGACGATCTCCTGCAGGCTGCGACCGATTGCGCGGCGATGATCAACAAGGCCCTCCATAAGGGCGCACAACGTAGGAGGGCTGCCGAATGGTCTTGAGTCCCGCCGAATGGACGGCGGTCGCCCTCAGCATTCGTGTGGCGCTGGTGGCGGTGCTGCTGTCGCTGCCGTTCGGAATCGCCTTGGGCTGGCTGCTCGCGCGACGTGAGTTCCGCGGCAAATGGCTGGTCGAGACCGGGGTGAACCTGACGCTTGTGCTCCCGCCGGTGGTGACCGGATACCTGCTGCTGCGCGTTCTCGGACGTCAAAGCTGGCTCGGCGGCTGGCTCGAGCAAACGCTCGGCATCCGTATCGCCTTCAGTTGGTGGGCCGCCGCCATCGCCAGCGCGGCCCTCGGCTTCCCGCTCATGGTGCGCGCGATCCGCCTGGCCTTCCGGGGCGTGGACGTGAAGCTCGAACATGCGGCCCGGTCGCTCGGCGCCGGCCCGTTCGACGCATTCGTACGCGTCAGCTTGCCGCTTGCCCGCAGCGGCATCATTGCCGGCGCCATTCTGGCGTTCGCCCGCAGCCTGGGCGAATTCGGGGCCACCATCACCTTCGCCGGCAACATTCCGGGCGCCACGCAGACGTTGCCGCTGGCCGTTTTTTCCGAGCTCAACCGCGCCGGCGGCGAAGGCGCCTTCCGGCTGGCCCTGGTATCGGTGGTGCTGGCTGCAGCGGCCCTTGCCGCGAGCGAATGGCTGGAACGTCGAGGAGGCCGGGAATGAGCGCCGCGAAGACGCAGGCGCGCACCCCGGGAACGGGTAACGGTCGCCTGGAGGTGCGCTGTCGACATCGATTCGACACCGGTTTCGAGATCGATGTCGACTTCGCTTCGAGCCACCCCACAACGGCGCTTTTCGGCCCATCCGGGGCCGGCAAGACATCGCTCTTGATGATGATCGCGGGGTTCGTGACACCGCGTTCGGGGCATATCGCCTGGAACGATCACGTTCTTCTCGACACCGCGTCGTCCGCGGTCGAGGCGCCCGAGAACCGACGCCTCGGCGTGGTGTTCCAGGATCAGAGACTGTTTCCACATCTGCCGGTGGAGGCCAACCTTCGCTTCGGGCGCCGGCGGCATGCCGAGCGCTCCGGCGCTCCCGCATTCGACCGCATGGTTTCCGTCCTCGAGCTCGCCGACATGCTGCAACGCCGCCCGGACACGCTGTCGGGCGGCGAGAGGCAACGCGTGGCCCTGGGCCGAGCGCTGATGAGCGCCCCCGACCTGTTGCTGCTCGACGAGCCCGTCGCCGCCGTCGACGAGCCACGACGCGACACCATCCTCCGCTATGTCGCCCGCGTCGTGCACGAATGGAGCGTGCCGATGCTCTACGTGTCCCACCACCGCGCAGAGGTGCAGCGCCTCGCTGATTGGGTGGTTGCGGTCGACGGCGGTCGCGTCACGGAGCAGGGGCCGCCGGACCGCGTTCTCGGCACCGGCGCGGTTGTCGCGGCCGGCGAGCCGGTGAACCTGCTCAGGCTGGAAAACCTCACGGATGCCGGGGATGGGTGGCTCGGTCAGGTGGCGGGCGACGACGCCCGGCTGCGCCTGCCCGCGTTCGCCGAGCTCCCGGAGAGCGTGGTGTTCGTTCAGTTCGCCGCCTCCGACGTCATGCTCGCGAGCGGCGATACCGACGGACTGTCGGCCCGCAACCGGCTTCCCGGCACCGTGACGGATCTGGTGCCGCGGTCGGGGCGTGTGTTCGTGGCCGTGAGGGTAGGCGACAACCGTCTGTGGGCCGAGGTGACGCCGGACGCCGTGAGCGATCTCGGGCTCGCCCCGGGGAAGAACGTAACCTGTTTGATCAAGAGCGCCGCGCTACGGCTCGTCGAATGATGCGTTCGTCGAGTTGGTCGCGGCGACAAGACTGGAGCACGTGACGACATGATGGCAAGAAACGCGCTTCTCGCGGCACTCTTCGCGCTTCAAGTGGCAACCCTCGCGACGGCGCTCCCGACGAGCACCTCGGCCGCGACGGTCACGTTGCCGACGGCAGGCCGCATGGCCGCGGCAACGGCCCTCCCCCAGACGTCCGGGGCCGACGCGATCGCCGCCGCTCGCCGGTATCGCGAGGCGAACGAGCATCGCATCCTCGGCGAGCTGATCGAGCTGCTGCGGATTCCGAACGTGGCCGGCGACGGGCCGGGTATTCGGGCCAACGCGCAATGGCTGCTGCGCGCCATGGAGGCCCGCGGAATGAATGCGCGGCTCCTCGAAACCGACGGGCCACCGTACGTTTTCGGTGAGCTGTCGATACCCGGAGCCGAGCGGACCCTGCTCTTCTACTGCCATTACGACGGGCAACCTGCCGACCCCTCGCAATGGATCGGCCACCAGCCCTGGCAGCCTGTCTTCCGCAACGGCAGGCTGGAGGACGGCGGCGAGATCATATCGACGCCCACAGGCGCCATCGACGAAAACTGGCGTATCTACGCGCGCTCGGCTTCCGACGATCGCTCGCCCATCGTCATGCTCTTCGCCGCTCTCGACGCGCTGCGGGATGCCGGCATCTCGCCGGCCGCCAACATCAAGTTCATCTTCGAAGGAGACGAAGAGGCCGGATCGCCCAACATGAACGCCGTCGCCGAGCGTTTCGCGACGGAGCTCGCCGCGGATGTCGTGTTCGTCGCAGACGGGCCCAAGCATCCATCCGACCGGCCGACACTGACGTTTGGAGCGCGCGGGATCGCCACCGTGCAGCTCACCGTGTACGGTCCGGCGCAGCCGCTGCACAGCGGTCACTACGGCAACTGGGCGCCGAATCCGGCGGCGCGACTGGCGCACCTGCTCGCCTCGATGAAGGATCCCGACTCCGGGCGTGTCCTGATCGACGGCTGGTACGACGACCGCGTGCCGCTGTCCGAGACCGAGCTCGCCGCCATGGCACGGATACCCGACGACCCGGCGCAATCTCCTGAGACTCTGGGCTTCGCCCGCCCCGAGGGCGAGTGGGAGCGCCGCGTCGAGGCCATCACCTACCCCTCGCTCAACGTGCGTGGTCTGCGCAGCGCCTGGGTCGGCGACGAGACGCGAACGATTGTTCCGGACGCCGCCGTCGCGGAGCTCGACCTTCGTCTGGTGCGGGACATCCGCCCGCGGCAGCAGGTCGAGCGGCTCATCGCCCACATTCGGGAGCAGGGCTTCCACGTGATCTCGGAGGACCCCGACGCCGAAACGCGCGCGCGCCACCCGATGCTCGTCAAGGTGACGCAGGGAGAATTCGGCTATCCCGCATCGCGAACATCGATGGACCTACCCGTGAGCCGCGCGGTGATCGACCGCGTGCGTCAGGGATTCGGCACGGAGCCGGTTACGTTTCCGACGAGTGGGGGCAGCGTGCCGCTGTATGCCTTCACCGAGACCCTCTCGCTGCCGACAATCCAGGTGCCGACCGTCAACCACGACAACAACCAGCACTCTCCGAACGAAAACCTGAGAATCTCCAACCTGTGGAGCGGTATCGAGATCCTCGCGCTGCTGCTGACGCTCTGATCGGTTCGTCGGACAGCCCGGGCGAGCTTCCGAACCCGACCCGGTCAGCGGCGGCCCTTGGCTGCGAAATAGAGGGCAGCGCCGGCGACGAGCGCCAGCCCTCCGCCAACGGTTGGAAGAGCGAGGATCTCGCCGATCCCCACGCCTTCACGGACCGCAAGCACGTCGGCCCAGGTGGCGCTGGCAAGAATCACGAAGCTGACGATGAGTGCCATGGCCGGAATCAGAGCGCCGGCCGGTAACTCGAACGCATCGTCGGGTGCGTCCACTTTGCGGCGTAGCACCGGAACCGCGGCACACGTCGCCATGTAGAAGACGATGCGCGCCACCGCGCTCAGGGTCGCCAGCTCGGCGAAGGTTCCGGTCGTCGCGAGCGCGAAAGCGATTCCGGCAAAGACGACGATCGATACGTCGGGTGTGCGGAAACGCGAATGAACGTGGGCAAAGACGCCCGGCAACTGACCCTTTTCGCCCAGGGCATAGGTCAATCTTGGCCCCGCCAGCATCGATCCGGAATTGCTACCGGCGATCGAGAGCAGACCGCCGATGGCGATCAGAACGCCGAACGCCGGGCCCATGAACCTCTCGGCCGCATCCGCCAGCGGCGTGCTCGACTGGGCCAGGCCTGGCAACGTACCCGCGGCCACGAGCTGCACGAGGACGTAAACGGCACAAACGATGGCGATGGTCAGCAGTAGCGCGCGTGGGGCGTCGCGACGCGGCGAACGCGACTCGCTGGCGGGGATGGTGATCAGCTCGTAGCCGCCGAACGCGAACATCAGCATCAACACGGAGGCAGCGAGATCTTTGCCGGTGATGTCGAACGCCCCCTCGAAGTTGCCCGGCTCGATGTAGAACAGGCCGACGGCAAGAAAGAGCAACAGCGGCGCGAGCTTGGCAACGGTAAAGAAGTTGATCAGCCACGACCCGTAGCGCACGCCCACGAGGTTCACCGCGGCGAGCGTTCCGATCGTCAGCGCCAACACCAGGATCAGGCCGGCGCCTTCATTCGCGCCGCTCCAGAAGCGGCCGACGTACAGCGCAAAGGCGTTACCGAGCGCCGCCTGCGACACGACGCGCGTGACCCACATCATCCAGGCGACCTCGAACCCTACGAACGGGCCGAAGGCCTTGTGCGCATATGCGTAGGGCCCACCGGCCTCACGGAAGCGCGTGCCCGCCTCGGCGAAGCAAAGAACGATCAGCGCGTTGGCGATGCCGGCCGCGACCCACGGCAGTGGACTCGCCGCGAGTCCGACCCCCGCAGCGACCGTCGCAGGCATGACGAAGATGCCGCTGCCGATGACCTGATTGACGCCTACTGCCGTGAGGTCCCAGCGCCCCATCGCGCGAACGAGGGCCGGCCGAGGGCTCTCCGGCAGCGTCGAACCGTGCTGTTCCAATCGTCCTCCCGGCCTATCACGCCCCGGCGCCTGGGGTCGGATCGATCTCTCGACGCCTCGCTCTCACGTCCCGCGGCTCCCGTCCCGACCGCGGCCCGCGGGTGCAGGCCGGCGCTCCGCCGAGGCGGTACGCGCATCGCGCCGGGTGTCGCGGCGAGGTTGGTAACAGCGGCGCCCCCCCGGCGTCAAGGGCTCAGCCTTGATCGCGATTCGCAGGCGGAACGAGGATCCTTGACCTGCGGCGGCATTTGGGGTTCATTCTCAGGCTCCGGCCCGGTGCATGCGGCAGGCCGGGAATCGTCGCCCCCATACCGTGGCGTATTCCACAAATCATCGAGGTGCGTTTCGTCCGCTCCCGCGCCCTGACGCCTGGGAAAAAGGACCAACTACGCCGGGAGTAGCTGTCGATGAACCGATTCCGCTGGACCCGCTTCTTTTCCCCGCCCCGACGGACGTCACGCACGGGCCGCGCCACGCGTATCGTGGTCGTGGCTCTCGGGCTGATCTTCGTCATGGCCTCCGCCGGCGTCTCGGCCGAGGCCGCCCAGAGGCGCTCCGCGTGGGCAATCACCGGCGCGACCGTGATCACGGCGCCCGGCACGCGCATCGAGAACGCCACGGTGGTGCTGCGCGACGGTCTCATCGAGGCAGTCGGCGCCGATGTCGCCGCGCCGGCCGATGCCCGGCTGATCGATGGTGCGGGCATGACCGTGTACGCGGGATGGATCGACGCGGCCTCGGAGGTCGCGATCCGAGAAGAAGAAGCAGCCCCGACCCAGG
>CAYSHI010000180.1:0-3447 GCA_964430745.1 uncultured Acidobacteriota bacterium | reverse complement strand
CCCGTCCGTCTCGAGGCGCCACGCAACACCGGTGTTGTGGAACTCCTCGTCGGTGAAGTTCGGTCCCACGTGGCAGGCGGTGCAGTTGCCCTTGCCGCGGAAGATCCGCATCCCCTTCTGCTGCAGCTCGCTCAGCGCATCGGCATCGCCGAAGCGGAACCGATCGACCGGCGCGTTGCCCGACACGATGCTGCGCACATAAGAGGCCAGAGCCGCCGCCAGCGACTCACGGCCGGGCCCGCTGCCGAAAACACCGCGGAACTCACGAACGTATTCCTGATCGGAGCGCAGCCGCTCGACCGCGTCGTCAACGCGTGTCGCCAGCTCGTCCTCGCCTTCGATGGGCACCAGCACCTGCTCCTCGAGCGTCGCTGCGCGGCCGTCGAAAAAGAACGACGTGCCGTAGCCCCGGTTCACCAGCGTCGGCGCGTTGCGCTGCCCGCGCCGCCCATACACCCCCTCGGCCACCGTCTTGCCGTCGGTGAAGGCCAGCTCCGGGTCATGGCAAGCGGCGCACGTCAGCTCGCCGTCGTCCGAGAGGATCGGGTCGAAGAACAGCCGGCGCCCGAGCAACACCTTTGTCGTGGTCACCGGGTTGTCATCGGGCACCGGCATGTAGAGGTCGAGGCCGAGAGGCACCTCACGAACGGTACGCGGCGGTGCTTGCTGGGCAGCGGTGGAGGCAGACGGGCCCAGCATCGCGAACCCCCCGGCACTGGTGGTCATCGGGGTTGAGACGAGAGCACCCGCTGCCAAAGCCGCAGCTAGCAACATGGATCTGCTTCCCATCGTCGTTGTCCGCCGCTCAGCGAGACCCGGCGTTGCCCAGAACAGCTTCCAGCGGGTCGGGAATCGTCCACCACTGCACGCCCGCGTTCTGTGCCATGAACGCGAGCTGGTTACCCGAGGGCGACCAGCGAACGAGGCGGAAGCACCCCGTGCCCATATCCGCCGGAAGCCAGGCAAAGAGCTCATCCAGCCGCACGCCCAGACCGTTCGATTCGCCGCTCTCCAGGTCCACGACGAAGAGCTCCTCGGTGCCCGCAATCGCCATCTTGCTGCCGTCAGGCGAAATGTCGCCCCAATTCCCCGTGCAGGAGCCGACGGGCAAGTCCCGACCCACGGTAAACAGATCCTCGACTTCGTCGCTCATCAGGTCGAGCTCAGAGAACGTCCGTCCGTTGGCAATACGCAGGCGGGTCGCATCGGGCGACAGCCACGTGCGGTGCAGCACCGCTTCCTGGTCGAACTCGAAGACGTCCGTCGTTTCCCCGCTTCGCAGGTCGAGCCGCCGGATGCGAAAGGGTGTTGTGCGGGTGCCGTAGAACAGCGTGTCGGGCTCCGGCCCTCTCACGACAGACCGGCCGTCCACGGGAAGCCTCTCCACGGACCACTCGCCCGACTCGGTGTCGACCGACACCATCCCGGCACTGGTTCCGAACGAAACGACCGTGCCCGTGGCATCGAACTGCAAACCGCCATAGAGCGACTCCACCCACTCGACCGGTATGCGGAAATCGTCCATCGTGCCGTCGGGGTGCAGGACGACGACCTTGTCGGGATTGGTTCGCGAAAAGAACGCCAACGACTCGTCGCGACTCCAGGCGATTCCTACCTGGGGGCCCGGCGGCCTGTAGTCGACCTTTCGGGCCGGGCCGGTCGCTGTACCCGAGCCAGCGTCGAGCGGCAAGGTGTACACGTCACGTGGGTACAAGCGTTCGGAGTACGCCAATCGGTCGCCTATCCAGCGAAACCCTCTCCATCCCGGCCACGACCGATAGAGCAGCAACGGCGCCGCGGTCGCTCGACCGTCCTGGAGTGGGATTGCCCAGAGCGCGTTCGCGCCCAGGCGGTCGGAAACAAACAGAAGATGGCTCCCGTCGCGCGACCACAGCGGCCACCCGTCGGTCCCCGGATCATTGGTCAACTGCGTCTTTCGGGAGCCGTCTACGGATAGGGCGAAGATCTCGTTGCTTCCGTCGACCGTGGCAACGAAGGCCAGGTATCGACCATCCGGTGAAAACTCCGGTCCGGGGACTTGACCGCGTGGCCAGGAGAAGCTGGCCAGTTGCGTCAGATCACCGCTGGCGACGTCGAGAATCGCGACGGTGGCCGATTCGTCGCCATTGTCCAAGAGCAGGGCCAAAGCCCGGCCGTCCGGTGACCAGCTCGACGGTTCGGCCGAGAAGTACGCGCTACCCACCGGCGCACGTCGAAACACGGTACGTGAGGCTCCGCCGACCGTGAAGATTCGGACCTCGTGATCGTCGGTCGGCCCCTTGACGGCGTACGCAAGTTGCCTGCCGTCCGGAGCCCACACGGGGATATCGGAAATGCCGTCCTCGATCTCGGCGAAATCCGTCAGCCGCGTGAGCTCCTCGGTTTCATAGTCGACGACGACGACGTTGTATCCGTCGACTCCGCCCCCCTGTGCCCCGGGCTCCTGCCTCGGGGTACCGAGGTAATCGGTAAAGGCGCCATAGCGGCCATCGGGGCTTCGAGTCGTCGCGTCCACGAACTCCCTGATGAACTCCGGCTCCCGCAGCCTGATGCGATCCTGCGCGGGCGAGGCGTTCCCACTCATCGCCGCGAGCGCTTCGCGGGCCGCGTCGGTGATCTCGCTGTGGGCGGCGTCATTGGTGCCGGCACCGACGATCCTTTCGAGCAACTCCCGGGAGCCGGCGGGGTCGCCGGTCTTGGCCAGCAGGTCGGCGAGCCGGAGCTCCGCCTGCAGGCGCGTTCCCAGGTCGACCGATCCGTGGGCGACGACGCGCTCGTACAGCGCCATCGCCGCGGGCAAGTCGCCCACGCCGGTTTCCTGGTGCATCGCCTGACCGAGCAACTCCTGTGGTGAGGTGGCGGTTTGCCGCGTCGCCGACGCGGGGACGGCGAGGGCAAAGATCGTCGCCACAGTTGCCGCGTACCGTGCCAGCGTCGTCCAATGCCGCGTTCCTGCCGATCGGGTCGCCTTCGTGTACTGTGTCGCGTTCATCGATGCGCCTCCTTTGCGCGGTTCTCGTGATGTCCGCGACGAGTCTGGAGGTGCGTGAGGGAAAGGTTGTCAACGCGGGTTGAAAGGATTGTCAAAGGTTTCTGACACCGCCGGCGGCCAGGGAACCTCCCGATGAGCGCGCATCCCCGGACCAACGTCATGGGACGAACCGGTAGCCGGCGCCGTGCACCGTGAGCAGGTGCCGCGGCGACTTGGGGTCGCGCTCGATCTTCCTGCGCAGGCGATACACGAAGGTGTCGATAGTGCGCGTGGTCGGGTAGGCGTCGTATCCCCACACCTCGTTGAGGATGCGCTCGCGACGAATCACCCGGTTGGGGTTGGCGAGCAGCATCTTCAATAGTGTGACCTCGCGTTCGGTGAGGGGTTCGCGCTCGTCGCCACGGAACACTGCGTACTGTGCGAAGTCGATGGTGGCGTCGCCAACGCGGACCTGT
>CAYSHI010000179.1:0-3978 GCA_964430745.1 uncultured Acidobacteriota bacterium | reverse complement strand
CGGGGAGCCCTACGAGATCATCGGCATCATGCCCGAGAGCTTCGAGACTCCGACCCCGTGGGGCGGCAGGGACGACAGCGAGATGTGGGCACCCCTGGTACTGCCGCGCGACGATTCGACGCGCGGCTCCCACTGGCTCGGCGGCATCGCCCGACTCGCCGACGGCGTGACCCCTCGGCAGGCCGAGGCAGAGTTGCAGGGGATCGCCGCTCAACTGGCGGAGGCCTATCCGGACACCAATGGGCACACCGGGATGTGGGTCGAGCCGATCATGCGCCGCACGCTCGGCGGGATCACGGCGGCGCTGCTCTTCCTGCTGATCATCGTCGGGTTGGTACTGGCCGTAAGCTGCGCGAACGTCGCCGGCATGCTGCTCGCGCGCGGGGCTAGCCGCCTGCCGGAGCTTGCCGTGCGAGCTTCGATGGGCGCCGGACGACGCCGGTTGATGGGGCAACTGCTAACCGAGAGCCTGGTGCTCTCGTTCCTGGGAGGAGCCGCCGGCGTGTTGTTGGCATACTGGGGCGTGGGCGCGCTGAAAAGCATTCTGCCGGACAACGTGCCGCGCGTGGCCGGCATCCAGGTCGATGTCACCGTGCTCGCGTTTGCCGCCTTCGTTACGCTCTCGACCGGGCTCATCTTCGGTCTGGCCCCGGCGCTGTTCGCCGCCCGCACCGACCTGGCTCGGTCGCTCAAAGAAGGCGTCGCCGGAAGTCGAGCTGTCGGTGCCGGTAGCCACCAGCCGCTCTCACTTCTCGTCCGGGCGCAACTGGCGATCGGATTGGTTCTCGTCAACGCCGCCGTCGTTCTCGTGGTCAGCTACGGCAACGTCATGCGGCAACAGCTCAACTTCGCCACCGACGATGTCCTCGTCGCCGGCGTGTCGCTCGTCGGGCCGCGCTACGAGGAACCGCACGAACGGAGGGCTTTCTGGAACGATGTGCTGGCTCGCATCCGTGGCCTTTCCGATGTGGTCGACGCCAGCCTCACCAGCAAGGTCCCCCTCCGAGGCGGTTCCAACGGTGGCGTGCTGGTCAACGACAAGACCTACGATCCGACGACGCAGGACACCCTCGTCGAATACTCCTTCGTGGCCGCCGACTACCACGAGACGATGGGTATCACCTTGCTCGCGGGACGGACGTTCGAGGCCCGGGATATGGAGACATCCGCCGTCGCCGCAACGGCCAGGGAAGTGGAGTCCGAACCGGCGATCGAGCTTCCTCTCGTCATCAATCGAACGATGGCCGAGAGGTTCTGGCCCGGCGAGAGCGCACTCGGCGAGCTCGTACGTCCCTACAGCGCCACCGAGTACTTCCGCGGACGCGTCGTCGGCGTGGTCGAGGACACGCGGCAATGGGGGCCCGAGTATCGAGCCTTGCCCGAGATGTACTTCCCGCACACCGCCGAGGTCTGGGGGCCTTCCGCCAGCCGGATGCTCGTCGTGCGCGCGCGGGCCGCGCCCGAAGCGGTCGAGTCTTCGGTGCGGGCCGCCGTCCTGGAGATCGACGACCAGATCCCGGTATCGGCCGCCTACACGATGGCCGACGCCTTTCGCGACGGCACCGGTCGGCGGCGATTTTCGATGCTGCTGGTGGGCCTGTTCGCCGGCACGGCGCTGCTCCTCGTCGTCGCCGGAACCTACGGCGTCATGTCCTTCGCCGTCTCCCAGCGCACCCACGAGATCGGTGTGCGCGTCGCGCTCGGCGCCGATCGCCGCGCCGTGTTCCGCCTCTTCGCGCGCCGGGCCACCCGCTTGCTAGCGCCAGGGTTGGCCCTGGGGATCGCCGGCTCGTTGGCGGTCTCGATCCTCACGCAGAGCATGGTCTACGGCATCAGCCCCGTGTCGATTCTGCATCTCGCGATTGCGGTCGCGATCTTGACTCTGGTAAGCGCGGCAGCGATTTCAGTGCCGGTAGTACGGGCGATGCGGGTCGACCCGTTGGAGGCCTTGCGCTCGGAGTGAAGTTGCGGCGAACGGCGTTGGTTCGGGGACCCGCCCGCACCAACTCGGAGTGCGCTATCCTTTTTGGCCAGGAGCGCTGTCCTCGTCGACAGCACCCGATCCGGTGCACCCGAACACCCACGGAGACCTCGCCATGCCCCCGAGCCGCGGCAAACGGACCTTTCTCTCGTCTCTCATCGGTTCTTTTCTCGTCGTGGCGCTCGTCGTCCCGGCCGGCGGCACGCCCACGGGCGCGCAAGAGCAACCCGGAAGCGCCGAGCTCATCACCGCCGAGCAGCTCCGCGACTACCTGTTCTTCATCGCCTCCGACGAGATGGAGGGGCGCCGCGCCCCGTCGCGCGGCCTCGACCTGACAGCCAAGTTCATCGCCATGAACCTGTCGCGCTGGGGCCTGAAGCCCGCCGGCGATGACGGCACGTTCCTGCAGATGATCGAGCTTCAACGGACCATGCTCGACACCGAAGCCAGCTACGTCGAGGTGTCGGGGCGGCGCTTCGAATTCGGAGAATTCCTCGCCGCCGCGCGGCCCGGCAGCGGTTCCGGCGATGTCGTGTATGCGGCCCACGGCTGGGTGGTGCCCGACAAGAACGTCAACCCGTACGCCGGCATCGATGTGGCGGGCAAGGTCGTTGCCGTCAACGGCACGTTCCCGCCGGGAATCGATCGGGCCGACATGCAGGCGGACAACGTCCTACGCCCCGAGCAATACCTGGCGCAAAACGGCGCCGCCGCCGTCATCACGCTGCCGACGCCGAGAGCCCTGGAGCGCTGGCAGCGAAGCGTCGACAACGCCATGCAGCGCGGCAGGACGACGGTCGTCGGTCTGGACAGTGGCCCCAGCGCGCCCTCGATTCCCTCGATCACTCCCTCCATGGAGCTGCTCGATGCCCTTTTCGACGGTGGCCCGGCGAGCGCCGAAACGCTTCTCGCCGCCGGCCGCGGCGGCGAGCCGCCGGTCGAGCCGTTCGCTCTTGCCGAATCCACCGTAAGCGTCAACGTCGAGATTAACGTCGAGACCGTCTGGACACAGAACGTCGTCGGCATCATCGAAGGCAGCGACCCGGAGCTCAGAGACGAATACGTCGCCATCGGCGCCCACTACGATCACGTCGGCATCGGCAATCCGGTCGACGGCGACGCCATCTTCAACGGCGCCGACGACGACGGTTCGGGCACCACGGCGGTGATGGCGATGGCCGAGGCGTTCGCCAAGGGCGAGAGACCCAAACGATCGATTCTGTTCGTCTGGCACACCGGTGAGGAAGCCGGCATGTGGGGGTCACGCTATATCAACGAGAAGCCGCCCGTGCCGCCGCGTCAGGTGGTCGCCGCATTGAACATCGACATGATCGGCCGCAGCCGGCCGGAGGGCGACACCAACCCCGCCAACGAGAATCTCACGGGGCCCAACGAGGTCTACCTCATCGGCCCGGGAGTGCAAAGCGCCGAGATGGGCGAGATTCTCGACGAGGTCAACGACAACTACCTCGGCCTCGAGTTCAACCCGATGTACGACGCCACCGACCACCCGGAACGGATCTTCTTTCGCTCCGACCACGTGAACTACGCCCGCAACGGCATTCCCATCGCCTTCTTCTTCACCGGAACCCACGAGGACTACCACCGGCCCTCGGACCACGCCGACAAGATCGACTACGAGAAGATGACGAAGATAGCGCGCACCATCTATGCGGCGGCGTGGGAGCTGGCGATGCGTGAGGGAAGGCCGGCGCTCAACAACGAGTTGCCGGCCGCGATCCGCCGCTAGTGTGCCGCGCGGGACACTAGCGTCCCGCGCGGGACACTAGTGGACTGTAACGGAAGAATCGTTACAGTCCACTAGGACCCCTTGTTGTTCTCGATCTCGACGGCGACGCGGTCGAGCGCGGAGACTACCTGACGGCCGGCGCGGTAGGCGTCTTCCAGCTTGCTGCGCTGCTCGGGCGAAAGATTGTTGGTGTGCAGCGCGCCGCGCACGGCGAACAACAGCTCGGTGAGCGGCTCGCTCAGCGCGT
>CAYSHI010000178.1:0-30424 GCA_964430745.1 uncultured Acidobacteriota bacterium | reverse complement strand
TGAGCCGGCGGCATTGCCACTCCGGATCCCTGATCCTGTCGCGGCGTCGCTGCACCGCCGCCCGCGGCAATGCTGTCGGCGATGTCGACGAGTCGCTCGTTCATCAAGGCGAGCTGCTCTTCGACGGCGACGAGTCGGGATTCCATCCCGCGCATGTCTTCGCCGTAGTCGGCCAACCGTACGCGAACGGGTTCGAGCGTATTGTCGACATCCAGGCGCATCTGATCGATTCGACGCAGGGCACTCTCCTGGGCCGCTTCGATGCCGGCGAGCTTTGTCTCGAGGGCGATGATCCGGTCCTCCTGCGAGCCGCGCTGGTAGGGCGCCGCACCGACGAGAATGATCGCGGCGAGGAGGGTCAGGGGAAGGGCACGTTCGAGTTGGGGTCGCATCGGGGTTTCCTCTGGATTACGTCGCGGATGACCATGCGGGTGACCATGGAAAAGGTAGCACCCCGCCGGCGAACGAGACCAGAACGTGACCTGCGGAGAAAGGAGTCGGCGCCGCTCTATCGAGGCCTCTTCATTCGTCGGGCCTGTTGACGTCTCCGCCCGCGGGCTGCGCTGCGGACGGTGGGACGATGCGTGGATATCCTTTGGCGGTGTTCTGTTCGCGAGCTTCGGCGACGCACCGGGAGCATACTGCCACGGAGTCGCGACCCGTGATCCACAGCTCGTTCCCGGGGATCCACTCGTGGCTGCCGAACCTCTTCTTACAGATCGGGCAAGGAATCCACGAGTGCCCCCTGAGAAATGCCCAGGAGCGATGCAGGAACCGTGGTTTGTAGAACATGCCCTCTCGGCCGTTAACCGATCATGCGGGTGAGTCGTGCCGTGACCTCGGAGCGGTGGGCACGCCATTGCTCGCTGGAGAAGATCTGCGGAGCGGTCTGGATCAGACGCGGCATCATGTAGAAGATGGCCGTTTGCGTCCACTGCCGCCCGTCGCGAGTGCGAAAGCCGTCGTCGTTGAGGCCCTCGGCAACCTGGGACAGAGGCCGATCCTCGACGATCATCGCCAGCATGGCCATCATTGCAGCCTTCTCGCGCGGGTTCTCTTCGAGGTGTCGACAATCGCCGGAGACCTGGAGACCATACGGAATCTCCTCTTTGATCTCGCCGGCGTCGCCGCAGTCAAGAGTCGACGGGCGCGCCCACTCGACGGCGATCAGGCGCCAGCCCGCCTCGGCCTTCTCTCGAACATATTCCTCGGACGGCGGAGCCGTCATCTTCTCGCGAACGCGTTCTTCGTTCGACATCGGCGTCTCCTGTTTCGGGGGTGCGGCGGCGCCTGGGCGCTGGTGTTCCGGAGAGACGACACAGCACAGCGTACATCAGTTGTAGCAAGCTTCGTGCCGGAACCCTCCGCCTGATAGGGGCGTTTTGAGGCCGGGGGGGCGTCCGTTTCTGGGATGTAGATGGCCGGATGTGGACAGAAGAGGCGTCACCGGGCGGTGGTCACCGGCGGCAGAACGCGGTACATATCCCGCCCATCGGCCCGCAGGACCCGTTCGAGCCGGGGTTGAGCCGCAACGGCGGAGAGCAGGCTCGGCTTGGCACGCCCGCGGAGGACTACGACGAAGCGAACGTCGAGGGCGTTCAGCTCGTCGAGGCATTCATCGGTGGGAAATCGGTCGCGCACGCGGCGCAGCAGCTCGATGTTTTCGCGCGATTGAAAGCCGCTGTAGCCGACCAGCAGGCGCTTCCAGTGATAGATGCTCTGGTAGACCTGTCGTGCGTTGATGGCATAGCCGAACGGGTCGAGGGGAAACTCGACGATGGCAAAGTCGCCCGGTTGATCGGCGAGGAACTGATTGACCGGGCGAACCTCTTCCTCGTGCGGCCACGTTCGAAGCGGGGCAAAGGTGGCCTCCGCGGAAAACGCCAGGCCGATCGCGAGAAGCAGGCCGAGTCGAGCTGCGGAGCTCTCGACGCGTCGGGCGAGGATGGTTGCTCCGAAGGTGGCCAGCACCGCCAATGCGAGCGTCACCGGCATCATGAAACGGATGGGCACGCGGATAAGGCGCACCAGCGGCAAATTGCCGACCAGCAGGTAGCCGCCGTAGGCGCCCATGGCGAGGAACACGAAGACGGCAAGGGCAATCAGCCACACCCCTTGCTTTCGCCGGCTACCCCCGCGCGGGGCCGCCGCGATCCCGAGGACGGCGAGGGTCGGCGTCACGATGCCCGGAAACGCGTAACCCCAGAGCTCGCGCCCCTGCGTGTTGAGCACCGACGGCCAACCGGTCACCTGGTCGAGCCACAGATAGAATCTGGAGCGTGCCGAGAACAATTCCAGAGGTCGCAGAGAGGCGACCGGCACGTCCAGCGTCACCGCCCGGGAGGCCGCCAGACGCTGCTCGACCAGAAGGTAGGGCCAGAAGATCGGCAACAGCACAACGACGCACAGCCCGGCGAACGTAAGCGACTCGGCGAAGAACCGCCATGTAAGCCCACGCCCGTTCCGTAGCGCGAAGTAGCCGATCATGATCGCCGCCAGAATGGCGCCGAAGACCGCGTTATGCGACCCGGATAGAGCGTTGAGGCAGAAGAACAGGGCAGCGGTCGCCGGCCAGCGATAGGGTGAGCCGTCGGTGGTCTCGTCGCGTGGCTGCAACCAACGCCACAGCGCCCACGCCATCCACGGGAGCCAGTGATCGCCGACGAGCTGGATCTGCTGGTAACGCGTGAAATGCAGTGGATTGAAGGTCCAGAGGACGGCGCCGAGAAAGGCGACGTCGGGACGGTCGGTGAGCTCACGCGCAAGAACGAAGAAACCGAGTCCGCCGATGGTGAGGCTGGCGAGGAGCAGTATGTTGAAGGTCAAGACCGGGTTGTAGAACAACTCGATGACGGGAAGCATCAAGATGCTGTGCGCGAGCAGGATGTCGGCGTACACGAACGCGTAAGGCTCCGGGTGGAACATATTGGCGTGGTGCAGCCCCCCCGGGTCTGTCAGCAACGCGTGCGCACCCCAGAAGATGAAGTAGTTGTTCAGGCGATAGTCGTTTTCCGTGGGGCGCACGACGCTCAGGTGGGCCGGGTCGCTGGCCATGGGCCAGGTTGCCGCGACGGCGAGAATCGCCAGAGCGAGCGCGGCGATCGACGTGTGCCGACGTCGTCGGTTACGCATAGGGGGAACGTCTGTCGTGCAGAAAATGAAACGAGGTCACTGTATTGTAGAGAGCGCTGATTTCAGTTGAAAGTGGAATCGATACGAGGCTCATTCGTGGATAATGGGGACACACTGCTGGCGACCGCGCGAGGTCTCGCCGAGGCGGCGGGAGATTTGCTTCATTCGTACTACGGGAGCCTGCGTCGACAAGACGCGGACCGGAAGCGGGGGCTGCGCCGCGATCTCGTCAGCCGGGCTGACAGGGAGGCGGAAGAGCTGATCGTCCGGGGCATCCCAGAGACCGATGATCTGCTCGGGGAGGAAGGGAGCTCTCGTACGACGGGCGCCGAGCGATGCTGGATCGTCGATCCGCTGGACGGCACCGTCAACTACCTGCACGGCATACCTTTCTGGGCGGTCTCCATCGCCGTTGTCGTGAACGGGGATCTGTCGGCGGCGGTCGTGCACGCGCCGGCGCTCGACGAGACGTTCACCGCCGTACGTGGCGCCGGTGTTCGTCGCAACGACATGGACGTATCCGTCTCCAAGACCACCCATCTGTCCGACGCGGTGCTGGGCACGGGATTCGCCTACAACCGTGATACGGCGGCCGACAACAACCTCGACAACTGGGCGACGATGGCGTTCGCGTCCGCGGGGCTCCGCCGCATGGGAGCTGCTTCGCTCGACCTCGCATTCACCGCCTGTGGGCGACTGGATGGATTCTGGGAGCTCCACCTCGAACCTTGGGACGTGGCCGGCGGGACCCTGCTCGTCCGGGAAGCAGGGGGCACGGTGAGCGACTTCGGCGGCAAAGAAGACCTCGACGCGGTGCTGCACGGCCGCAACATCGTTGCCAGCAACGGCCCCTTGCATGGGGCCGTGCGCGAGCGACTCGCACCGCTGCGGGCGCTCTGATCATGGTCCGCGAGACGCGCAAGGGAATCAGAGCCCCTACCGGCTCCGAGTGGAAGACCGTTGCCGGCCGGGGCTATAGGCTGCACGTCGACCTCTCCGACGCAGGTGAGCCACCTCTCGAAGAATCCGTGCGGCAGACCCTCCGGCAGCACCCGCCCTGGTTGCATTGTCGCTGGTTGTACGACGAGGTCGGCTCCGAGCTCTACGAGCGCATCACCGAGCAGCCCGAGTACTACCTGACGCGCACCGAAGATCGCATCCTTGCCGACAACGCCGAAGCGCTCTTCGAGATCGTCGGCGACGTGAGCATTGTCGAGCTGGGCTCAGGCAGCAGCATGAAGACGCGGCGACTGCTCGAAACCTGGCTCGCCCGGGGCGAGACATGCTACGTGCCTATCGACATCAGCGAATCGGCGCTCGAGGCGGCGTGCGCGAGCCTCGCGGAGAGCTATCCCGATCTCGCGATCGATGGTCTGGCGGCTCGCTACGCGCGCGGGCTCCCGCTGATCGGCGGGGTGTCGCCGCTGTTGCTCCTGTTTCTGGGCTCGACCATCGGCAACTTCAACGAGGCCCAACTCGATCAGTTTCTGCAACTCGTCGCGGCGGCGTTGAATCCCGGAGACCGCTTCCTGCTGGGAATCGATCTCGTAAAGGATGCGGCGGTTCTCAATGCCGCCTACAACGACGCTGCCGGATGGACCGAGCGTTTCATGGTCAACGTGTTGGAGCGCATGAACCGGGAGATGAACCTCGACATACCGCTCGATACGCTCAGATACGAGGGCAGCTACAACGAAGAGCTCGAGCGGGTGGAGATGTTCGTGAGATTCACGGAAGATGTCGACGTTCGCTTTCCCGAGCGTGGTGATTCCGTTCATATCGCCGCGAACCAGCGCGTCATGATCGAGATCAGCTGCAAGTTCCATGTTGATCGCGTGGTGGCGAGGCTGGAGGGCTTCGGGTTTTCTTTGGAGCGTTGTTTCACCGATTCGCAAGAGCTCTTCGCAGTGCTGCTGCTGACGCGCGAGGAATGAACAGGCTGTAACCGCGCGCCTATCGCTGGCAGAGTTGATGGTGACGGCAATGGAGCCTAATTCAGACGCGAGGCTGGTCGAGCTGATGACTGCCTACCAGCGCGGAGAGCTCGAGGCTTTCGAGGACCTGTTCGCAGCCCTCGCTGTCAATCTGCGCAACTACCTCGCTTCGCTGGCTCGCAGTGTGGATCGTGCCGACGACCTGTTGCAGGAGACTTTCCTGCAAGTTCACAGGTCGCGGCACACGTATTCGGCACCGCGGCCGGTCAAGCCTTGGCTGTTCGGCATCGCTCGCCACGTGTTCTTGATGGACCGCCGCTCGCGCGGCCGCAAGTCGAAGCACGAAACGTTGGCAAAAGAAGATTTACCGGAGATTCCGATCCCGGCCCTGGCCGAGGACCTTCCGGCGACCGCGGAGTTGGCCGCGGCGTTGCGGGCGCTTCCGGACGACCGGCGCGAGGCCGTCGTTCTGCACCACGTGCACGGGTTTACCTTCAAGGAGATCGGCAGCATGCTCGGAATAACCGCTCGCGCCGCCAAGCTGCGCTCTTTCCGTGGCGTGCAGGGCTTACGGCAGAGCCTGGGGCGGGGAGGGCAGAGTTGATGAGCGACCAAGCCTCCATCTCCGACTCGCTGCGTAGCGCGGTGGCTGCCGATCTGCGGCCGGTACGACCACTGGCGCCGCCGTGGGTGCGCGTGCTCTGGGCATTGCCGATCGCCGTCGCGTTGTCCGCGGGAACGTTGATTTACTTCGGCATGAGGCCCGATTTCGAAGGGCTGAGCGACCTCATGACTTGGGTGCCCGTCGTTCTTCAGGGCGCCCTGGGGCTGGCTGTGCTGACGCTGGCGCTGCACGAGGCCGTTCCGGGCATGCGCATCGCCCGTCCGGTGGTGTTCGGAGTCTGCATCGGGGCTCTCGCGCTGCACCTGGCGGCGAATATCATTCTGTGGCTGCAGGACCCCATGGGATACGGGGAGTTTCTTGCCAGCTTCTGGAACTGCTTCCGCTACGAGTTTCTCCTCGGCGTGCCCTTTCTCGCGGTCATCACCTATCTGTCCGCGAAAGCACTACCGGCCCGACCACAGGTCATCGGAACCCTGGCCGGAATCGGCGCGGGCGTCATCTCGGACGCCTCCTGGCGGATGGTCTGCTACGTGTCGGTACCGTCGCATTTCCTCACCGCCCACCTCGGCGGCATCGTCGTATTGGGTGTCACCGGGTACGTGCTCGGGGCCTGGTTCGAAAGTCGCAGGATCCGTTCCCTCGCCGCCTGAGCGGGCCTCGGATCGGCGGCACGGTGGCCCATGACGGTACTTTTCCTGTAACCGGGCTCGGCCCGGAAGCAAAGTAGACGGCAGGAAGCCGTTCTGTCCCTTGCAACCGGGCACCCGAAGGAGTGGACGCATGGAGACCTCGCCCGCCGTAGAGCAGGCAAAGTACTGGCATCTGAAGCAGGTGGCGTTGTTTGCCGAGCTCGAGAGCACCGAGGTGCGGCGACTGGGCGGGCATTTCGATACGGAGTTGGTCGAGGCCGGCGAGCGCATCTATCAGTTCGGTGACCTTGCCGAGCGTGTCTACGTGCTCAAGTCGGGGCATATCAAGATCACGAGGGCATCCGACGACGGTAAGGAGTTCATTCTTTATTTCATCAGCCCCGGTGAGATATTCGGCGAGTTGGCCATCACCGGCAGAGAGCGGCGCACCGGGACCGCGACCGTTGTCGACGACGCCTTCATCTGCGCGGTCGATCGCCATCACTTCGAGGCCTTCATGTTGCGTCACCCGGAGGTGTCTCTCGAAGTGGCTCGTGTTATCGGCAGGCGAAAAGACAGCACCGAGCGGCGCGTGCTCGACATGATCAGCAAGGACGTCCGCACGCGGCTCGCGCATACCCTCGCCGAGCTGGCCCGCGACTTCGGCCTGGTCGAGAAGCGCCGTGTGCGCATCGATCTGCGCCTGACGCAGTCGGACCTGGCCCAGCTCGTCGGCTCGACGCGAGAGACGACCAGTACCGTGTTCAACGAGTTTCGACGCCAAGGGCTGGTGGACTCGGAGGGCAAGACGGTCTGGGTACTCGATCCCGACGCGCTGGACCGCTATGCTTGGGCGCCGGGCGTGAGCGGCACGCGGCGAGCCGCCTGACGCCGGCTGCAGACGTCCACAACCGCCCCCAACGGAGCGCTCTCCCGTGCACGACAGAACCGTAGCGAGCAACAGCGAAGCCCACCGCAGCCCTCTTCGGGCTCGGGGTCTCATCGCAGCTCTCACCCTGGCGATTGCACCCCTCATGGGCGCCGCCCCTCCCGGCCCCGGCCAGGCGGTGCAGGCCAATCGCGTCGCCGTGGGCGACGAGGCGGCGGATTTTTCACTCCAGTCGATCGACGGCGAGACGCACGACCTCGCCGGGCTGCGCGGCGAAAAGAACGCAATCATCATCTTTTTCCGGGGCACCTGGTGACCGTGGTGTCGCGCGCAGCTCGGCGAGCTGCAAGAGAACATCGAGAGCCTGACCGGGTCGGATACGGTGCTTTGGGCCATCAGTAACGACGATCCCGAGAAGCTCCGTCAGCTTCGTGACGAAGAGGGCCTGCAGATGCCGTTCCTTCTCGACCCCGATGCCGTCATCATCAAGGACTACGGCATCTACAACGAGGAGAGCGATCGCGTCATTCCGCACCCGGCTGCCGTTCTCATCGACAGGGACGGGGTCGTTCGGTACGTACGCGTCGACGAGAACTACCGCGAGCGTCCCTCGGTCGAGGAGCTCCTGGAAGCTCTCGGCCTGCTCTGATCGCGGGCGTCGGAGCTTCTGGAGGCCCTCGGACAGCTCCGGTCGTGGTCGCCACGGAGCGACTGGAGTAGACGCGCGATCTCTAGTAGCGTGTTGGGCATCGCCTTGAATACGGCAGCGGTGCGCACGCGCGGATCCGTCGCGCTCGCATGACCCACGGCACTCTCAGGAGGCACGATGCTCAAGCGGACCACGCCCGCGGTATTGGCACTCTTTCTGGCGGCTCTCTCGTTTTCGGCGTCGCCCGCCGGCGCCCAGATGGGTACGGACAAGCGTCCCCTGACCCACGACGACTACGACTCGTGGAAGCGCATTCAGGGGGCACAGATTTCGCCGGACGGAGCCTGGGTGGCGTATGTCGCCGCGCCCCAGGAGGGTGACGGCGAGCTCATCGTCCGCAACGTTGCCGGCGGCACCGAGTATCGCCACGATCGCGGCACGGGAGCTCGTTTCAGCGCCGATACGCGCCACGTGGTCTTTCTCGTCGAGCCTCCGGAAGCGGACGTCGAGGCGGCACGGGACGACGACACCAAGCCCGCCGACATGCCCAAGAACGCCCTGGGGATCATGGACCTGGCCGGCGGAGGCGTCGTCGAGGTCGAGCGTGTCAAGGGTTTCGAGCTCCCCGAGGATGCCGGGGGCTGGGTGGCCTACCTGCACGAAGGCCCGACATCGGACGAGCAGACGGCCGCGGACGAGGGCGCCGGTGAGGCCGAAGAAGCTGAAGAAGAGGAAGGCGAGGAGGAGGACAAGGACAAGGACTTCGGCACCACCCTCACCGTGCGCTCGCTCGCCGATGGAAGCGAATGGAACGCTGCCTCGGTGCTCTCCTACATGTTCGCCGACGATGGCGGAGCGCTTGTCTACACGGTCTCCAGCGAAGACGAGCCGGAATCCGACGGCGTATACGCCTACGCGCCCGCAAGCGGCTCTCTGACCACCGTTCTCGCCGGTGAGGGCAACTACGAGCGCATGGCGTTTGACGAGCAGCAGGCCCGGGTGGCCTTCGTCACCGATCGCGACGATTACGTCGCCGACGAGCCGACGTTCAACCTCTACGGGTGGAGTGTCGGCGCCCCGGCCGCTGAAGTGTGGGTCTCCCACGGAACGACGCAGGGTTTTCCGGCGGGCATGGCGGTATCGAGCAAGTCGGGCATTTCCTTTACCGACGACGGCAGCGTGGTGATGTTCGGCATCAAGGAGATTCCCGAGCCCCAACCCGAGGAGGACGAAGACGACGAAGAAAAGGCCGTCTTCGACCTGTGGAGCTGGGACGATCCGTACCCTCAGCCGCAGCAGATGCAGATCCGCGAGCGGGTGGAGAACGAGACCTGGGAGTCGCTCTACTACCTTGACAGCGGTCGCTTCGTGAAGCTTGCCGACGAGGACGTGCCCGACGTACGCCTCGCCGCCGACGGCAGCGTGGCCTTCGCGCAGACCAACGTTCCGTACACCAAGAAGGTCTCGTACTACGGCAATTTCAACGATGTTTATGTCATCGACCCGACCAGCGGTAGCCGCACACTGGTGGCGGAGGAGATCTTCGGCGGGGCGAACATGTCTCCCGGCGGCGGCTACGTCACCTGGTTCGGCATGGACGACTACGATTGGTATGTCTACGACGTTGCCGAGGGAGTCACCCGAAACCTCACGGAGACCCTCGACGTCCAGTTCGATAGGGAGGATTGGGACACGCCGCAGGCCGCCCGCCCGTATGGCATCGCCGGTTGGCTCGCCGACGACGCCGGTGTGCTGATCTACGACCGCTACGACATCTGGCTGCTACGCCCGGATGGCTCGGAGGCGCGGATGATCACAGATGGCTACGGTCGCGCCTACGATCTGGCCTTCCGCTACCTGCGCCTCGATCCCGACGAAGACGCCATCGACCCGGACATCGAGCTGCTCCTGGCGACGACGAACCAGGAGACCATGGCTACCGGTTTTTACCGGGATTCGGTCAATGGCACCGAATACCCGCGCGAGGTGCTCATGGCCGACCGCGCGATCGGCCGCCCGACCAAGGCCAAGGACGCCGAGGCGGTGATGTACACGCAATCGGCTTTCAATGAGTATCCGGACCTGTGGGTTGCCGGCATGGACTTCGCGGGCAAGCGCGTTTCGCATCTCGGCGCGCAGGCCGACTCGTTTCTGTGGGGCGAGGCCGAATTGCGAGACTTCCGCAACGCTGACGGTATGCCGCTGAAGGGGATCCTCATCAAGCCGGAGAACTTCGACCCCGATCGGCAGTACCCGTTGATGGTCTACATCTACGAGACGCTGCACCAGGGGCTGCACAACTTCCGTCATCCCTCGCCGGGGACCTCGATCAACGCGGCGTACTACACAAGCAACGACTACGTGATCTGGATGCCGGACATCGAGTACGGCACCGGCTACCCGGGAAAAGACGCACTCAAGTGCGTGCTTCCGGGTATCAACATGCTTGTCGAAGAGGGATTCGTCGACCCTGACCGTATCGGTATTCAGGGGCATTCGTGGGGTGGATACCAGATCTCCTACATGGTCACGCAGACCAACATCTTCGCGGCGGCGGAGGCGGGAGCTCCCGTATCCAACATGACGAGTGCGTACGGCGGCATTCGCTGGGCCAGCGGCATGGTGCGTCAGTTCCAATACGAGCAGACGCAAAGCCGTCTGGGTGCCAGCCTGTGGGAGGTGCCGCTGCGCTACGTCGAGAACTCGCCGATCTTCTGGGCGGACAAGATCGAGACACCCTTGCTGATCCTCCACAACGATGAGGACGGCGCTGTGCCCTGGTATCAGGGCATCGAGTTCATCATGGCGCTGCGGCGCTTGGAGAAGCCCGCCTGGATGTTCAACTACAACGGCGAGGCACATGGTTTGCGCCAGCGTGTGAATCAGAAGGACTACACCGTGCGCATGCAGGAGTTCTTCGATCACTATCTGAAGGACGAAACGCCGCCGTTGTGGATGGTCGAGGGCATCAAAGCCTGGGAGAAGGGCAAGAGCGACAAGTAGACGGGGACAGGGCGGAGAGCAAGCTCCGCCCATCCGTGTCGGGGCCGGGGGAAACGCCGCCAGCGAGGGGCCGGTACGCGTATGCCAGACATGTACACGTTGTACACGGTCTATCTCGTGCAGATCGTCGCGACGGGTTTTCTCGCGGTGCTTCTGGCCCGGTTCCATCACGCCTACGGACACTCCTATCTTCGCGAGTGGTCGCGGAGCTGGGCGATGCTGTGCGTGTATGTCTCCGGCGGGCTCTTGGCGGTCGCCTGGACCAGCGCGTATCCGCCGCAGCACGTCGTGCGCCTGTCGGTGGCGATCGTCTCGCTGATCGCCGGCTACACACAGGTCGCGTTCCTTCTGTTCGGGACCTATTCGGTGGCGCGCAATCGCCCGGCATCGCGCACGTGGCGCAACGTGATACTGGTGGCATGCGCGATCCTGGCCGTTATCCTCGCGCTCATGTTCACGGGCGACCCCGAGCTCGGGGGAGCTCGTTTTTTCGTCCGCATCGGGATACGCGGGCTGGTGGCGGGAGCAGCGTACCTTGCCGCCGGCATCTGGCTGGCGAGAAACGGCGGGTGGCGCCGGGGCTACGGCCGCGCCATCGTCCTGGGCGCCTTCATTCTGTACGGCGTGGAGCAGCTCAACTACTTTGCGTTCAATGCGCTCGACGTACTCGGCCTTCGAGTGACGGGTGGTGGGCTGGCGCTCCTGGGCTTCGTCGATCTGCTCCTGCAATTCGCCATGGGGCTCGGCATGGTCGTGTGGTTGCTCGAGGAGGAGCGCGACGAACTGGCGCGCACGGGACAGGCGCTGCAACGGAGCGAGGAACGCCTGCGGAGGTCGCAGCGGTTGGAGTCGATCGGAAAGCTCGCCGGCGGCGTCGCGCACGACTTCAACAATCTGCTGACGATCATCAGCGGCCGGGGGCAGCGGCTCCTGGGGCGCTTGCCTGCACGAAGCGACGAATGGGAAGACGCGCGGCAGATCGACGAGGCCGCCGAGCGCGGCGCCGTTCTCGTGCGCCAGCTTCTGGCGTTCTCCCGTCGGCAGGTGCTGATCCCGCGGCCGGTGCACGCCAACGAGGTGGTTCGCAGCGTTCGAAGCATGTTGCGGCGGTCTCTGGGTGAAGAGATCACGTTCGACTGCCAGCTCGCCCCGGATCTCGGCTGGGCGCTGGTGGATCCGGCCCAGCTCGAGCACGTCCTGGTAAACCTGGCACTGAACGCCCGCGATGCGATGCCGGGCGGCGGTGTCCTGACGATGACCACGTCCAACGTTTCGCTGTCTTCGGAGCAGACGGACTCGCTATCCGGTATCTCCGATGGAGAGCACATCGAGATCGCCGTTCACGACAACGGGATGGGGATGGATGACGAGATCCGGCCGCAGATCTTCGATCCGTTTTACACCACCAAGGAGGTTGGAAAGGGCACCGGGCTGGGGCTCGCGACGGTCTACGGCATCGTGCGGCAGAGCGGTGGCGTCGTGGAGGTCGAGAGCTCTCCGGGAAAGGGCACCACGTTCCGGGTCGTCCTCCCGCGCACGGGAGCGCCGCCGGCGGATGTGGAGGACGATCGCGTGGCTCCGGAGGAGCCCGAAGTCGAGAGGGTGGCGGACACCTCCTCGCGCACTGTGCTCGTGGTCGAAGATGACGAGCGCATCCGCGGACTGCTCGACACGGTTCTGCGCGACAACGGATATGAAGTGACCGCTGCGCGCAACGGGGTGGAGGCGCTGGATCTTGCGGCGGAGCTGAGGGGCGACCTCGACCTCCTGCTCACCGATGTCGTCATGCCGGGGCTCGGCGGGCCGGAGCTCGCCGATCAGTTGGCCGAGCGGAATCCTCACCTGAAGGTTCTGTTCATGAGCGGCTACTCGGAAGAGATCGTAGCGGCGCGACTCGCCGGTCCGGCGCGAATGCTGCTGGAGAAGCCCTTTTCCCTCACGGACCTGCTCGACAATGTCCGGGTGTGCTTGGATGATTAAAGGCATGGTGACGGGCGAAGACATCGATGCTGCCGCCGAGCGCATCGCGCCACACGTCCGGCGCACGCCGGTGATGCGGCTCGAACGCGGAGCCTTCGGGGTGGACGCGGCGGTATCGCTCAAGCTCGAGCTCTTTCAACACACCGGTTCGTTCAAGCCGAGAGGGGCGTTCAATCACATCCTCTGCACCGATGTGCCCGCCGCCGGCGTGATCACCGCATCCGGAGGTAACCATGGGCAGGCGGTGGCGTACGTCGCCCGCACTCTGGGCATCCCCGCCGAGATCTTCGTGCCCGAGGGTTCTCCCCCCCTCAAGGCGGAGCGCATCCGCCGGCAGAAAGCCCACGTAACCGTTACGGGTCGGTACTACGACGACGCCATGGACGCGTGCCTCGAGCGCGCGCGAGAGAGCGGCGCGTTCCTGGTTCATCCCTACGATCACGAGCAGGTGGTGGCCGGTGCGGGCACCGCGGGACGCGAGATCGAGGAGCAGCTCCCCGAACTGGATACGATCCTGGTAGCTGTCGGGGGCGGTGGGCTGGCTGGGGGGGTGGCCGCCTGGTATGCGAGCCGCCGGCGGGTCGTTTCGGTTGAGCCGGAGGGTTGTCCCGCTCTGGCTGCCGCACGAGAAGCGGGCGAGCCGGTCGAGGTTCCCGTCGGCGGCATCGCCGCCGACTCGCTCGGTGCGCGCCGAATCGGGAAGGTTCCGTTTGCCGTGGCGCGAGAACACGTCGCCGCCTCGGTTCTGGTGCCCGACGAGGCCATTCTGGAAGCACAATGGCTTCTGTGGGACGGGTATCGCATTCTTGCAGAGCCGGGCGGCGCGGCGTCCCTGGCGGCGCTGTTGTGTGGTGCTTACCGACCGGAACCGGCAGAGAGCGTCGGTGTCGTGATCTGCGGTGGAAACACGGCGGCCGTCCCGGAACCCGGGGAGGGCGGCTCGTGCGTGACGAACCGGGGCAAACCGGCGTAGAATTCTGATCTGTCCAACGACGCGCGCCGCATGGCGGTCGCGCGCAGAGCGTGTCGATGAAGGCCCCTGTAATCGGCGAATACCTGGGACGTTACGAGATCGTCCGAGCCCTGGGCTCCGGAGCGATGGGGCAGGTCTATGCGGCGTACGACGCCAGCCTCGACCGCGAAGTGGCGCTGAAGGTGCTGAGGGCGCAGTTCGCCAACGATTTTGAGCGGCGGGAGCGCTTCGAGCGGGAAGCCAAGGCGATCGCCGCCCTCGACCATCCCAATATCGTCACGATCTACTCGGTGGAGGAGGACGACGGCACGCACTTCCTCACGATGCAGCTCGTCGAAGGCAAGACGCTCGACCAGATCGTACCGGAACACGGCATGGGCGTGGGTGATTTCCTCGACCTGGCGCTGCGCCTGGTCGAGGCGGTGGCGGCCGCCCATCGCAAGGGCATCGTCCACCGCGATCTGAAGCCGTCCAACGTCATGGTCACGGACGACGGTCGCCTCAAGGTGCTCGACTTCGGCCTGGCGAAGCTGCGAAACGGCGGCGTCGGCGCGCTCTCGGCGGCCGACCCCTCCACCGTCGGCTTGACCTTCGAGGGGCAGATCATCGGCACCGTCGCCTACATGTCGCCGGAGCAGGCCGAAGGAAGGGCCGCGGACCACCGTTCGGACATCTTCGCCCTGGGGGTGTTGATGTACGAGATGGCAACCGGCGAGGTTCCGTTTGACGGCGACACGCCGATATCCGTCATGTCGTCGATCATCCGGGATACACCGACGTTGATCACGCGTCTGCGGCCCGGGTTGCCGCCCCACCTGGCACGCATCATACGGACGTGCCTGGCAAAAGACCCGGTGCGGCGTTTTCAGACGGCCATCGATTTGCGCAACGCTCTCGACGACCTCAAGGGGGAGCTCCAGTCGGGTGAGTTCGAGCGTGTCGTGCCGTTGATCGAGGAGCCGGAAGTGCGACCGGCGCCGTTACCGCCTCGTCCCGTCATGCCGATCGTGCGCGGCGTCGCCGGCGTGGCTCTGGTTGTCGGGGCGCTGGCGACGGGCATCTGGTGGGGCCGCAATACCGACGGCGCCGGAGGCGGGGCGACGACGGACGTGGCGCGCCGAGCGCAGCCGGCGCCCCTTCGGTTGACGAGCCAGTCAAGTTTGGTGGGGTCGCCCTCGTGGTCGCCGAACGGCGCGGAGTTGGCGTATTCGTCGGACGTGTCCGGGAGCATGGACATCTGGCACCAGGAGGCCGACGGCCGGGCCCGGCGGATCACCGAGCTCCCCGGCAACGAGACGGATCCCGATTGGGCGCCCGACGACTCGTCGATCGCGTACACCAGCGATTTCGGAAACAACGGAATCCAACTCGTGTCGCCGCACGGCGGGCGACCGGGCCGGCTGACGAGCTTCGGTGCGCGGCCGAAGTGGTCTCCGGACGCTTCGCGCATCGTTTTCGAATGGCGGGGTGATGTCTATCTGGTGGCGGCGCAGGCAGGGGCCGAGCCGTCCGTCTTGGTCGAAGGCACCGCGGGCTCCCCGCACCCGATCTGGTCGCATGACGGACGCCGGATCTACTACTGGAACCGCTCCGATGCCGATGTCTACGTGATCTCGGCCGACGGAGGCCAAGGCGCCCCGCTGGGGCTGGTCCCCGCCGGCCAGGAGGTATCCGGCCTGGCCGCCGCGAACGACGGCAGCTTCTTGATCCTGAGCCTGGGACCGTATGGAGGCAACAAGGACATCTGGAAGGTAGCGCTCGATTCCACCGGGAAGCCGTCGGACGAACCCGTCCGCTTGACCTGGCCTACCACCGATGACGTCCAACCCGCCCTTTCGCCCGATAACCGACAACTCGCCTACGCGGCCCGGCGGGTGGTGCGACATCTATGGTCGTACGAGTTCGACCCGCAGACGGGGCGTTTGACCGGCGTTCCGACACAGCTGACCGGCGCGTCGGACAGCAACTACTACCCGTCGGTGTCTGCCGACGGCACGCAAGTCGTGTGGACGGCTCACCGCACCTCGGACCAAGGTCAGCTGTACGCCATGCGCCTCGACGATGAAGGTCTGGAGAGGAAGGTAAGCGCGGTATGGGAAAGAGGCGTCCGGGAGGTCGGCGGAGCGTTTTCGCCGGTCGATGAAGGACTGCTGTTCACCTCGACGTCACGGAACGCCTACGAGCTTTGGCGCGCTCCCTGTGCTCTGGAGTGCGTGCCGACACGCGTCAGCGACGCCGAGCACCCGATCAGAGACGTCATGCCCTCGTGGGCTCCCGATGCCAGTGAAGTCGCGTTCTACTCGAACCGGGCCGGCAACTGGGACATCTGGGCGATGACCATCGGCAACGGGGGCCAGCGCCGCCGGCTGACCGTCGAGGACAGCTTCGAGATGTACCCGACGTACTCACCGTCCGGACGACAGATCGCGTTCTGGACCAACCGTGACGGCGGAGGCGGCGACGTGTGGGTCGTCGATGCCAACGGCGGAGGTGATGCGCGTCCGATGGCGGTGAGCGATGCGCAGGAGGGTTGGTCCGCCTGGTCGCCGGACGAACGCTGGTTCTTTTTCGCATCGGACCGCAGCGGCGCATTCAACATCTGGGCGCAACGGCCGGGCGAGATGGCTGCTGCTTTCCAGGTAACGAGCTTCGAGGACCTCGATCACGGATTACCGGAGGCGGTCCTGTACACGAAGTTTGCGGTGACGTCGACGAGCCTGATCATCCCGGTAGAGGACCGGTCCGGCGGGTTGTGGGTCATCGAGGACGTTCGGTGACGGGTCGTCCCCCATGTGCCTTGGCGCGCGCCCTGCTGCCGGCCTTGGTCCTGTTCCTGGTCGTGGCCGTCGCCGCGGCAGCCGATGCGTGGGTCGTAGCCGACCCGGGGGCCGCGCCGCGGCGGCACACAGGGGCTTCATTCGGCGCACGGGCCGTCCAGGACGAGCTACTCGAGACGTTCGACCGCGCCTGGACCATCATCTACGAGACCCATTGGGATCCGGACTTCAACGGCGTCGACTGGGTCGCCGTGCGGGAAGAGCTGCGCCCGCAAGCAGCGTCGGCGCAGACGCCGGGAGAGCTGCGGCGGCTTATCGTCGAGATGCTCGGAAGATTGGAGCAGTCGCACTTCGCCCTCTGGCCGAGCGAGGCGCTGGGCGCGGTTCGGGGGGGTGGCGGCGAGCGCTCCGATGGCGGTGGTCCGGGGGAGCCGGGATTCGAAACGGTCATCATCGACGGTCGCTTCATCGTTGCCCGGGTCGACGACGATGGCGCCGCCGCTACGGCCGGCGTGCGTCCGGGCTGGGTGGTGAGCGAAGTCTCGGGCTTTGATGCCACCGAGACGGTGCTGCCGACGGTCGAGTCGGTCGACGCTCACACGGTCCGGACCGAGGCGCAGCGAAGCATGGATCGGCGCCTGTCGGGGATGCCGGGCAGCGCGCTAGAGATTGCCTTTCTGGACGAAGACGACGCCGACAAAAGCGTGCGCATCACACGCACCGCGCCGCGTGGAGAGCTCGTCCGCTTCGGCAACATGCCGCCGCTTCATGCTCGACTCGAGAGCGAGCTGCTACACCCGGATGTCGACCTGGAAATCGGTCTCATCGCCTTCAACATCTGGCTGCCGATAATCGCCAGGCAGTTCGACGAGGCTATCGACGCATCGCGAGAGTCGGACGGTATCGTGCTCGACCTTCGAGGTAATCCCGGAGGGCTCGGCGGCATGGTGATGGGTATCGGCGGGCATTTCGTCGATGAGAGCGTTGCGCTCGGCACCATGCGCACGCGCGAAAGCGAGCTGCAGTTTCGCGCCAATCCGCGGCGGATCGATGCTTCCGGCAATCGCGTGGAGCCATTCGCCGGTCCCCTTGCCATTCTCATCGACAATACGAGCGCGAGCACGTCGGAGGTGTTCGCCGCCGGGCTGCAGGCGATCGGTCGGGCGAAGATCTTCGGGCAGCGATCGATGGGGGCCGTGTTGCCTTCGCTCATGGACGAGCTCCCCAATGGCGATGTCCTGCAGCACGCGTTTGCCGACTTCGTCGTCAGTGGCACCGGAGTACGCCTCGAAGGCAGGGGAGTGGTGCCGGACGAGATCGTCGAGCTGAGCCGCGAGGATCTGCTCGAAGGCCGAGATCCGACCCTGGACGCTGCGGTAGAGTGGATCGTGCGGCAGCGCTGACAGGACCTCGAGAGCCGGCCGGCGCCTCACCCGCACTTCAGCGGCCCCACGGCGGCCCCAGCGTCACCGTGCTTCCAGGACACCCTCCGAGACCCGATCGCAGGAGATTCGAATGCAGCAACTCGTCAGGACCCCGCTCCGATTCGTCATCGCCCTCATCGTCTTGTCCGTCCTCACACCCGCATCGCCGGCGCATTCGCAAGGATTGCCCTCTGTTGCGGAGGTCGTCGATCGCTACGTAGAGGCGATCGGCGGGCGCGCAGCCGTCGAGGGCCACTCGTCGCTTCATTCGACCGGGGTCGTCGAGGTCTTGGGGCAGGGATTGGTCGGCGAGATGGAGGTCTACATGGCGGCGCCCGACAAGATGCTGCAAATGCTGAGCTTCGCGGACGCGGGTTTCGAGACGCGCCTGGGATACGACGGGGAGGTCGCGTGGTCGATCGACACGATGATGGGGGAGCGCTTGCTGCAGGGTGGAGAGCTCGATCAGCTCGTCAGCGAGAGCGACTTCTACTCGGACCTCCACAATCCCGAGAACTTCGAGTCGATGGAGAAGGTCGAGCTCGTCGAGTTCGATGGCCGGCCCGCGCACAAGGTCAGGTTGGTCCACACCTCCGGGCAGGAACGTTTCGAGTACTTCGACGTCGAGACCGGGCTGATGTCGGGTGTCGAGGGTGAACAGGACACGGTGATGGGCAAGATCAATGTGGTCACGTACCTGCGCGACTATCAGGACTTCAACGGCATCCTGCGGCCGGCCACCATGTTGCAGGAGATGGGGTCGGGACAGGCCCTGCAGCTCACCATACAGACCGTCGAATACGATGGCGTCGACCCGTCCGTCTTCGAGCTGCCGGCCTCGATCCAGGCACTGCGTCGCTGACGCGGCCGCGAACGGGGATCAACGGCGTTGACCGGCCGTGCCTTCGGCGGCGGGCACCTCGATGAGCCAGTAGGTGAACCACGTGCGCAGGCGCTCGAGCCGGTCGACCAGCAGCCATGGCTCGCCGGTGCGCGAGAGACCGTGTGACGAGCGGGGGTAGCGGACCAGCTCGGCGGGTACGCCGCGTTTCCTCAGAGCGATGAACCATTGCTCGCCGTCGGCGATGGGGGTGCGGTAGTCGTTCTCGCTGTGGATGATCAGCGTCGGAGCGGTCACGTTCTCCACGTACGAGATGGGGGAGAGCCGCCGGTACAGCTCGCGCTGCTCCCAGGGTGGGCCGAAGAACTCGTATTCGGTCAGTCCCTGGGCATCGGAGGCCCCGTACCAGCTCTCCCAGTTGGTGATCGAACGGCTGGTCACCGCGGCGGCAAAACGATCCGTCGTGGCGGTGAGCCAGTTGGTGAAGAAGCCGCCGTAGCTGCCGCCGGAAACGCCGACGCGCCGGGGATCGATCTGCGAGTATGCCGCCATCGCCGTGTCCACGCCGGTGAGAAAGTCCTCCTGGTCCATTTCGCCCCATTTGCCGCGCGTGGCGTACTGGAACTCGTGGCCGTAGCCACTCGACCCGCGTGGGTTCGGATAGAGCACGAAGAAGCCCGAGGCGGAGAGCACGTGGAAGGTGCGAAACCAGGTGTTGCCGTATGCGCCGTGCGGGCCGCCGTGGATCTTCAACACCATCGGATAGCTGCGGCTCGCGTCGAAGCCCACGGGCTTGATCAGCCATCCTTCCACCTCGGTGCCGTCGGCGACGGTCCAGGTGAGGCGCTCGGCGGGTTGAAGGGCGACAGCTGAAAGCCATTCGTCGTTGAAGGACGAGAGACGGGTCTCGCCGGTGCCGTCGCCTGCGGCCACGTACAACTCGGCCGGATGGGTTACGTCCGTTGCCGTGAAGGCCATCAGAGAAGCGTCCGAAGTCCCGCTGAAGCCGCTCAGGCGACGATCGCCGCTGGTAATCTGCGCGACATCGCCCCCGCTGGCGGGAATCTCGAAGAGATGGGAGTTGCCGCCGATACCGGCACTGAAGCGGATCGAGCTCCCATCGGCGGTGAACGCGGCGCCGCGGGCGCCGAGATCCCAATCACCGAGGATATTGCGCGGGGTGCCGGCGAACGTGCCGTCGGCCTCGACGTCCACGACCATGAGGGCAGCGAGTGCACCTCGCTCGGCTGTCGAGCTGAACAGAATGCGGCCGCCGTCCGGCGCGTACGCCGGCGAGCTTTCGGAACCGGGGTCCGCGGTCAGTCGGCGCACGTCTCCGCCGGTCCGTGATACGGCGAAGACGTCGCCCGTCAGCTCGTCGTTTCGTTCGTCGTCCTGGCGCTCGTTTCCGGTGAACAAGAGCATGTCGCCGGCGGGCGACCAGACGGGTCCGCCGACGTCGAACGTCTGCTCCGTGAGCTGCTGAGGCTCTCCTCCGGCGGCGGCAACGACGAATAGCTGGTTCTTGTCGCGCACGGAAAAGTGCGGCTGCAGCTGCAAGCTTCCGTCGCGCTTGTAGCGGGTGGAGGTGACGACGCGGCCGTCGAAGCGCTCGGCGTCGAGCGTGCGGCTGATGGCGTCGGGAGCGATCCAACCCTCCCTCGGTAGCTCGGCTTCGTCGTCCTGGGGAGCGCGGGTGAAGGCGATCCAGTTGCCGTCCGGCGACCACACGGGTGTGGCGTCGACGCCCTCGATGTGGAACGCCTCGCCGGAAGGCGCGTCCATGCGGATGAACCAGATCGAGTTGCTGTCGTCGCCACGGCGCGAGCTGAAACTCAAGAGCCGTCCGTCCGGCGACCAACCGGGAGAGCTGGACTCCTCGGTGGGCGAGGTGAAGCGAAAGGGAGCTTCGTCAGGCATGCCGTTGCTCAGGCGCTGCATCCAAATCTCCCGATGCCGGCGGTTATCCTCTTCGACCGTCGTGGTGACCACGAAAGCCACCATCGATCCATCCGGAGACATCGCCACGCTGCCGACGCCGACTTCCTTGTAGAAATCCGCCGGGGCCAAGCCTCGCTGTTGGGCCAACGCGGGCGCCGCCGAAAACGTGAGAATGAGCGTCAAGGCAACGAGCGCTGGGAGCGCCGCCGGTCGATACGAGAGTGCCGCTACAGGAGAGCGATGCATGGGCTACCTCCGATGGGTCGCTGAAGAACGTTCGAACTATAGCAGGGCTCCGGCGGGAATCCGGGGACACCTCGGCGCGCGGTCGGCCAGGGGTTGGCGGGCGGCGAACGATCGCATAGCGTGTTCGATCCGTCCCCGTACGCGGGCCCGGATCGGCGGTTTCCGTGGAAGGCCGGCCACACCGGAAGCGGGAATCAGCGCCGCTTCGGGCATAGGATTGAGTGCATGCCTCGCGAATCTCGGTTTCGACTCCCGGTGTCACCCCGCCGCTTGTGCGTGGGGAGCCTGATCCTGGTGGGATGTGTGTTCGGTGCGGAGGCTTCGCTTCGCGCGGGAAATGAGCAGCGGCAGGTTCCCTCGCGCGATGACATGCCGGTGTACCGGGCAGGTGTGGAGCTCGTCGTCCTCAACGTCGCGGTTCTCGACGAAGACGGGGAGCCTGTCGTCGGCCTCTCGGCGGACGATTTCCGACTGATGGAGGACGGGCAACTGCAGGAGATCACGTTGTTCGCGACCTCCGAGGAGACGCCGCTCGATGTGGCGCTGGTGCTGGATACGAGCGGCAGCATTCGGGAGAACGCCCCCAGCGTGCGGGACGACGCCATGGCGTTTCTCGAGGCGCTGGGGCCCCATGATTGCGTCTACTTCGTACCGTTCCAGCAATATGTAGGGCCGGCAGCCTGGGCGCGGCCCGATGCCCCGCTGCTCGCGGCGATCATCGGCGGCATGGAGCTGGAAGGCGGCACGGCGCTGTACGACGCGCTGTACGAAGGTCTCTCGAGCGTCGACCGCAGCCGTTATCGCAGCGCGCCGCGCGACGAGCGCGGCTGGCGCGAGGTCTCGTACGATGGGGAGAGCTGTGGCGCGGCCCTGCCGCCGCGCGGTATGGGCATTCCGAACACGGTTCGGCGTACCGCGGTTGTCGTGCTCAGCGACGGTGGCGACGAGCACAGCCTGGCGACGTACGCGGACACCGTCGTGAACGCGTGGTCGGACCCGGCGCCGATCTTTCCCGTGGCCATCGGGGATGCTCTGGCGCCACGGAGGAACCGGCCGCTCCGGCCCGGCACACTACCTCAGCGTTGGTACCTGCGGCGGCGCGATTTCGCGCGAGAGCTCCAGAACCGGCTGGAGTACCTGGCGCACATCACCGGTGGTCGATTGATCGTGGGAGACGAGCGAGATGACGTGCGCGAGGAGTTCGCAACCGTGATCACCATGCTGCGGTCGTCGTACATGGTGGGCTATCGGCCACCGCCGGATGCCGAGGCGACGCCGCGTGGCGGGCTTGTATGGCATCGCGTCGGGCTCGAGACGACGCGCGATGACGTGGAGATCTTCGTGCGTCCCGGGTATTACCGACGCCTGGTGGACACGCGCGGCGCGGAAGAGTTCGTGCGTGACGGCGTTCGGGTCCTCGAGGAAGGAAACGCGGAGGACGCCGTGGAGCAACTGGACCTGGCTGCCCGCCTCGACCCCGGCTACTGGCCGCTCTATTTGGTCAGGGCGCGGGCCCTCCTCCAGATGGGATTTGAGGAGAGGGCTCGCGACGATCTGCTTCGTGTTGTGGCGATGCGCCCGGGTAATGGCAATGTTCACGCATTGCTTGCCCGGACCGCGCACGGGCTGGGCGAGTACGATCTGGCCTGGCACCATGCCATCCGCGCCCACCAGGACGACGCGGCGGTTACCGCGCTTCTGCGTGCGCTGCAGGATGTCTCTTCGCCGCCCGCGGACCTTGTCGAGCAACTGCGGGCCGTTCGCCTGTTCGTGGATGTAGCTCCGATTCCCGACGCCCTCGACCAGGGAACCATGCTCACGGTCTTGCAGGTACTGCGCCGGCAGATCTCCGACGCCGCAGACGTTGCCCTGGTAACGGCGCGGAACATCGCCGATGCCGGGCTGATCGTCGCCGTTCGCAAGGTCGAGGGAGAGCCGCGCAAGCTTGAGGGTCACCTCGTCATGAACCTCGCCCCGTTCCAGGAATGGCGGCGCGAAGAGCTCGAGATCGACGACCTCGACGATCCGGTTTCCGTGGCCGAGGGGGTCCAGGAGGCACTGGAGAAAGCTCGCCGGCGCCTTCGCGGGCTGCGTTGAACAGAGAAACGGCCGGCGCCCCGTGTGACGAGGGGCCGGCCGGCCGTTCTCATTCGATTCGCGGCTTCGAAGCGGTCGACTGTTCCGTCAGTTGCGCATTCCTCCACCACTCTCCGTATCGGCGTAGATACCGTTGAAGAGCAACTTGAACGTGCCATGCGGTTGCGCGCGGAAGTTGATCTCCGGGCCGAACAGGAAGACGTTGCCCCGGCCGACCTTGGCCGCTACAGCGGCGACGCCGTCTTCGAGGAACGTCTCTCCCCATGCCCACCCGCTGCGCAGTGGGTTCGGACCGAACCACGCGACGGGCTCGACGCCGCCCGCGGCGGCGTTCGGGCGCAGGCGGAAGACCGGGCTGTTGCGGAAAAAAAGATCGGCTGAGTCGCCCATGCCCCAGGCCAGGGGGTGATTCTTGTCGACCTGCACCTCGAGGATCGAGCCGGGCACGTAGAACTTCTCGCTTCCCAGACGCTGCACCCCGTCCGTGGGAGTACGCTCGGTGAGGTGGTTCTCGACCGGCAGGTCGAAGTGCGCGGCGATGTTCATGGCGCTGTTGCCGACCGCGATGAGGGTGCCGCCGTTCTCGACGAAGCTACGGAGCTGCGGGATGGTTTGAGCGACCGTCACGGCTCCCTGGCGCCCGCGGAACTCCGCCGGCAGCTCGCCTTCATCGATGCCGCCTCCTCGACCGCCTCGCCCCCCCCGACCGCCCGCGGGGCCATCACCGGGAATCCCCGAGCTCATGAACACGAGCACGTCGAACCTGCTGTTGAGATCGCCGGCGTCGAGGTCCGGTGCGAAGACGACTTGCAGATCGAAGTCGAATTGCTCGAGCAGCCAGCGGGTCCAGCCGGCCGGCATGTCGCCGCCGAAGCGATCCCAGAGGCCGATGCGCACGGGTTTCAGCGCCTGGATGTCGCCGCCCGGTTGAGACGCTGTTCCGACAAACGAGACGCCGACCTCGCGGGCGAGCTCGGCGACACGATCCGCCGTGCCGCTGCCGGCGCTCACGTAGAAGGCCCCGGCGGGGAACTCGACGCCGCCGGCGGTCACGGGATCGCCGAAACGGAACACCGAATCACCGGCGGCGAGCAGGTTGTTGACGGCGTTGAAGGAGTCGTTCTGCTGCGGGCTGAACAGGTAGCCGGCCGCGCCCGAAGCGTTGCTCACCATGCCGGGCGGGGGAGCCGTCAGGTCGGCGAGCCGTTCGAAGGGGCCCGAGAAGCCCTCGAGGATGCGATCGAAGTCGACGCCCATCTGGTAGGCGACGGTCCAACCGGCGACGTCGTAGGGGCGAGTCGGCGGGGCGCCGGGGTAGGCGAAGTCATCCGGGTGCACCTGTGGCTCGAACATGTCGAGCACGAAGGGGCGAAACGCCTGGGCCGACATGACGACGTACGAGCCGGAAGCGTACGCCGTGCCGTCGACTGTGAAGTCAGCCGTCGCGCGGTGAACCGTGACACCGCTCTTGATCAGGGTGTTGACGAACTTGGTTGCGGTGGGGAAATCGGCCTGGTCGGCGGGAAGAATGTAACCGCGCGGATCGCGTGCATCGGGGGCACGGAAGTGGCTCTCGTAGTACTCGATCGGCACGCTGCCGCCGCCACGTCCGCCACCGGTCGGCGGGGCGTCGGAGCCGGCCGGCGGCGACGCCGCCAACGCCTCCTCGACAGCTTGAATCCGCGCCGGTGAACGCGTCCAAGTATCGCCACTGCCGCGCTCGATGGAGTTCATCCCCATGCGCCAGATATTGAAGAGAAAGTCCTCACGCAGCTTGCTGGCGATATCGAGCACCGCGCGGTTGGCGGTGACCGAGTAGTCGATCGATTGGCGGAAGTGCCATTCCTGCGGCGAGATGGGGAAGGGCAGGTCGTTGCTGGGAAGCTGGCGTCGCAGGTTGAAGGGAATCGACATCGGCGTCGGGCTGCCGATGGTCTCGGTGAGCAGCCCGATCTGGTTGTGCCAGTAGGGCGATGTGCGGAGACCGCCGTTCCACCAGGTGGAGTACCCGGCACCCGAACGCATCGTGGCACCCGGCTTGTTCTCGCGCACGAAACGGCTGTGCATGGCCGTTCCGACGGTGTCGATGCCGAGAATCAGCAGCGGGTCGAGGTTGAAGTTGAAGGGGCCGCGAAACGGCGGGGCAAAGAGGACGGTGCCCGAGGGGCCGGTCTGATGGTGGTTGTAGACGATCTGCGGAAACCATTCGCGGTACAGGATGTTGTTGATGGCGATGGTTTCTTTTTGCGTCGACATGTAGAAGTCGCGGTTGTTGTCGTGGCCGGTGTACTCCTGATAGAGAACCGGCAGCCCGCGCGTGCTGCGCTGTTCCGGAACGGGGTTGCGCATGTACCAATCGGCGACGAGATCGAGGCCGTCGGGGTTGACGCAGGTGGCGAGCACAATGACGTCGTCGAGGAAGCGCAGCGTCTCGGCGTCCGTGAGGTTGTTGAGCTGGTAAACGAGCTCCATGAGCTGCTGTGCGCCCAGGACCTCGGTGGCGTGCAGGCCGCCGTCGATCCAGACCACCGACTTGCCTTCGGCGGCGAGCTCCCGCGCTTCGTCCTCGTCGACGTCCTCGGCCAGGGCGAGCCGTTTCGAGATTTCCTTGTAGCGGTCGAGGTCTCGGTGGTTCTCGGGCGAGGTGATGATGGCCATGTACATGGGCCGGCCCTGTTCCGTCTCGCCGATGACCTCCAGCGTCATGCGATCGGATTCGTCCTCGAGCTTCTGCCAGTACGCCACGAGCTGCTGGTAGTTGGCGAGGAAGTAGTCGTCACCGATTTTGTTGCCGAATTCCTCCATCGGCGTGGTGACCCGACTCTGCGGCGCAGCGACGGCGGTGGGGACGACGGACGCCGACATGATGGTCAGCGTGAGGGCGATTGCGACAGTCAACATGGCGAAACGCCGCGACGATGTCGGCATCGAGTGAGCTCCTTGCGTGGGGATAGCGGACTTGGAGGTCGTTGCGATCTCAGGCCGGCAGGCCGTTCTTTGCGACATGCTCCATGGCGTCACAGAATCGGTCGAGCTCCTCGAGCGTCGTGCAGACGTTCGGGGTCACCCTCAGCCCGGTGAACTCGGCGTGGTTGATCGGCGTGACGATGATGCGGTGCTGATTCCACATGTACGTGCCAAGCCCGCTGGTGTCGATGCCGTCCATGTAGACGTTGCTCAAGCAGCATGAGAAGCGCGGGTCGAGGCTCGTGTTCAGATGGATACGATCGTTCTGCAGCAAGCGGTCCGCCCAGTAGTTGCGGAGGTATCGGAGCCGAGCCTCCTTGCGGTCATCGCCGAGGCCCTCGTGAAACGTCAGGGCGTCGCCGATGGCGAGGAAATTCGCCTCGGGATGGGTGCCGATCTGCTCGAATTTGCGGATGTCTTCGCGCTGATTTTCCGGCGCCGCCATCAGCGGCCAGAGGTCGGCGATCTTGTCGCGTCGCACGTAGAGCAGCCCGGTGCCGTGCGGCGCGTTGAGCCATTTGTGCAGGCTGGTGCCGTAGTAGTCGCAGTCGAGGTCGTCGTGGCGAAAGGCGAATTGGCCATAGGCATGCGCGCCGTCGACGATCACCGGGATACCGTGGCGTCGGGCCATCTGCACCACCCCCTTGACCGGCAGAATCTGGCCCGTCAGGTTGATCTGGTGGCACATGAGGATCAGCCGCGTGCGGGGCGTGATGTTTTCCTCGAACAGCGAAACGATCTCGTCCGTGTCCTAGGCCGGCACCGGGATGGAGAACTGCTTGAGTACCACACCTTCGCGGCGCTCGCGCTGCTTGAAGGTGTTGATCATGCGACCGTAGTCCTGAGTGGTCGTGAGGATCTCGTCGCCACGCTCGAGATCGATGCCGAGCTGGCAGATCTGCAGGCTCTCGGAAGCATTGCGCGTGATGGCGATTTCCTCGGTGTCGGCGCCGAAGTGTCGCGCGAGGCGCTGGCGAACGCCCTCCGCCTGGGGCTCGAGGATACGCCACATGCTGTAGACGGGCGCCGTGTTGGAATAATCCAGGTAGCGCTTCATGGCGTCCTGCACGACGATCGGCGAGGCGCCAACGCCCCCGAAGTTGAGGTTCACGATCGATCGATCGGCGCTGTAGGCAGCCTGCACTTCGCGCCAGATGGTCTCGTCGGCCGCGACCTGTTGCGGTGTTGCCGAGCTCGCGGTGAGCTCCTCGAGTATCTCGAGGGTGCGGCCGAGGGTGGCCGGCTCGAGTATCGGCGCGAACGCCGTTGCCGCGGGGAGGCCGACTGCACCCAAAAACTGTCTGCGGTTCACCATGAGCTCGCCCCGGTCTCGTCGGGTCCTCGACCCGGTTATGTGGTCGCCGGCTAGCATACCGCGCCGGGCAGCCCTGTTGAACCTGCGCCGCGGGGGCGGGCCGACGGCGGCTCAGCCTGCGGGAAGCAGCACGCTTGCCGCTTGATCCGCTCGGCCCATGGAGATCAGCAGCGGGTCGCTCGCCTGGCGCTCGGCAAAGGCCTCGCGCGAGTCGATGCCGCACCAGCGCTCGGCGACGATCACCTGGGCGGCGGCCGCGCCCAGTGCGTCGCCCGGGCCCAGCAGAACGATAAGGTCCGGGGCGTACTCGCGCAGGGCCACGCGAACCATCGCGGTGAAATCGAAAGTCTCCAGGACCTGGGTCTCCAGTGTGTATCTCGACAGCAGGCCCGAGTCGGTCGTGAGGGGGCGCCATTGCGCGCCGCGTCCGTCGATGAGCGGCACGGTGGGCGCCTGCCAGGGCAAACCGGCCAGCTCCCGAGAGCCGCGCTCGCTCGCTGCGTGCATCAACGGCGAGTGGAATGCTGAATGGCCGGGGAGCGGCATCGGGTATTTCCGGCGACCTCGGGCTGTTTCCGGAAGCGCTCCGATAAGTCGTTCCGCGCCGGCGTCGTCGCTCCAGAGTACGGCATACCCGCCGTAGCGGATCGACCACCCGGCGTCATGCCCTTGTTCGCGGGCCGTCCGGAGCGCCGCTTCCACGTGGGAAGCGGCAACAGGATCGGCGCGCCAGGTCTCATCGACGACGGGGTACACGATCTGGCTGCCGATCTGCCCGTCGCGGGTCATGGCGCCCATGGTCTCGACGAGATCGAACGCGTCATCGATGCCGAGTACGCCGGCGGCGTAGATTGCCGAGTACCAGCCCATGCTGTTACCGCCCACGGCGACGACATCGAGCGCGCCCGAATCCAACCGCAGCATGTCGAAAGCGGTGCACGCGAACGTCAGCGCGGAGGCATTCTCGCCGGCGAAGAAACCGGGGTCGAACTTCGTCGCACCGTCCATGTCGAGGATGCGCAGATCACCTCGTTGCGCTCGGCGCTCGTCGGCGCGCCGCACGGTTTCGACGAGATCACGCCGCGCGGCTTCGGGGGCCGGGCGCGACAGATAGCCGAGCTCGCTCGCCGTGTAGCTGCCGCGGCCGGGGCAAAGAAGCACCGCTGCCCGGCTCACGGCGCCTCATCCCGGCGATGGTTCCCGGGCTCCGCGCGATCGTCGGCGGAGGTCGCCTTCTTGTCGCGACACAGGCCTAGGGAATGCTCGACGATGCCTTCTTCATCGGGAAGAACGTGACGCCACGACGGCCCCAGGGGGATGAACGTGTCCTCTCCGCAATAACGAGCCAAGCGTGGCATCTCACCCGAATGGCGCAACGGGTATTCCTCCACTAGCGCCGTGATGATGGCCTCGCTGGTGCCGCCTGTTCGGCGCCCTTCGTCGACAATGAGCACACGGCCACTGATTCGGGCCTCCCGGCAAAGGGTCTCGACATCGAGTGGCTGGAGCCAGCGAAGGTCGACGACCCGGGCGTGAATCCCGTGATCATCACGTAACGTGCGGGCGGCGCGCAGCGATCGCCACAATCCGTTCGCCCAGCTCACGATTGTAAGATGGGCTGGTTGCTCCTGCGCCTCTACGTCCGCGGTCCGCTCCTCCAGATCGTTCGCGTACGCGTCATAGACGCGGGCGCGCCCGAGCTCCACCGCCGTTCCCGGCGGAGGAAAGTCCTCGAGCCATTCGTCGTCGCCCTCGTCGATCAAGTGGCGGGTCCGGTACAGGGCGATAGGCTCGATGAAGAAGACCACCCGCCCGTCGACCTTGGCGAGCGCCATCGCGGTTCGCTGCATGCCGACGGCGTCGGCGGCTCGGGCGGGCGCGGCGATGACCACACCGGGGACGTCGCGCAGCGCGGCGATGCTGTTGTCGTTGTGGAAATGGCCGCCGAAGCCACGCTGGTATCCCCAGCCGGCGATGCGCACGACCATCGGGTTGCGCAGGCGACCGGCGGAGAAGAACTGCAGTGTGGCGGCCTCGCCGCGGATCTGATCCTCGGCGTTGTGGTAGTAGGCCAAATACTGGATCTCCGGCACGGGAAGGAAACCGAGCTGCGCGGCGCCGATGGCCATCCCCAGGATGCTCTGCTCGTCGAGCAGCGTGTTGAAGACACGGCCGGCCCTGTCTTTGTCGTACATTTGAGCCGTAATGCCGTAGACGCCGCCCCGTTTGGCGACGTCCTCGCCGAAGATCAGCATCTCGGGATACTTCGCCAGCATGTCGTGCAGCCCTGCATTGAGGGCCTGGGCGAGGTGCCGGGGCGGGAAGCCCTCGGGAAGCCTCTCGGGTCCGCCGAAACGGGCGACCCGGGCCTCGTCGTAATCGCTCCGCTCGGCTTCTGATCGAACCTCGTCGGGAGTGTAGGGGGCGAGCGGCGCCATGATTGCTTCGGCGCTTTCCAGATGCGGCCGTGAGGCGGCTTCCCGAGCGGCGCGATGGACGCGATCGTGGGTCTCCCGGTAGACGGCCTCGAGCTGCGCGTGGGTCGCCAGCCCGGCGCTCAGGGCCCGCTCCGTGTTGAGCAATACCGGATCGCGCGACTCACTTGCTTTGATCTCCTCGATGTCTCGATAGGCCAGTTCGACGTCGGTCCCCGCGTGCCCGAGAAGGCGCACCAGGTCGAGATGCAGAAAGGTCGGGGCGCGTCGGCGCCGACAGTGCTCGACCGCCTCGACGGCCGTGTCGTGCGTGTCCACCAGGTCGAGACCGTTGGCGGGGAAGTACCGCATCCCCGGCTGGGAGCCCCAGCGTCGCTCGATCCAGCCTTTCGGCGTGTTCACGGAGATGCCCAGTCCATTGTCTTCGCAGACGAAGAGTATGGGGACGGGGATGTGCTGGTAGTTGGCCCACAGCGCGGCGTTGAGCGCGCCGACAGCCGTCGAGTGATTGAGGCTGGCGTCGCCCAGGCTACAGACCACGATCGAGTCCTGCGGAAAGGGGAGCGG